>NZ_JASCAR010000036.1:0-83474 GCF_029967715.1 Klebsiella sp. V115_8
CTTCCCGTTTCAATGCCCGGTGGCGGCTGCGCCTTACCGGGCCTACATTCTCCCTGCGCACTCCTGTAGGCCGGGCAAGCGTAACGCCGCCCGGCAATGAGCATTCTGCGCCGTTCCCGCTTCGATGCCCGGTGGCGGCTGCGCCTTACCGGGCCTACATTCACCCTGCGCGCTCCTGTAGGCCGGGCAAGCGCAGCGCCGCCCGGCAATGGGCATAAGGGATAAAGGGAACCGTCCGGCAGTCACCGACGTCCGCGGGTCAGGCTTTGCTCTCCTGCAGCAGCTGCTGGATCACCTGCTCCTGGCGGGCATAATCCCCTTCGCCGAAGGCGGTATAGCGCAGTTGCCCACGTGCGTCGAAAATGTAATGCGCCGGCCAGTACTGATTGCCGAAGGCGTTCCAGATGGCGTACTCATTATCCGCCACCACCGGGTAGGTTATCCGCCACGCCTTCACCGCCTCGCGCAGCAGCGGTAGCGAACGCTCCCAGGGATATTCCGGGGTATGGACGCCAATCACCACCAGCCCGGCCGCGCGGTATTTGTTCGCCCAGTCGCGCACGTAAGGCAGGGTATGCTGACAGTTGATGCACTCCCGGGTCCAGAAGTCCACCAGCACCACTTTGCCTTTCAGACGCTCCGGGGTTAACGCCGGGCTATTGAGCCATGCGCTGCCCCCCGCCAGCGAAGGCATCGCGCTGCTGGGCTCGGGCGTCGCAATCGGTTGCAGAACCGTTTTCTGCGTTGGCTGCGGCAGACGGGCGGCCAGCCGCTGCTCCAGCGCCTGACTCCATCCTCCCGCGCTTTGCAAATAGCGGTCGCCGCCGCTGGCGATCAGCGCCACCGAGGCCAGCATCGCTACCCCCGCCAGCCGGCGCAGCCGTTCGCCGAACGCCAGCCCGCGACGCAGACGGGCAATCAACGCCGCGCCGCACCACCCGAGCAGGAATAACATCAGCGCCCCGCCGCCGCCGTAGGCCAACAGCAACCCGCCGGTGGTCGCCTGGCCCGGCTGCACAAAGCCCAGGCTCAGTATCGCCCCCAGTACCGGCCCGGCGCATGGCGCCCACAGCAGACCCACCGCCAGCCCGGCCAGCAGCGAACCGATCCAGCCGCGCTGGCGTGAGCTGGCGTCGTTAAGCTGATTCCCCAGCGCCACCAGGGGTGACGTCAGCCGCTGCGCGACGCGCGGCGAAAGCAGGCTCAGCCCGACAAGGGCGAAGAACGCCAGCGCCAGGCCGCGCCCAGCCAGCGTCAGATTCACGACCCAACCGCTGGCGACCGTCACCAGCCACGACACAGCGCCGAACATCAGCGCCATGCCCGCCAGCATGATCGCCAGTTGCCCCCGGCGGCCCCGGACGCTGGCGAACAGCAGCGGGATCACCGGCAGCGTGCAGGGGCTTAGCAGGGTTAACATCCCGCCCAAAAATGCAATGAATATCGACATCGCCTTCTCCTCATTATGCCATCGCTGCCGAAGGTGGCAGCCACGACATTACAGCAAGGGGATGTAGGGCGGATGTGTCGGGAAAGCGGGAGAATTGTCGGCTTAGTTTTCTATCTGCGCCGGTGATACAGCAGGATACAATCCCTGCGCGGCGAGACGCACGCTGGCATCCAGACCGCCCTGCGGGCGATTGGCCAGGCGCAGCGTGCCGTTCATCTGGCTGACCAGCTGCGCGGCGATCGCCAGCCCCAGGCCGGTGCCGCCGGTATCGCGATTGCGCGAGTCCTCCAGGCGATAAAACGGCTGCAGCACCGCCTGCAGCGACGCCTCAGGGATCCCCGGCCCCTCATCCAGCACATGAATGATGATATCCCCGGCGGCGTCGCGGTTGAGGGCGACCGTTACCGTGGCGCCGAATTTCAGCCCGTTATCGATAAGGTTGGTCATCACCCGGCGCAGGGCCTGCGGTGGGATCCACACCACTCCGGCGCGCGCCTCGGGGCAAAACCGCACCGGCCGGCCGACATCGGCATAATCGCAGGCGATGCTGTCGAGAAAGGCGTCAAGGTTCAGCCGCTGGCGCGCCTCCTCCAGCGGCTGCGAAGTGCGAGCGAAGGCGATACCTTCGCGCACCAGGCGGGTCATATTGTCGAGATCCTGCAGCAGTTTGTCGCGCAGTTCAGGCTGGTCTGCCATCTCCACCCGCAGCTTCATCCGGGTGATCGGGGTTTGCAGATCGTGGGAGATGGCGGCGAGGATCCGCGCCCGCTCCTGCAGATGATCGTGGATGCGGGTCTGCATCGCGTTAAACGCGCGGGCGGCACGGCGCACCTCCTCCGGCCCCTGCTCGGCCATGGTTCCCGCCGTGTCGCTGGCCGGCTCAAGCGCATTCACCGCATGGGTAAAGCGAGTGATGGGCTGCAGTACCTGGCGAACCGCGTACCAGGCGCAGGCCAGCAGGAGGACAAACTGAGCGATCAGCACCACCGGCAGCCAGCGGGCGATGGGCGGTAGTTTCGGCCACAGGTCGAGGGTTAAGGGGGCGCCATCGTGGAGGGTAATATGGGCCTGGATATGCTGCCGCGGACCGGGGATCGCCACAATACTCACCGGATACTGCGCGCTCAACGCCTCCTGCAGGGAGCGCGCCGCGTCCCGGGCGCGCCAGCTGTCCGGATAGTCGCCGCGCTCACCGGCGTCCAGCTGATAGCGGTAGTTGCCGCGCGCCAGCTTCGGCAGCCACTGCGGGCGTTCAGCGGGCGGCAGACGGTCGAGGATCGCCACGCTGGTGGCGACATCCGACGCCAGATTGCCCAGCATCACGCTGCGGGCGCTGCTCATACGCTCATAAAACAGCAGCGACAGGGTTAAGGTATTCGCCAGCAGCAGCGCCAGAAACAGCAGCGCCATCAGCCTCGACTGCAGCGAGGCGGGCCAGAACCTCATTCATGCCTCTCGCGGATGGAGACCGGGACCGACAGCACATAGCCTTCACTACGCACCGTCTTAATGTAGGCCGGCTCGCGGGCATCCTCCCGCAGGCGCTGACGCAGCCGGCTCACCAGCAGGTCGATTGACCGTTCAAACAGTTCGGCGTCGCGTCCCTGGGTCAGATTGAGCAGCTGATCGCGGTTCAGCACCCGCTGGGGGTGGTCGAGAAACACCCGCAGCAGTCGATACTCCGCCCCGCTGAGGGCGACAATCGCCCCGCTGTCGTCCAGCAGATGGCGGGCGGCGGTATCGAGCAGCCAGTCGCCAAATGCGATCAGCCTGCCCGCCTCGGTGATCTGCAGGTTGGGCGGCAGCGCCCGGGTGCGGCGTAAAATGGCTTTGATGCGCGCCAGCAGTTCGCGGGCCACAAAGGGCTTCACCAGATAGTCGTCAGCCCCCATCTCAAGGCCGAGGATCCGGTCGCTGTCGTCGGTGCGGGCGGTGAGCATCAGCACCGGGATATCCTGTTGCGGGTTTGCGCGCAGCTGGCGACAGAGCGTTAAGCCATCCTCCCCCGGCATCATGATATCCAGCACAATCAGGTCGATTTGATGGTTTTTGAGCACCGACCACATGGCTTTGCCGTTCGCCGCGCCGCTGGCGCGGTATCCCGATTTTTCCAGATAGTCGACAATCAGTTCCCGGATGTCGCGGTCGTCATCGACGACCAGGATGTGGTCAATACGCTCCAAAGGCTGCTCCTGCGGCAAAATAGACTCTTCACAAGCATAAGCTGTGTTGCCGGAAGCGCAACGTCGCGCCGCCGGCAAGGCGCGGGTTACAAACGATCGGCGTCCACCACCGCCTGCACAAACGCCGTCGGGTCCTCCTGCGGCGGGTTATGGCCCACCGGCCCCTGCAGATCCCGGTGCTCATATTTACCGGTAAATTTGGCCCGGTAGCTGGCGGGAGCCGGATGCGGCGCGCCGTTATTCGCCCCTTCCAGAGTGATGGTGGGCACCGTAATCGGCGGCAGCGCCGCCAGCCGTTGTTCATAGCTGGCATACTTCGCTTCTCCCTTCTCCAGCCCCAGGCGCCAGCGGTAGTTGCTGATGGTGATCGCCACGTGGTCCGGGTTATCCAGCGCCCGGGCGGTTTTGGCAAAGGTTGCGTCGCTGAATGGCCACTGCGGCGACGCCTGATGCCAGATAAATTTCGCAAAGTCATGGGTGTTCTGCCGGTAACCTGCTTCCCCGCGCGGAGTGGCAAAATAGAACTGATACCACCACGACAGCTCCGCCTGCGGCGGCAGCGGTTTTTCGCCAATCTGCTGACTGCTGATCAGATACCCGCTCACCGAGACCAGGGATTTCACCCGCTGCGGCCACAGCGCGGCGACGATATCCGCCGTGCGCGCCCCCCAGTCAAAGCCGGCCAGATCCGCCTGCCTGATGTTCAGGGCATCCATCAGATGGACAATATCGGCCGCCATCGCCGACGGCTGACCGTTACGCGGCGTGCTGGCGGAGAGGAAACGGGTGGTGCCGTAGCCGCGCAGATACGGCACAATCACCCGGTAGCCCTTCTGCGCTAAAGCTGGCGCCACCTGGGCATAGCTCTGAATATCGTAGGGCCAGCCGTGCAGCAGAATCACCGGCTGGCCGTCGCGCGGGCCGATATCCACGTAGCCAATATTCAGATCGCCGGCGTGGATCTGGTGGATCTTGTCGAACGCCCCCGCGTCTTCAGCGGCGCAAACGGCGGCGGACCACAGGGTGGATAACCCCAGCGCCGCGGCGCTGGTATACCGGATCAGGGATAATCTGTTCATCGCTATGTCACCTTTCATCGTCATCAAGAGAGTACGTAACCAGTTAAGCGGAAATTTGTATCCGCCGTGTGCCCGACCGGGGCCGTTTTTATCTCTTCATGTCAGCGATCCGCCGCGGGATACAGTGTGATACATAATCAATGTTGGCAATTGTTGCTGGCTTGTGAATTTCTGCTTGCCCCCGGGCATAAATCCGCTACCGTGACAGCCATTTTTACCACCTGATAACCCAGGAGCCCGCTGTGGCGATTTTTGATGGTCACAATGACCTGCTGCTGAATCTCTGGCTTCACCATCGCGAGGATCCGGTGAACGCTTTCTTTGCCGGGATAGAGAACGGCCACCTCGATTATCCGCGTATTCGCCAGGGCGGTCTGGCCGGCGGCCTGTTCGCCCTCTTTGTACCGCCGCAGGAGTATATCGCCCGCGTGGCGCCCCAGTACGCCAGTCAGGCGTGGGACCCATTAACGATCCTCTGGCAGCAGCTGACTATCCTCAAGGCGATTTGCGCCCATGACGCCAGCCGCGCGCGGCTGTGCCTGAGCGCGGCGGATATCGAACGCTGCCGTCAGGATAAGGCGCTGGCGATGGTGGCGCACATCGAAGGCGCCGGCGGGTTCGACGCCCAGGGCGAAGATCTGCAGGACTTTTATCGCGCCGGGGTGCGCAGCATAGGTCCGTTCTGGAACATCGCCAATCGCTTCGGCTGCGGGGTCACCGGCGCCTTTCCCGGCAGTCCGGACAGCGGGCCGGGTCTTACCGGCGAGGGCATTGCGCTCATTGCCCAGGCCAACGCCCTGAAGATGCAGATCGATGTTTCGCACATGAATGAACAGGCCTTTTGGGATACCGCCCGTCACTCCACCGCCCCGCTGGTGGCCACCCACTCCAATGCCCACGCCCTGTGCCCGCAGCCGCGCAACCTGACCGATCGGCAACTGCGGGCGATCCGCGACAGCGGCGGCGTGGTGGGCGTTAATTTCGGCAACGCCTTCCTGCGGGCCGACGGACGGCGCGATAGCGACACGCCCTTCGCCACCATCATCCGGCATATCGACTATCTTATTAACATAATGGGTGAGGATCATGTGGCACTTGGTTCGGATTTTGACGGCGTCACCCTGCCGGACGCGCTGGGGGATGTGGCCGGCTTACCGCGGCTTATCAATGCCTTGCGTGACAGCGGCTATGATCAATTGGTGCTGGATAAGCTGCTGTGGCGTAACTGGCTGCGGGTATTAAAAAATGTTTGGCAACAATAGGTTATATTGTAAACATGAAGTTAATTCCTTACAGATTCCGGGTTGATCTCTCTCCCGGTGAAGCGCAATATGCGGCGGCCGTCACAGATCCTGCATTATCCGTGAGGCCTGTCGTCATTTTTAAGAGGAACAAAACATGTGGAAGAAACCTGCTTTTATCGATTTACGTCTCGGTCTGGAAGTGACGCTGTACATTTCTAACCGCTAATCGCCCCGCCCGCCGTTCGCGCGGGCCTCTTTTTTCATTACCCGGTCCGTCTTCATGTTCATTAAAGTCCTCGGTTCCGCCGCCGGCGGCGGTTTCCCGCAATGGAACTGCAACTGCGCCAACTGTCAGGGTCTGCGCGACGGCACGATCCAGGCCAGCGCCCGCACCCAGTCGTCGATCATCGTCAGCGATAACGGTCAAGAGTGGGTGCTGTGCAACGCCTCGCCGGATATCAGCCAGCAGATTGCCCACACGCCCGAGTTAAATAAAACCGGCGTGCTGCGCGGAACGCATATCGGCGGCATTATTCTCACCGACAGCCAGATCGACCACACTACCGGGTTACTCAGCCTGCGCGAAGGCTGCCCGCACCAGGTGTGGTGCACCCCGGAGGTCCATGAGGATCTCTCCACCGGCTTCCCGGTGTTTACCATGCTGCGCCACTGGAACGGCGGCCTGGTGCATCACCCCATCGCGCCGCAGCAGCCTTTTACCGTTGACGCCTGTCCTGATTTGCGGTTTACCGCGGTGCCTATCGCCAGCAACGCGCCGCCCTATTCGCCGTATCGCGACCGGCCGCTGCCGGGCCATAACGTGGCGCTGTTTATCGAAAACCGCCGCAACGGGCAGACGCTGTTCTACGCTCCGGGGCTCGGTGAGCCGGATGAGACCATTCTGCCCTGGCTGCAAAAAGCGGACTGTCTGCTGATCGATGGCACCGTCTGGCAGGATGACGAACTGCAGGCCGCCGGCGTCGGGCGCAATACCGGCCGCGATATGGGCCACCTGGCGCTCGGCGATGAGCACGGGATGATGGCCCTGCTGGCCTCCCTGCCGGCAAAACGCAAAATTCTTATTCATATCAATAACACCAACCCGATCCTTAACGAGCGCTCTCCCCAGCGTCAGGCGCTGACGCAGCAGGGGATTGAAGTGAGCTGGGACGGGATGGCTATCACCCTTCAGGATATCGCATGCTGATCACCGACACGCTGTCGCCGCAGGCCTTTGAAGCGGCCCTGCGGGCTAAAGGCGCCTTCTACCATATTCACCACCCTTACCACATCGCCATGCATAACGGCGACGCGACCCGCGAGCAAATTCAGGGCTGGGTGGCGAACCGGTTTTATTACCAGACCACTATCCCGCTGAAAGACGCGGCGATCATGGCCAACTGCCCGGACGCGCAGACCCGGCGCAAATGGGTGCAGCGGATCCTCGACCACGATGGCAGCCACGGCGAGGACGGCGGGATTGAAGCCTGGCTGCGGCTGGGGGAAGCGGTCGGTCTGAGCCGCGACGATCTGCTCAGCGAGCGCCACGTGCTGCCCGGCGTGCGCTTCGCGGTGGATGCCTATCTTAACTTCGCCCGTCGCGCCTGCTGGCAGGAGGCGGCCTGCAGCTCCCTGACCGAGCTGTTCGCCCCGCAGATCCATCAGTCGCGCCTCGACAGCTGGCCGCAGCACTACCCGTGGATCAAAGAGGAAGGCTATTTTTACTTCCGCAGCCGTCTGAGCCAGGCTAACCGCGACGTGGAGCATGGCCTGGCGCTGGCGAAGGCCTACTGCGACAGCGCTGAAAAACAGAACCGGATGCTGGAGATCCTGCAGTTTAAGCTCGACATTTTATGGTCGATGCTCGACGCCATGACCATGGCCTATGCCCTGCAGCGCCCGCCCTATCATACGGTCACCGACAAGGCGGCCTGGCACACGACCCGACTGGTGTAATCATGCAGAGAATTTCCATCGTTGCCTTTCGTCGCGGCTACCGCCTGCAGTGGGAAGCCGCCCAGGAGAGCCATGTGATCCTCTATCCTGAGGGAATGGCCAAACTCAATGAAACCGCCGCGGCGATCCTCGAGCTGGTGGATGGCCGGCGCGACGTCGCGGCGATTATCGCCATGCTCAACGACCGCTTCCCGGAAGCCGGGGGCGTTGATGACGACGTCATCGAGTTCCTGCAGATAGCCTGTCAACAGAAGTGGATCACCTGCCGTGAGCCAGCGTAAACCCGCCGTCAATCCGCCGCTGTGGCTGCTGGCGGAGCTAACCTATCGCTGCCCGCTGCAGTGCCCCTACTGTTCGAATCCGCTGGACTTCGCCCAACAGGAAAAAGAGCTGACCACCGAACAATGGATCGAGGTCTTTCGCCAGGCGCGGGCGATGGGCAGCGTACAGCTGGGCTTTTCCGGCGGCGAGCCGCTGACCCGTAAAGATCTGCCGGAGCTGATCCGCGCCGCGCGCGACCTCGGGTTTTATACCAACCTGATCACCTCCGGGATAGGGCTGACGGAGAGCAAACTCGACGCCTTCAGCGAGGCCGGTCTGGACCATATCCAGATTAGCTTCCAGGCCAGCGATGAAGTGCTCAACGCCGCGCTGGCCGGCAACAAAAAAGCCTTCCAGCAGAAGCTGGCGATGGCCAGAGCGGTGAAAGCGCGCGACTATCCGATGGTGCTCAACTTCGTTCTGCACCGGCACAACATCGATCAGCTGGATAAAATTATCGCGCTGTGCATTGAGCTGGAAGCGGATGACGTTGAGCTGGCCACCTGCCAGTTCTACGGTTGGGCGTTCCTCAATCGCGAGGGGCTACTGCCGACCCGGGAGCAGATCGCCCGCGCCGAGCAGGTGGTCGCCGACTACCGGCAGAAAATGGCCGCCAGCGGCAACCTCACCAACCTGCTGTTTGTCACCCCGGACTATTACGAAGAGCGGCCGAAAGGCTGCATGGGCGGCTGGGGATCGATTTTCCTCAGCGTCACCCCGGAAGGCACCGCCCTGCCGTGCCACAGCGCGCGCCAGCTGCCGGTTACGTTTCCGTCGGTGCTGGAGCAGAGTCTGGAGTCGATCTGGTATGACTCGTTCGGCTTCAATCGTTACCGCGGGTATGACTGGATGCCGGAGCCGTGCCGCTCCTGTGATGAAAAAGAGAAAGACTTCGGCGGCTGCCGCTGCCAGGCCTTTATGCTGACCGGCAGCGCCGATAACGCCGACCCGGTGTGCAGCAAATCCCCGCATCATCACAAAATCCTCGACGCCCGTCGCGAAGCGGCCTGCAGCGAGATAAAAGTCAGCCAGCTGCAGTTCCGCAACCGGGCCAGCTCGCAGCTGATCTACAAAACCCGGGACCTGTAATGACGCTGGCGACCCGCACCGTCACGCTGCCGGGCGGCCTGCAGGCCACCCTGGTCCATCAGCCGCAGGCCGAACGCGCGGCGGCCCTGGCGCGGGTCGCCGTCGGCAGCCACCACGAACCCTCGCGCTTCCCCGGGCTGGCGCACCTGCTGGAACACCTGTTGTTTTACGGCGGTGAGCGCTACCGGGATGATGACCGGCTGATGGGCTGGGTGCAGCGCCAGGGCGGAAGCGTGAATGCCACCACCCTGGCCCGCCATAGCGCGTTCTTTTTCGAGGTCGCCGCCGATGGTCTGGCTGACGGTGTCGCGCGTCTACAGGAGATGCTGCAGGCGCCGCGGCTGCTCAGGGAAGATATTCAGCGCGAAGTGGCGGTGATTGACGCCGAGTACCGCCTTATCCAGCAGCATGAGCCGTCGCGCCGGGAAGCCGCCGTGCGTCACGCCGCCAGCGCGCCCGCGGCGTTTCGCCGCTTTCAGGTAGGCAGCGCCGACGCGCTGGCGGGCGATCTCCCTGCGCTGCAGACGGCCTTACGCGATTTTCACCACACCCATTACGTCGCCCGGCGGATGCAGCTCTGGCTGCAGGGGCCGCAGTCGCTGGAGGCGCTCGGCGAGCTGGCGGTCCGTTTCGCCGCCGGGCTTGCCGCAGGCGAGGCTCCGCCGCTGGCGCCGCCGCTGCGCCTGGACGAGACCACTGAACTGCAGCTGGCGGTCGACGCCCGGCCCGCCCTGTGGCGCTGTCCGCTGATCGCCTTAAGTGACAACGTCACCTTACTGCGCGAGTTTTTGCTCGATGAAGCCCCCGGCAGCCTGATGGCCGGGCTGCGCCAGCGTGGTCAGGCGCAAGAGGTAGCGCTGAACTGGCTGTATCAGGATCGGCACCTCGGCTGGCTGGCGCTGGTCTTCGCCAGCGACCAGCCGGAACAGGTCGACCGGCAGATAACCCACTGGCTGCAGACGCTACAGCGGACGACGCCAGACCAGCAGCAACACTACTATCAGCTGTCCCGGCGCCGTTTTCAGGCGCTGTCGCCCCTCGATCAGCTGCGCCAGCGGGCATTCGGCTTTGCCCCCGGCGCGCCGCCCGTCGGGTTCGCCGATTTTTGCGCCGCCCTGCAGGCCGCCCCTACTGTCAGCCTGGCCTGCCAGACCCTTTCCCCAGGGGAGCCTGTTGCCACCCAGGGCTTTAGCCTGCCGCTCAGCCGCTGGCGCCGCCGCCCGGTCACTGCCCCGGCGCTGAAATTCGCTTTTTATCCGCAAGCCGCTGGCGGCCTCGTGGCCGAAAGTCCGGCACAAGCCGCGCCGCTGCTCCACCTCCCGTTACCGGGAGAGCCGCCGAGGCTCCTGCTCCGACCGCCCTTCTCCTGCTCGCCCACTCAGGCCGAGGGGCTGGCGCGCGGGGAACAGCTGCGCCCGCTGCTCGCCGCGCTGCGCCACGCCGGGGGCCACGGCGAGTGGCATCGCGTCGACGGCAGCTGGCAGCTGCTCCTGCAGTTGCCAGCTGCCGGCCGGCGGCCGGAGGCTATTCTGCAGGCCATCGTGCGGCAGCTCGCGCTCCCGGCCGACCCGCTGACCCCGCCGCCGGAGAGTATTGCTATCCGTCATCTCATGGCCCAGCTCCCCGAACGGTTGGTCACATCAGAGCATCAGGCAGGTTGGCTGGCGGCCCTGGCCGGCGGCAGCGCGGAGGATGCGCGGTGGGTCGCGCGCCAGCTGAGCCTGCTTACCGTCCCGGTCAACCCGCCGGGCAGCCTCCCCGGCCCCTGCCGGCGCGGCGTCGAACGGCTGGCTTTCCCCGGGGGCGATACGGCGCTGCTGGTCTTTATTCCGCTGCCGGATGGCGCCTCGCTGGCGGCTCTGCGGGTGCTGGCGCAGCGCTGCGAACCGCTCTTCTTCCAGCGCCTGCGGGTAGAGCAGCAGATTGGCTATGTGGTGAGCTGTCGCTATCAGCGCGTCGCCGATCGCGACGGGCTGCTGATGGCGCTCCAGTCCCCGGATCGCCGCGCCGTGGAACTGCTGCGCTGTTGCAAAACCTTTCTGCGCCAGCTGCCGCCGCTGGATGAGGCGGCCTTCAGGCCGCTACAGCAGCGCCTGGCCGCACAGGTCCGCGCCCGGACGCCGCCCGAGGCGCAGGCGCTGGCCGCCCTGCGTCAGAAGTATGCTTTACCGGAGCTGACGGCGCAGGCGGCTGACGCGCTGCGCGTCGAAGCGGTCGTCGACCTGGCCCACGAGATGTCCCGCCGGCGTCGCCGCTGGCGGGTGCTATTCACTGCAGGGGATTAATGGCCGGGTGCATCAGGGGGCAGAAAGGCGCTGACGAAGCGCGTGAGGATTGCCGCGGCCTGCGGGCTCTCCTGCACCTCATCGTATAACCGCTGCGGGTCGATGCCCTCTGCCTGCAGCACCGCCTCCCGGTAGCGGATCAGCGCGCGGGCAATCGGCGCGGTGAATTCCGGGTGAAACTGCGTGGAGACCGCGTGCGGCCCGTAGCGCACGATCTGGTGGGGGTCGTGTGCGGACGCGGCCAGCACCGTGGCCCCCTCCGGCAGGCGGGTAATGGTTTGCATATGGCTCAGATGCGCGGGAAAGGCGGCCGGCAGGTCCCGGAGCAGCGGGTCGTCGACACCCCACGGCGATAGCGAAACGGTTTGGCTGCCGCTTTCCCGTCCGGCTGGATGATACGCCACCTCGCCACCCAGGGCATGAGCCATCAGCTGATGGCCATAGCAAACGCCGAACAGCGGCATGCCGATAGCCACCGCCTGACGGATCCAGTCGGCGGTCCGTTCGCTCCACGCCAGGCGGTCGGAAACCATCGCCCAGGAGCCGGTCAGCACCGCCACCGTCTGGCGATCCGGCGCCGGCAGCGGCTCTTCCTCAAACACCCGTACCGCGGTGAGCTGCGCCTGCCATGGCGCCAGCAGCGTGCGGAACCAGCGCGGCAGATCGCCATGCTCCTCGCGGATGGCTGCCGGGGGCGTCCCGGTCTGAACCAGCAATAATCGCTTACGTGTCACCCTTCCTCCTCACTCGTCATGTTCCTTAAAAATACTATGCCGCCGGGAAGATAAGGGGACAAATAACCAATTTCTATGAACGATGCGCCTGCGGAATAAGTCCTGCCGCTTACTGGGCGTCCGCGCTCTCCCGCTGCGGCACGTCGGCGGCCGCCGCCGGCGCCTGCTGCGGGACAAAAATATGGTCCAGGATGGCGCGCGCCGTCGGTCCGGCCACCACCCCGTCCCCGCCGCCGTTCTCCAGGATCAGCGCCATCGCCACCTTCGGATGCTGATAAGGGGCAAACAGGGTATAGAAAATGTGGTCGCGCAGACGCACCGGGATCATTTTGGCGTTATAGGTCTGGTTTTGCTTCAGACTGAACACCTGCGAGGTCCCGGACTTTGCCGCAATCTGATACGGCGCGGTGTGGAACAGTTTGTAGCCGGTGCCGTTGGGCAGATTAGCCATCCCATACATGCCGTTGCGCACAATGCCCCAGTACGGGGATTTCGGATCGCCGACCTGCGGCAGGTTCGCCGGCTGCTGATAACGTTCCACATGATTGCCCTGCTTCATCGAATAGAGCAGATGCGGATCCTGCACCTTACCGTTGTTCAGCAGCGTGGTGAGCGCTTTCACCATCTGGATGGGAGTGGCGATCCAGTATCCCTGGCCGATGCCGACGGAGATGGTATCCCCCTGATACCAGGGCTTTTTATGCACCCGCTGCTTCCACGCCCGGCTCGGCAGCACCCCGGCATACTCCTCATTGAGATCGATGCCGGTAGACTGGCCGTAGCCGAACTTGCTCAGCCACTCATGGATCCGGTCGATACCCATCTCGAAGGCAACCTGGTAGAAAAAGGTGTCTGCGGACTCTTCAATGGCTTTGGTGACGTTGAGCATGCCGTGGCCGGTTTTCAGCCAGTCGCGATAGCGGCGTTGCGTGCCCGGCAGCGTCCACGTCGGCGCCCCGAAGAAGGTGGTATTCGGCGTGATCACGCCCGCGGAGAGCGCCGAGAGCGCCATATAGGGCTTCACCGTCGAGGCCGGGGGATACAGCCCCTGGGTGACACGGTTGATTAACGGTCGGTCGGGGTTATCCAGCAGCGATTTATAGGCCTGATAGCCGATGCCTTTGACGAACGGGTTAGGATCGTAGCTGGGGCTGGAGACCATCGCCAGTACCCCGCCATCGCGGGGATCGACCACCACCACCGCCGCGCGCTGCCCCTTCAGCACCGACTCGATATACTGCTGCAGGTGCAGGTCAAGGGTCAGATAGAGGTTTTTCCCGGCCACCGGCGGTACCTCTTTCAGCAGACGTACCACCCGGCCGTGGTTATCCACCTCCACCTCCTGGTAGCCGGTGGTGCCGTGGAGCGCTTTTTCGTAATAGCCTTCGATTCCCTGCTTGCCAATATTGTGGTCGGCAGCATAGTTCTCCTCTTCACCGTCTTTCGCCAGCCGCTGCAGGTCGCTGTCGTTGATTTTCGACACATAGCCCACCACGTGCGCCAGCTCTGCGCCGTAGGGGTATTCACGCTGCTGGTAGCTCTCCACCGTCACCCCGGGGAAACGGAATTCGTTGACCGCGAAGCGGGCCACCTCCACGTCGCTGAGGTCGGACTTGAGGGTAACCGCTTTATAGCGGCTGCTGTGGTGCATATCGTCGCGGAAACTGGCGATGTCGTCCGGCGTCAGGTCGACAATCGGCGTCAGGCTTTGCAGCAGCGCGGCCATATCGGGAATTTTGCTCGGGATCACCTGCAGGCGATACAGGGTAATATTCTGCACCAGCGGAATGCCGTTGCGATCGAATATCAGCCCGCGGCTGGGGGCGATGGGCAGCATTTTGATATCGTTTTGGTTGGAGCGGGTCTGGTAGAAATCGTGCTGCTCCACCTGCAGATGGTAGAGGTTGAAAATCAGCACGCCAAAGCAGACCACCACCAGCAGAAAGGCGATTGCGGCCCGGCGGATAAACAGCATCTCTTCCGCGGAGTGGTCGCGAATTTCATCTCTCAAAAGGGGCATTAGCGGTACATCACCTGGATCACGGGAAAAACCAACGGCGTAACGGCCGGGAAGCATAGCCTTATCGCGGCGTTAGCCCTACTGAAAGGTTGCTAATGATCTGGCAGAAATGTTTCAGCATGTTAGAGCGTGGAGAGCCTTTCCCTGTGGGAGAAAGGCATCAGGGCGCGAGGTTGGCCAGCGACAGGTCTCGCTGGCTCCCCTTTCCCCGGTAAACCCGGTTATTTTCTGGCCTCAAAAGCGATCTTAACCGCCATCCCGGCCAGTACCGTCGCCATCAGCCAGCGTTGAAATTGTTGCCAGCCCGGCCGCCGACCAAGAAAAAGCGCCACCTGCCCGGCCAGCAAGATAATCAGGCCGTTCACCGCCACGCTGATTAATACCTGGGTACAGCCTAATATTAACGACTGGCTGAGCACGCTGCCGAGTCCGGGGGTGATAAATTGCGGCAGCAGGGACAAATACAGGATGGCAACTTTGGGGTTCGCCAGGCTGGTGATAAATCCCATCAGAAACAGCTTACGCCCACTGTCCGCGGGTAAGTCGCGCACCGCGAATATCGGCCGCCCTCCCGGTTTAATCGCCTGCCACGCCAGATAGAGCAAATAAGCGACCCCGCACAAACGCAATGCATCGTAGGCGTAAGGGACCGCGAAAACCAACGCGGTAATGCCGAAAGCGGCACACAACATATAGAAGAAAAAACCCACGGCCACCCCGGCAAGGGAGATAAAGCCAGCGCGTTTTCCCTGGCAAATCGAACGCGAAGTGAGATACATCATATTGGGGCCAGGGGTTAACACTAACCCCAGCGCCACCGCGGCAAAGGCCATTAAAGAAGCTAATTCAGGCATAACTTATCTCCAGATAGCGGTAATGCCCAGGCGCGCGGCGACGTTGACCATGCTCCCCAACAGTATTCTGTCTTTAGCGCCAGTCACATGGTGTCTAAGTATTAGCTTATTCTGTGTCTGCCAACAACCCCTGCGTCGGGCATTCGTTACGCTCGCGCAGCGGAAAACCCTCATCCTTTTCTCATAGTAAAATTGTCATATCTCAAACAATTAGCATTCCTTCTACCCGTTTGACACAGATCGTTTCCTTTGCCGTCTCGTTACGACTATGGTTAATGATGAGGTTTATTTTTTATCCCTGGATCCGCCAGGGCATATAAGAGGGTGTTTCGCCCTTCGTTGAACGGAATTAGCTATTAAATCCGTAGACTCATTCAAATATCGCTTATTGGTAGCAGTGTATATCGTAACGGCATTCACAAAAGCAAACGGAGCCTGATATGAGCACGTCTAACGACCCATCCAACAACGCATCCGCCGGAAAGTGCCCTTTCCACGCCGAGACGCCCAAGCAGAGCGCCGGCAGCGGCACCGGCAACCGCGACTGGTGGCCTAACCAGCTGCGTGTCGATCTGCTGAACCAGCACTCCAGTCGTTCCAACCCGTTGGGTGAGGATTTTAACTACAGGGAAGAGTTTAAAAAGCTCGATTACTCCGCGCTGAAGGCTGACCTCAGAGCGCTGCTGACCGATTCGCAAGAGTGGTGGCCGGCAGACTGGGGCAGCTATATCGGTCTGTTTATTCGTATGGCCTGGCACGGCGCTGGCACCTACCGCACCGTTGACGGTCGCGGTGGCGCGGGTCGTGGACAGCAGCGCTTTGCGCCGCTGAACTCCTGGCCTGATAACGTCAGCCTCGATAAGGCCCGCCGTCTGCTGTGGCCGGTGAAACAGAAATATGGCCAGAAAATCTCCTGGGCCGACCTTTACATGCTGGCGGGTAACGTGGCGCTGGAAAACGCCGGCTTCCGCACCTTTGGCTTCGGCGCCGGCCGTGAAGATGTCTGGGAACCGGATCTGGACGTCGACTGGGGCGATGAGAAAGAGTGGCTGGCCCACCGTCACCCGGAAAGCCTGGCGAAACAGGCCATCGGCGCCACCGAAATGGGGCTGATCTACGTTAACCCGGAAGGCCCTAACGCCAGCGGCGAGCCGCTGTCCGCCGCGGCGGCCATTCGCGCCACCTTCGGCAATATGGCGATGGACGATGAAGAGATTGTCGCGCTGATCGCCGGCGGCCACACCCTGGGTAAAACCCACGGCGCAGCCGAGACCAGCCACGTCGGCGCCGAGCCGGAAGCCGCCCCGCTGGAAGCCCAGGGTCTGGGCTGGCACTCCAGCTACGGCAGCGGCGCAGGCGCGGATGCCATCACCTCCGGTCTGGAAGTGGTCTGGACGCAGACGCCTACCCAGTGGAGCAACTACTTTTTCGAGAACCTGTTCAAATACGAATGGGTGCA
Source organism: Klebsiella sp. V115_8 (assembly GCF_029967715.1). Taxonomy (NCBI): domain Bacteria; kingdom Pseudomonadati; phylum Pseudomonadota; class Gammaproteobacteria; order Enterobacterales; family Enterobacteriaceae; genus Klebsiella; species Klebsiella sp. V115_8. Next base: position 16,675 of record NZ_JASCAR010000036.1, read on the forward strand.
GACCCGCAGCCCGGCGGGCGCTATCCAGTTCGAAGCCAAAGACGCGCCGGAAATTATCCCGGATCCGTTTAACCCGGGTAAAAAGCGCAAACCGACCATGCTGGTCACCGACCTGACCCTGCGCTTCGACCCGGAGTTTGAGAAGATCTCCCGTCGCTTCCTCAACGATCCGCAGGCCTTTAACGAGGCGTTCGCCCGGGCGTGGTTCAAACTGACCCACCGCGATATGGGGCCGAAATCCCGTTACCTCGGGCCGGAAGTGCCGAAAGAAGATCTCATTTGGCAGGATCCGCTGCCGGCGGCGACCCATCAGCCGAGCGCGGACGACATCGCCAGCCTGAAAACCGCCATCGCTGGCGCCGGCCTGTCGGTGAGTGAGCTGGTGTCGGTCGCCTGGGCCTCCGCCTCCACCTTCCGCGGCGGTGATAAGCGCGGCGGCGCCAACGGCGCGCGTCTGGCGCTGGCCCCGCAGAAAGACTGGCCGGTCAATGCTATCGCCAGTCGGGTGCTGCCGACCCTGCAGGCGATCCAGCGCGCCTCCGGCAAAGCGTCACTGGCCGATATCATCGTGCTGGCTGGCGTGGTCGGCGTGGAGCAGGCGGCGGCGGCGGCCGGCGTCAGCGTCAACGTGCCGTTTACTCCAGGCCGCGTCGACGCCCTGCCTGAGCAGACCGACGTCGAGTCGTTTGACCTGCTGCAGCCGCTGGCGGATGGCTTCCGCAACTACCGTCGTATCGAGGGCGGTGTGTCGACGGAAACGCTGCTGATCGATAAAGCGCAGCAGCTGACCTTAACCGCTCCGGAGATGACGGTTCTGGTGGGTGGACTGCGCGTGCTGGGCGCCAACTACGACGGCAGCAAACACGGGGTGTTTACCGACCGCGTCGGCGTGCTCAGCAATGACTTCTTCGTCAACCTGCTGGATATGGCCACCGTCTGGAAAGCGGCCGATGATCGGGCGGAGCTGTTTACCGGCAGCGACCGTAAAACCGGCGAAGCGAAGTACAGCGCCACCCGCGTGGATCTGGTGTTTGGCTCCAACTCGGTCCTGCGCGCGCTGGCGGAAGTCTACGCCTGCGCCGACGGGCAGCAGAAGCTGGTGCATGACTTTGTCGCCGCCTGGACCAAGGTCATGAACCTCGACCGTTTCGACCTGTGATCCCCTCGCCCCGGCACCCGCCGGGGCGTTTTTTTTATACCGCCCGCGGCAGCTGTTGCAGGCGGCTCCGCGTTCGCTGAATATCCTCCAGTTCCACCCCGGCCACCAGCGTCTCCAGGTCGCAGCGGGTCACCAGCAGCAGGCGGATCTGCTTTTCATACAGCACATCAATCACGTTGATAACGCGCTGCTGGGCCGCCGGCCCTACCGTGGCCAGCGGCGGCACCTCGTCCAGCAACCAGACGGCATAACGTTCGCTGAGCGCCAGATAGTCCATCACCGCCGTGGCGGCCTGGCAGAGTTGGGCAAAAGAGAAATGGAGCAAGTCGGGTGACGCCGCGGCCGCCTGCAGCGTGCGATAGCCTACCGCCAGCGGAACCGGTTCGGCAGGCAGCGAGGGCAGATCGTACAGCTGACGCTGTTGTTCGCTCGGGTTAACCCATAGCCGCCCGCTGCAGAAGGCGTTATCCTGGCTCAGGTGCCGTTCGCGATAATCCTCCTCGCCGTTAAGCGCGACGACCGCCAGGTGGGCGCGGATCAGCGCGATCGACGGTAAAAAGCGATCGTGATACAGCGGATTAGGCAGCAGCATCTCCGGCGGGTAGTTAGAGGTTGCCAGCAGCACGATGCCCCGTTGAAAAAGGTGTTCCAGCAGCGCCTTTATCAGCATGGCGTCGCCGGGGTCATGAAGATGAAATTCGTCAAAGCACAGCAGGCGGCAGCCGGAGGTCATCTGCATCATCACCGCCTGCAGGCCGGGCGCGCCGGGGGCATTCAGCCGCTGATGCAGTTCGCGGAAGAAGTGATGAAAATGGACCCGACGCCTGGCGGCGAGCGGCAGGCTGGCAAAAAAGTGGTCGAGAATAAAGCTTTTCCCTCGCCCGGTGCGTCCCCAAACGTACAGTCCCTGCGGCGTGCCGGGCGCGGACAACAGCTGCTGACCCAGGGCGTCGAGGCGGGCGATGAGCGACAGCTGATCGTCGTCCAGCGTCAGACGGGCACGCGCCGCCTGCTCGGCCATCACGCGGGTAAAGCGAAAATCAGCCGTCGTCATAGTCTGGGCAGATTCCGACGACACACATCCATTATTTAACATTCTTATAACCTCCGGCAGGAGGCCATTCTAGCCGCTTTCCCGCGGGTTGGCGAATCGCGCGGCGAGCGGCCATGTCTTCTGCCCCGCCGCCTGTCTCTACGCTTCTCCGACGCGCCAGTGTACCGAGGTGACATTCTGCTGGCCGGCCACCTGCGCCATAATCTGCGCCAGCGTTTTGTGATGCTGCTTATGGCTAATCAGCTCCGCGCAAATCTCCCGCTGATCCGCCGTATCTGCCGCCGCCGACTGCAGCCCCTGCAGGGTGAACCTTTGCTGCTGAGCAATATTCAGCAGCAGCTGACGCACGGCCTTTTCATGCTCGCGTAAACAGGTGACGCGCAAGATATAGCGTTTCTCTTCGTCTCCGGCGCCCGGCAAGGCATGAATGCGCTGCGCCGCTTCGCGGAGCAGGATATTAGCGCACAGAATAATCAGCGTCGCCGCCGTCGCGTTCCAGAACTGTCCCAGGCCGCAGAGGACACCGATACCGGCCGAGCACCACAGGGTGGCGGCGGTATTGAGGCCGCGAACGTTCATGCCATCGCGCATAATCACTCCCGCCCCAAGGAAGCCGATACCGGAGACGATCTGCGCCGCAATGCGCCCGGGGCTGTCCGGCGACGCCGACATCGCGCTAAGAATAAACACCGCCGCGCCGGTGGCCACCAGCGCATTGGTCCGCAAGCCGGCCATACGTTGCCGCCACTGTCTTTCCGCGCCGATCAGCGCTCCCAGCAGCATCGCCGCGAGTAAATGTGTCATATAAGGAAATACCATCGCGCCTTCCTCCAGATAACTGAAAGCCAAAAATTATTGATGTCGCGCTCAGCCGCGCCGGGCAATTAGCGGGCGGGTGATGGTGGAGGAAATAAGCTGGTGGGAAACAGAAACATAACGGTGCCTCTCGCGTACGGTCGCGAATCACTACATTAAGGGAGGCAATCCGGTAATCAAAGATTGCTGCCCGCCGGTTCGGCAAGCAGCGAAAACAGTCGCGTTAGCTTGCCGGAGAATAACAATAAGGATGACTGTCCAACGCATGACTCCTGTATGAAAGTGGGCACATTATAGCCCGGCGTAATAGCGGGTAAAGCGGGAAAACGCCGCCGGTGAGGATTCGTTTACTCTGTCTGGCCCGGGCCCTGGGCAGCGCGACAACGCCAGGCGGGGAACATTGCCGCCCACGGTGATTTACTTCAATTCTTCCCCTGGCGTGCGGCGAAAAGCAGCATGAATCTCAACTTTCCTCCTGTACGGCGCGATCTTGCGCTAAAGATTGCCGTTAACGCTGAAGATTAAAAATTTAAAACTATTAACAATCACTTAACATTAGCAGGCAAACCATTCTTCCTGAGGAACACAACACCATGTCTACTACCCAGGTTCTCGGCGAAACGCCCTATGCTTCGCCAGGACAACCGCACGCCACCTTAACCGGACGCATTGACGCGTTGCCCGCCTCCTTCGGGTTATGGTCGTTTATCACCCTGCTCTCTCTCGGCGGCTTCTTCGAGCTCTACGACTTGTTCCAGACCGGGTACATCAGCGCGGGCCTGCTGGCGGAGGGTATTTTCCACACCGGCGCGGAGGGGATCTTTGGCATCGCCGATCAGGCGGCCTTTGCCTCCGCCACCTTTATGGGGCTGTTTATCGGCGCGAGCCTGCTGGCGCCGCTGGCGGACAAGCTGGGACGCCGGCTGACCTTTATGGTGGCGCTCGCCTGGTACGGCTTTTTCTCGCTGCTGATGGCGACCCAGAGCAGCGCGGAAGGGGTGATCTTCTTCCGCTTTCTGGTAGGGATCGGCCTCGGCATTGAGCTGGTGACCATTGACACTTACCTCAGCGAATGGGTCCCTACCCACCTGCGCAATAAAGCCTTCGCCTTTGCCTTCTTTATCCAGTTTCTGTCGGTTCCGGCGGTGGCGCTGATGTCCTGGATATTGGTGCCAACCACCCTCTTCGGCCTCAGCGGCTGGCGCTGGGTGATCATCTTCGGCGCGCTGTTCTCGCTGGCGATCTGGTTTATCCGCAAAAAACTGCCGGAGTCAGCCCGCTGGCTGGAAACCAAAGGGCGGCATGATGAGGCGCATGCGGTGATGTGCGCGATGGAAGCCCGCTGCGGCCTGACGCCGTCGCCGAAGCATGCGCAGGCGGCGGAGAGCGTCGTCAAACGCGGCACCTTCCGCGAAATCTGGGCGCCGCAGTATCGGCAGCGCACCCTGATGCTGATGGTGATGAATTTCTTCCAGGCGATCGGTTTCTTCGGCTTTGGCAACTGGCTGCCGGCATTGCTCTCCGGCCAGGGCGCCAGCATTACCCACAGTCTGCTGTACGCCTTCTTTATCACCCTCGCCTATCCGCTGGGCTGCCTGTTCTGCACCCGCTTCGTGCATCGCTTTGAGAACAAGTGGCAGATCGTCCTCTCCGCGCTGATGACCGTCATCTTCGGCACCCTGTTTGCCCTGCAGAACAGTCCGGTTCTGCTGGTGATCTGCGGGTTTATGATCACCTGGTCCAACGCCTGGCTGACCATCAGCTACCACGCCTACCAGGCCGAGGTCTTCCCGACCCATATTCGCGCCCGCGCCGTCGGCTTCTGCTACTCGTTCAGCCGGCTCTCGACCGCGGTGACCAGCATCCTGATCGGCATTATTCTGCAATATGGCGGTACGCCGGGGGTGATTAGCTTTATCGTCGTCAGTATGCTGATGGTGATGCTGTCGGTGGGGATCTTCGGCCCGAGAACCCGGGGCATTCGACTGGAGAATATCTGAGGCTGGCCTCAGCCAAAAATCCCCTGCGCCTCGGCGAAGCATTTTTCCGCCAGGGTCGAGACCGGCTCCTGCTGGCGCATAATCAGCGCCAGCTGCGAATCGACCTGGCTTTCGACGATGGGCAGGATATCAAGATTGTCGCTGAGGGCTTCCAGGCCGTTGTTGAGCGGCATGATGGCGCAGCAGATCCCCGCCTGCACCGCCTGGATTATCTGAAACGTCGAATCGCTTTCAAAGACAGACTTCGGCGTTAGCCCTTTGGCCTTAAAGCTGATTTCAATGGATTCCCGGTAGTACATTCCCTTGGTCAGAAAGCCAAGGGGCAGCGTCGCCAGCCTATCCCACCCCGGCGTCCCGTCGCTGAAGTCGAAATGGCGTTTATCGTGCAACAGTCCCATCCGGGTTTGCGGCAGCCGGGCGATCTTAAACAGACGTTCATCCAGATGCTGCAGGTAACAGATCCCCAGGTCCAGCTGGTTGCGGCTGACGCCATCGATAATCTGCTCCGAGGTCATTGACAGCAGGCTGAACTGCAGCGCCGGGTATTTCTCCGCGAGAGGTTTAATCAGCTGCATCGGGTTGAGGCTCGCCAGCGGCACCATGCCAACCCGCAGCTGACCGACCATCTGTCCGCGACAAATGGCCGCCTCCGCCGCCAGACCGTCATGGGCGGCAAGCACCGCCCGCGCCCAGGCCAGGATCCGCTCCCCCTCCGGGGTAAAACCCTCGAAGCGCTGGCCGCGCTGGATAAGGGTCAGGTTCAGCTCCTCTTCCAGATTACGAATGCGCATGGAGAGGGTCGGCTGGGTAATATGGCAGGCTGCCGCCGCCTGGCCAAAATGGCGCGTCTGATCGAGCGCGATCAAATACTTGAGTTGCTTAATGTCCATTCTTTTTCCCGTTTGAACCCCGCCGTTCACCCCCGGGGCCGCGCACAGGTTACCAGAATGTTAGTTTCATAACCGATAAATTCAAGCGAGGAGACGAGGGGGCGACGGGCGCAGGACGGCGCGACGCCGCCCAACGCCCTCCTTCTTTAACGCACACCGGACAGCGGGCGGATCTCTTTCGAGCGCAGCGTCAGGCGGACGGGGACAGACTTATAGGAAGGCGTCCCGCTCTCTTCATCCAGATAGTTCAGCGGCACCAGCACGTTGGCTTCCGGATAATAGGCGCCGACGGTGCCGGGCGCGATGCCGTAGGCCACCACCGTGATATCTCTGAGCGTCAGCGAGCTGCCCGGCAGCGCAGTGTGGATATCTACCCGATCGCCATGCTCCAGACCCTGGGCGGCCATATCCTGCTCGTTCATAAACAGCACGTCGCGGCGGCCGAAGACGCCGCGGTAGCGGTCATCCATGGCGTAGATGGTGGTGTTGTACTGGTCGTGGCTGCGCAGGGTCACTAAGCGCATCACCTCCTCGCCCTCCACCACCACGTTCTCATGCACGCCTTTGAAAACCGAGAACATGGCTTTGCCGGTGGCGGTAGGCCAGATGCGCTCGGTCGGCGGCAGCGGCATGCGAAAGCCCCCGGGGTGGCGAATGCGCTGGTTATAATTTTCGAACCCCGGAATGGTCTGTTCGATCAGATCGCGAATACGGTCGTAATCTTCCACCAGATACAGCCAGTCCACTTTGCTGGCCGGCAGAGTGGCCTTCGCCAGACCGGCGACAATCGCCGGCTCCGAGCGCAGCGTCGGCGAGGCGGGCTTTAGCTTGCCTGACGAGGCATGCACCATCGACATCGAATCCTCGACGGTGATCGACTGTCGGCCGCTGGCCTGCAGGTCAAGCTCGGTGCGGCCAAGGCACGGCAGAATAAAGGTCTCTTTCGCCGTCAGCAGGTGCGAGCGGTTGAGCTTGGTGCCGACGTGCACGCTGAGCTCAAGGCCGCGCATCGCCGGGAAGGCGCGTTCGTGATCCGGCATCGCCACGGCGAAGTTGCCCCCGAGGCAGATCAGGGCTTTGGCGTCGCCGGCGATCATGGCCTCCAGCGCCTTCACCGCATCGTGACCATGATGCCGCGGCGGCGTGATCCCCATCACCCGCTGCAGGCTGTCGAGGAAGGCCGCGGAAGGTTTTTCGCTGATCCCAACGGTGCGGTTTCCCTGCACGTTAGAGTGGCCGCGCAGCGGACAGATGCCGGCCCCCGGCTTGCCGATATTGCCGCGCATCAGCAGCAGGTCGGCAATCAGCCGGACGTTGGAAGTGCCTTTATTATGCTGAGTGATCCCCATGCCGTAGGTGACGATGGTGGCCCTGGATTTGGCGTAGGCCACGGCGACCTGGGTCAGCGACTCGCGCGTCAGGCCGGACTCCTGCTCAATGTCCTGCCAGCGGGTGGCGTGCAGATCCTCGGCGAAGGCGGCGAACCCCTGGGTATGTTGCGCAATAAACGCGTGGTCGAGCACCTGGCCCTGCTCCTCCTCCAGCTGCAGCAGCGCTTTGGCGATCCCTTTCAGCGCCGCCGCGTCGCCGCCGGCCCGCACCTGGTAGTAGGTCGAGGCGATCGGCGTCGAGCGATACGTCGCCATCTCCATCACGTTTTGCGGGTCGGCAAAACGCTCCAGCGCCCGCTCACGCAGCGGATTAAAAACGATAATCGGCACGCCGCGGCGGGAAAGCTCATGCAGGGTGCCCATCATCCGCGGGTGGTTGGTGCCCGGATTATGGCCGATAGAGATCACCAGCTCGGTCTGGTCAAAATCGTCGAGGGAAACGGTGCCTTTGCCAATGCCGATCGACTGCGGCAGGCCCACGCTGGTGGATTCATGGCACATGTTAGAGCAGTCGGGAAAGTTATTGGTGCCATACTCGCGGGCAAACAGCTGAAACAGCCACGCCGCTTCATTGGAGGCCCGTCCGGAGGTGTAGAATTCAACTTCATCCGGCTGCAGGCCGCGAAGGATCTCGCCGATACGGGCGAAAGCCTCTTCCCACGCCACCGGGCGCAGCGTGTCGCTGGCGCGGTCGTAAACCAAAGGATGGGTTAAGCGGCCATAGCCCTCCAGTTCAAAATCGCTTTTCGCCAGCAGGGAGGTCACGGTGTTAGCCGCGAGGAACGCTGGCGTCACCCGTTTGGTGGTCGCCTCCCAGGTCACAGCTTTGGCGCCGTTTTCGCAAAACTGAAAAGTGGATTTATGCTCTTTATCCGGCCAGGCGCAGCCCGGGCAATCGAAGCCGTCAGGCTGGTTGGTTCGCAGCAGCGTGGCGGGCGCTTCAAAGGCATCCATCTGGGTACGCACGGCGATGGCCGTCGCCTTCAACGCGCCCCATCCGCCTGCCGGACCGTCATAAGGGTGAACACCGGGAACCGCGCGTCTTTTATTGGTCATCTTTTTACTCCTGCTGCTCTGTTCTGGCCGCCGCCGGCGGAAAAAAAGCGTGCGACGACCCCGGCGACGAGGCGTGGTGTGCGCGGCGTCACCTGATAAGAATGCTGTTTCTCAAGGATAGTACGATGGGAAAGCGTAGGTACTGCGTTTGTTAACCGAATAATAACATACACCACAAATCTGTATAATTGATGTTATCTATCGGGTGTTAAATTTAACTTATTTGCAAATTTTGCTTTTATCGCCCCTTCCGCGCGGCGGGTCGCATGGGCGCGGGAAAGTGATGACCGGGCAGCGGAAACTGCCCGGTGCGCAGGGGCTCAGGTCAGGTTGAAGTACCGGTCCGGACGCAGCGTCTCCGGCAGCGGATGTTGACCGGTCATGTCGAGCAGATTGCGCTCAATGGTATTGCACATCGCGTTCAGCGGCAGGTCGTTGGCGGCGGTGCCGAAGGGATCCTCCAGCTCTTCCGCCAGTGAATCCCACGACAAAAAGGTGTAGGAGATAAAGACCGAGACAAACGGCGTCATGTAGTGCAGATCCCCGACCAGGGCGAACGGCAGCAGCGTGCAGAACAGATACACGGTGCGCTGTAGGATCAGGGTATAGGCGAACGGCACCGGGGTGGTGGCCAGCCTTTCGCAGCCGCCCAGCACGTGCGCCAGCTCATCGAGTTTGTTGTCCATCAGCCCATAGGTGATGTCGCTAAGCTTGCCCGCCTCGCGCAGCTGGCCGATTTCGTTGCCGACCAGCAGCAGGATCCGGTTGGTAGGCATTGAGCTGGCGAGGATCTCCGCCACCTGGTCCGCCGGCAGCAACCGCCGCAGGTCAGCCGTCGGATCGGTTTTGCGCAGCTGGTGCTTCAGGCTCCAGCTAAAAGCCACCAGGTAGCTGACGATGCGGCGATGGGCATCGTGTTCGGCCGGCAGGATATTGCGCAACTGGCGCACCAGCGTACGTTCGGCGATAAGCACCGTCCCCCACAGATTGCGCGCCTCGACGAAGCGGCTGTAGCTGGCGCTGTTGCGAAAGCCGAGGAAAATCGCTATCGCGATCCCCAGCAGGCTGAACGGCGCCACCGTTAAGTGGATCCCCCACTGCGCGTACCATTGATAGCTGATAATGGCGATGATGGACATCAGCACATTAAGCAGCAGACGAAAGATGATTTTCGACAGCACGGAGCCGTGCCAGTCAAATAGGCGAAGAAACCAGTGTTGTTCTGGCCGAATGATCATTGTCTGACTTCCTGAATTACCGCTCTGGTTATTATCTCTAAATAAAAAATAGAGAGTATCGATGAACCGATTGGTTTATTTTATCGTTAACTGCAACGGGCAGATCTGCGCCATTATTTAGCGATGGCAATGGCCGGCTCAGTATGAGCCTTATTTATCGTTCGGGCAATCAATGTGCGAGCGGGTGGCGCGAGGAATAATGGCTCAGAGGTTAAATAACCGCTGAGCCAGTCTGTTTTCCGCTTATGACGTCAGGCAGTTTGCCTCCTCCGGCGAACCGGCAACCGCCGCGCTGGGATCGAGATGCACCATCACATTGAGCACCGGATGGTGCGCTATGACCCGCGCCCGCGCCTGCCGGGCAATCTGATGCCCTTCGGCTACCGACAGCTCTCCGGCCACCTCGAGATGGACATCCACCAGCACCAGATCCCCCGCCTTACGGGTTTTCAAATCGTGCAGACCCGCCACGCCCGGCGTGGCCCGCAGCGTGCCGGCGATCGCCCGCTGCGTCTCTTCATCGACGGCGCGGTCCATTAAATCGTGCAGCGCGGTGGCGGCGAAACGATAGCCCATCCGCGTAATCACCAGCCCCACCGCCAGCGCGGCGAGCGGATCGAACCAGGCAAACCCGGCCAGATTACCGATGATCCCCAGCGCCACCACCAGGGATGACGCGGCGTCCGAGCGGGCATGCCAGGCGTTGGCGATGAGCAGCGAGGAGTTCAGCCGCCTGGCGGCCGCCAGCATATAGCGAAACAGTCCCTCTTTGACCACCAGCGCCGTCAGCGCCATCCACAGCGCCACGCTGTGCACCGGCGCAATCGTCTGCGGTTGCGCGAGATGACCCGCTGCAGACCACAGCATACCGACCCCGACCAGCGCCAGGATCGCGCCGAGGACCAGAGAGGCGCCGTTCTCATAGCGCCAGTGGCCATAATGGTGATCGTGGTCAGAGGGCCGGCGACTCTTTTTATTCGCCACCAGCACAACGCCATCGGCGAGCAGATCGGAAAAAGAGTGCATTCCATCGGCAATTAACCCCTGGGAACCCGAGAATATTCCCACCGCAATCTGCAACGCGGAGAGAAAAATATTGACCACCACGCTAACCAGGGTACTCTTTCGCGCCTGCTCCGAACGCTGATGATATTTATTATCATTGTCAAAATTATGTTGTGTCATTATTTCTCTCCCTCAGTGAGCGGGAAGAATAAACTGACAAGCTGAGTTTATGCTTAACAATATAAAAGTCATTGCCTTGCGGTTTAACGAATTCGCTGCGGTCGTTAATGAATAGATTCTGAAAGTGTGGCCGGAGAGGTACAACCGCGCGCGGATGGACTATCTTATCACTGGCGCCGACAGGTCGGGCCGCCTTCTCTTAGCCACCACAGGAGTCAGCGATGTCAGATATCACACCCTCCCGGCTGCGTTTTGCCATTAATCTGGGCAATGCGGTACTGGCCCATCCTGGCGAAAGGGGCGTGCCGACAGGCATTACCCCCGAGCTCAGCCATCGACTGGCGAAGCGCTGGGGCGTCGCCGCCGAGTTCGTCACCTATCCTGCCGCCGGTAAAGTGGTGGCCGACGCCGGCGGCGAACGCTGGGATATTGCCTTTCTGGCCATCGATCCGGCACGGGAGGCGACCCTGCGCTTTACCTCTCCCTATATCACCATCCAGGGAACCGCGCTGGTGAGAGCCGGTTCGCCCTGCCAGAGCGTGGCCGATATGGATCGCCCGGCAACCACGATTAACGTCGGGCAAAATGCCGCCTACGATCTGTGGCTAACCCGCCATCTGCAGCACGCCAGCCTGAATCGTCTCCCCTCCTCGCAGGAGGCCATCGACGCCTTCCTCGCCGGTGAAGGGGATATGGTCGCCGGCATCCGTCAGCCGCTGGAGGCGACAGCGCGCCGCCATCCGGAGGTGCGGGTCCTGGCGGATAATTTTACCGAGATCCACCAGGCCATCTGCGTCGCCCGGGAAGACGTGGCCCGCTTTAGCGCGGTGAACGACGCGTTGAACGAATGGCGAGCGGACGGTAGCCTGGAGGCGCTGATTGCCCGGCACCTGGGCGAGGCGGGCTGAATCACGCCTCCGCCATCCGGCGCATGGCGCAATGCCAGGCGCCGTTGCGTACCGAGGAGCGCAGCACGCGGGCGATAGCCTGCACCATCAGACGCGTCGTGCGCCGCTGCAGCGGCGTCAGCGACAGTCCCAGCATCTCCTGCGCCCATGGCGGCAGAAGATCGATCCCGGCCCGCATCATCACCTGGCCAACCGGCTGACTCAGGCGACCCGGCAGACGGGTGGTGAGCAGCACCTCGGCCACCTCCCGGGTACGTTCGTCACAGCGCAGCTGCGGGCGCATCGCCTCAAGATAGTCCGCGACCTCATTCGGCGTCCGGGGAATATCCTCGGCCCCCAGCCGGCGAGCGATCTCCGCCGACTCGTGAAAATAGTCCTCCTGGCGCTGGACGCTGACCACCGTGCGCTTATAGCGCAGGTGGGAGGCCATAAAGCGGCTGCACTCGGCGACATGCACCCAGGTCAACAGCGCCGGGTCGCTTGCCTGATACGGCGTGCCATCCTTATCCACCCCGGCGATCCGCTGATGGATCCCCTGCACTTTGGCGATCAGCCGCTCCGCGTCAGGGGTGGCGGCAAAGGTGGTGGCGGAGATAAACTGACTGGTGCGGCGCAGGCGGCCAAAGATATCCTCGCGAAAACGGGAGTGGTCCCAGACGCCGGCCAGCGCCAGGGGATGCAGCATCTGCAGCAGCAGCGCGCTAATGCCGCCGCACAACATAGAGGTAAAATCGCCATGCACCTGCCAGATGGCTGATTGCGGACCAAACAGCCCCGGCTCCCCTTTGGGCTGTTCAAAGTCAATCTCTTTTAGCGCCATGCCGGTCAGGCCGAGCACCTGCGCCTCGATCATCCCGCGAATGCCGATCATGATGGAGTCCTTTACGTTTGCGAAAGGACCAAAGATACCACTATTGCGCAGCGGAGGCAGTGGCGGGGAGAGAGATCGCGGGAACGGTGCCCGCAGAGTGCGGGCACGACAGCTTACGGATTGAGCTGGTAGTCGAGGGTGATATTGGCTTTCAGCACCTGCGATACCGGGCAGCCGGCCTTCGCTTTCTGGATGATCTCATCGAACGCCGCCGGCGCGACGCCCGGCAGGACAATCTGGCTTTGCAGCGCGATGTCGGTTATCGCAAACCCGCCGTCGGTTTTATTGAGGGTGACCACCGCGGTGGTGTCGATGGACGTCGCGGTATAGCCCTCTTCGCTGAGCATCAGCGACAGAGCCATCGAGAAGCAGGCGGCATGCGCGGCGCCGATCAGCTCCTCGGGGTTGGTGCCTTTCACCCCTTCAAAACGGGTGTTAAAGCCGTAGGGCTGTTGGCTCAGCGCCCCGCTCTCCGTCGACACGGTGCCTTTGCCATGCTTGAGATCGCCTTCCCAGTGCGCCAGCCCTTTCTTATGAATCGCCATATGACTCCTCCTGTGATGATGTCGAACAAAAAGTATAGTGCCTGATGCCGAACCTGCGTCTATTCTGCAGTCCGCCACCCCGGCGTTCCCGAAAAGTACCCGTTGCGGGTGACGCTAACGGCCATCGTGAGGATGATAAGGATCGGTTTTGTCATCCTCGCTGTCGTCCCGTTTACGCGGCACTTCGCCCTGTTCGCCCGGCGCCTCGCGCGCAGGATGCTTCCCGCGCTCCTCGCCATGCGGGTGAGATGTTGTGCTCATACCGGCAAGCCCCCCTTATTTAGGCGACTGTTTGAGCAGGCGATCGATACGCACTACCGGCGGCGTCATTTTGCGATCAAGGCTACCGTTAATACTGACCAGATCGTCAGGCTCTACATGCTGTTCATTAAACGCGGCAACCGGAATAATGGCGGTGATGGTGCCGCTTTTATCGCGAAACTGATAACGGTCATCTCCCTGCCGGGTCAGCAGATTGCCGCGCAGCGAAATCGTGGCGCCGTCGTGCATGGTTTTCGCCTGCTCAACGGTCATGATCCGCCCCTCCTCGACGCCGCGATAGCCGTCATCCAGTTTGTGCGGCGGCGGCGGCGCGGCATCCTGGCTAAAACCGCCCTTATCGTCCGCTTGCGCGACAGCGGCGGCAAACAAACAGGCCATGGCCAAGGCTAATTTTTTCATCATGCCTCCTTGTTTTTGCTGATGAACAGAATAAAGCCTGGCTGAGGCTGGCCATTTTTACAAAGTCAATTGTTCTGATATCGTCTAATATAAGAATGTCCTTATCGTTGCGCTGATGCCGAAACGAAACGCGGGGAAAATAATAATGATTGAGAATCAACAGCCTTGTCCCATCGTCGACGAAAATGAACGAGCCCTCCGCTTTGAATATCGCTTCAGGCGCTATGGGATAATTGCACTCAGCCTCATTATCCTTACCGCGTTAAGCGGCCTTTGGTCCTCTGGTTATTTCAGTGAGGCGCACCGGGAAAGCGCAGGAGGTGAATTAATCGTCGATTACCAGCGTTATGCCAGACTGATGAGTGAAACCGAACTGAATATTCAGATCAAACCCAACCAGGAAAATGACACCACGATCAGCTTCGCCGCCACGTTATTAACTCGCTACCAGCTTGGCGATATCCGCCCGCAGCCGGATAAAATGTACAGTGCCGACGGGAAATTATATCTGGTGTATCAGCGGACGACCAGCCGCTCGCCGCTCTCGGTGTGGTTAGCGATTACCCCCAAAACCATAGGCACGCTCTCCCTGCAGGCGGCCGTCAACGATCGCCCTGCCGTCAGCTGGCAGCAGTTTGTCTATCCGTAGGAGTCGCGATGGAAATGGTCCTTAGAGCCGCAGCAATCTATCTGATATTGCTGATTATTTTCAAGATTGCCGGCAGACGAACCCTGATGCAGTTAACGAATTTTGACCTGATATTGCTGCTGATTATCAGCGAAGCTACCCAGCAGGCGATGCTCAGCACAGACTATTCCGTCACCGGTTCGATGCTGACTATCGTCACCCTGGTGAGTATTGATATTTTATTTGGTTATATTAAGAAAAAATTTGCCCAGGCGGAAAATTTCCTTGATGGCACGCCGGTTATCGTGGTGGAAAATGGTGCTGTCATCGATGAGAAAATCAAGCTCGTCAATATTTCTGTCGATGATATCCTGCTGGCGGCCAGGCAGCACCATGGGATTTATGAACTGAAAGCGATCAAATTCGCTATTCTCGAACGTAACGGCCAGATATCCATTATTCCGCAACAGGAATAACACCGGAATAGCTATTTATCGCGCTCCGGTTGTTTATCCCCCGATTCCGGGGCGCGGGTGGCGTCATCCTCTTCTTTTTCAACGCTACGCGTGTTTAATGTCAACATTTTTCCTCCTCGCGGGTTGTTAGGGACCTTACAGATTATAGAACCTCAACGCCTGCTTATGCAGAAACAGGCCAGAGTCATCACGATATGTCGCCTGATTCACACTGCGTTTATTCCAGGATATTTCCCACCTCACCGTTGTTATTTGTGCTTAATAATTATTCGATCCGTGCAGCTTAAATTTACGATAGCGAAAAAAAGAATGAGGTCACTATGTCCGTGATGGTTATTACCGGCGGAACCGCCGGGGCAGGAAAAGCCACCGCGCTGCGTTTCGCCCGCGCAGGGTATCACGTGGCGCTGATCGCCCGCGATGAAACGGGTCTGCAGGAGACGCAGCAGGCCTGCGAACGGTTTGGCGTCAAAACGCTGGCGATTAGCGCCGATGTTGCCGATGCCGGGGCTGTGCAGCGCGCCGCCGCCGAGGTGGAAGCCACCCTCGGTGCCATAGACGTCTGGATCAACAACGCCATGACCACCGTGCTGGCGCCCTTTCGTCAGATGAGCGACGACGAATTTCGCCGGGTGACGGAGGTGACCTATCTCGGCTATGTCAACGGCACCCGCGCGGCGCTGGAGGTGATGACGCCCCGGGATCGGGGGGTGATTATTCAGGCTGGATCGGCGCTGGCCTGGCGCTCGATCCCCCTGCAGTCGGCCTATTGCGGAGCCAAAGCGGCCATTCGCGGCTTCACCGATGCCGTGCGCACCGAGCTGATGCATGAGAAAAGCCACATCCAGTTGACCATGGTCCAGCTGCCGGGGATGAACACCGCTCAGTTTGGCTGGGCGCGCAACAAAATGGATCAGGCCATGCAGCCGGTACCGCCGGTCTATCAGCCGGAGGTCGCCGCCGAGGCTATCTACAGCGTGATCCAGCGGCCGGTGAACGAGCTGTGGGTGGGGAAAAGCACCATCCAGTCGATCCTCGGCCAGGTCTTCTTCCCTCGTCTGCTCGATCGGCTGATGGTGAAGAAAGCGTGGGAGGGACAGTTTACCGGCCAGCCGAAGCCGGCAGAGCACCAGGACGACCTGTTCACGCCGGTGCGCGGCAATCATCCCGGACACGGCCCCTTTAACGATGGCGCACGGCGTAAAGCAGTGACCATCAGCGCCGATCTCCCGGGAAAAGTGGCTGCCGGCGTCGGCGTGGCGGTGGCGACGATGGCCCTGCGGGCGTTGTTCCGTCGACCGGGGAGACGGCGCTAAGGCAGGCTGCGGCTGAACCAGCGGTAGCCATACCCTGAGAGCGCCAGCCGCGCCTCTTTCCCGCCGCGCAGCCCGTCCTGGTAGAACTTATCTTCCAGAATCGGGCTCCAGTAGCCCTCGGCCAGCGGCGGGAGCTGGACCTCTACCGCCTGCTGGCCGCAGTTCGCCAGCATCAGCACCTCCCGCGATTCGCTGCGATAGCACAAGGCCAGCACCGCGGCAGGCTTCACCGTAAGGAGGGTAAAAGGGATGGATCCCGGTTCAGTATATTCCGTGCGCGCCAGCACCATATTGCGCACCCGATGCAGTAGCGAGCGGGGGTGGCGCAGCGCCGCTTCGACATTGATCCGCTGGTAGCGAAACCGTCCGCTGGTCACCGGTTTTACCGGCAAATCCTCCCGCGCCGCCCGGGAGAAGCCGCCGTTGGGCGCCGCCGACCACTGCATCGGCGTTCGGACCGCGTAGCGCTCCGGTAAGCGCAGATCGTCGCCCATACCAATCTCGTCGCCGTAGCGCATCACCGGCACGCCAGGCAGCGCCAGCAGGATAGCATGGGCCAGCGCGATGCGTCGGTTATCGCCACCCAGCATCGGCGCCAGCCGCCGGCGCACGCCGCGCTGGTAAACCGACATCGATTTATCCGGGGCAAAGGTGCGGATAACCTGGCGCTTGTTGCGTTCGCCAATCCCCTCCAGGTCCAGTTCATCATGGTTACGCAGCCAGTTGACGAAGCAGCATCCGTCCGGCGGGGCCACCATCGCCTGCAGCGCCTTCACCACCGGAGCGGCGCGCTGCTGCGCCAGGCTGACATAGAGGTATTTATTAAGCCAGAAATTGAGCACCATCTGCAGCCGATCGCCGCGGCCGAAATAATGGCGATACGCTTCCACCTCCACGTCCACTTCACCCAACAGTATCGCGTCGGGATTGAGGCGCTGCACGACCTGGCGAAGATGCGTCAGCAGCGGGTAGCCCCGCGCCTCTTCGCCCTTCCCGGCCTGCTTCACCAGATGTGACGCCGCATCGAGACGAAATCCTGACACCCCGGCCTGCAGCCAGAAGGTGATGATGTTTTCTATTTCGGCGATCACCGGCGGATGAGCGAGATTCAGGTCGGGCTCATGCCGATAAAACATGTGACGATAGTATTGTCCGGCCTGGTCGTCCCAGCTCCAGACGCTCTCCTCGACGCCGGGAAACATGGGCGGATCGTCGTTCTCCGGCGGCCGATCGGCCCAAAGATAGTATGGCCGCCACGGCGAGCGGGGATCGCGTCGCGCCGCCTGAAACCACGGGTGCCGGGCGGAGGTGTGCTGGATAACCAGCTCAACGATCACCCGCAGTCCCAGCTCCCGGGCGCGGGCAATCAGCTCAATCACGTCGGCGATGGTCCCGAAGCGGGGATCGGGCTGCAGATGGTCGCTGATATCATAGCCATCATCCTGCAATGGGGTGAGATAGAAAGGGGTCAGCCAGAGCACCGTCGCCCCCAGACTACGAATGTAGTGCAGCTTTTGGCGGATACCGGCAAGATCGCCAAACCCATCGCCATTGGCATCGTAAAACAGAGAACTGTCCACCTGATAGATGACCGCTCTGTGAAACCACTCTTCCTGTTGCATCACTATCACCTTGCGTTCTGCCCGCCACTGTCAGCTTCCTCAGCGCGCCCTCCTGTTCCTGACGTCTGCTTTGCCGACAGGCGGTACGGGATCGGGCTCTGCAGGTGGGGCCCTGTTCGCCACCGCGTCCACCAGCGCCTGCTGCCTGGCGGTTAATTTCAGCGGAACCGCTTTCTCAGTGGCGAGCAGCGCGATGGTGTGGCGCTTAACCATAATTGACTCCGGCGGCTTATTGTCCGGCCTCAACGCCGGGCAGATTGTTATGCATCAGATATTGCCCGGTCAGCGCCGGCAGATGATGCAGCAGCCAGTCAGCCATCCCTCTCTCTTCGGCAAGGATCCCTTCCAGAGTAGGCATCGCGCTATGGTCCCCCACTCGCTTCGCCGCCGTTAATAAAGCGGTATAGCAGGCGACCTCAAAATGGGCAAAAACGTAGGCGGTGATAATCAGTTTAATGAGCTCATCGCCGGGCAGCATGATGCCAATAGTCTGGCCCAGGGCTGCGACCCGGCTCATCGCATCCTTCAGCGCCGAGCGGGAAATGTGGTTGCGGGCGATAAGGTCCTGCAGGGCCGACAGTTGCCGACGGGTTTCATAGAGATGTTGTTCAAGGCGGGTCCGTAATTGCGGTTCATTATCGAGGCGTCTGATGGTGGCCATAAGCAGTGACTCGGCCTGTTTTTCCATGGCATGGGCATCGCGAAGCCAGTTATGGTAATTTTCACTATCCGTCATATCCACCTCTGATCATTAATTTTTTATTTTGACGGGGAATCTTCACTCTCTTCCGCCGCCTGGTCAGCTCGCGCTGCGCTATATCCGGATAAATGCCCAACAATATTAGCATAAATACTGATGAGAATGACCCACAGGACGCTGTCTTTCCACCAGATTAACGAGGGTATCGCCAGACCTACCCACATAACGGCGGCCACAAGATGACAACGCTTAATAAATACCGGCGTCAGTTTCATTTTATTACCTTAGATCTGAACAATATTTAGCAAGCGGATGTGTTGCTGCCCACCCCTGGCATCCGGCGGTTAATTCCCGGCTAACAATATCTTCCCTTTCCACAGCCATAAAAACAGTGCCGTCATTTACTCGCCCTTACCGCTTCGCCGGCACATTGCCGCTGCGGTAAACAGCGCTTAATAATTAAGGTTGCTATAATTTAATTATCCTGCTCCTTTTCTTCCATTGCGGACAATAGACGATGGGTGAAGGAAAGCGTTCGCAAATAAACAGAAACCTGCGGACCGCCAGGCCCACAGGTTTCTGTCCCGACGCCGTCGAAACGGCGTCACGGGTCATCAGTCGCTAGCTGTCGCCGGCTTTACGGCCGCCGCCATGACTGTTCTTACCACCCTTTTTACCGGCTTCGGATGCACGCTCAGGATCGTTTTTAAAGTTCCCGCCGCTGTGCTGTCCACCTTTACGCCCGGCTTCGGATGCTTTTTCACGATCTTCTGCAAAATTACCTGAACCGCCTCTATGCTCTGCCATAATGTTCACCTTTGGTTTGATCAATATCGGTTGGTAAATGGAAAATGACCCTGTTACAAATCATCGCCCTCGATATCTAACACTAGAGGAATACCCGCAGGAGTCAAATTAATTCCGGCCATTAATCAGCGTTACCAATAAATAAATTAACCACAGCGAAGCGGCACTAAAAATTAATCTTTCCGCAACCCCTTCTTCGCTTTGGATTATATGCCCATTATGGTCTGTTCTGCGGACAGCGATCCTCGTTTGTAAACAAATGAAAATAAAGTGATGAATAAATATTTCTTCCACTCCCGGACAGCCACCCTTACAAAAAATACCACCTAAGAGGCATGGCGTTATTAGCCATGCGTAGCGGGTTAACTTAATATTCCCTTTTTCACGACGCGTCTTCCTCTCCGTCTTTAAAAAATTTTTCCCGGGGAGAAAAATAGCCCAGCCACGTTAAATATTGATGGAATAATCCTAATTTCACCCCAGCGATATTAACGCAGCGCTATTCACTTAAATACGCCGGGGATCAGTCGGTTAAGGAATAACTGTACCTCTTTTCCCGGGCATTCACTGGCCCTGGGCGAGTCACCCGGGGTCTGGCGATGGGGGAACCTGACCTATCCTTACAGCTGGCCCGTTCTGTCTGAAGGAGATGACTATGCAAGATGAAAAACCGCCAATGAAGAAATTACCCACCTCCATGTTGCCAGAAGAGACGGCTCCACGTCCGGAGTTCCCGGAGCAAGAACAAAACCCGCCGGGTCTGGATGCTGAAATGGAGCCGTCACCGGACCATGGGGAAACCAGCTACACCGGCACCGGGCGGCTGGCCGGTAAGAAAGCGCTCATTACCGGCGGTGACTCCGGCATTGGCCGCGCGGTGGCGATCGCCTTTGCCCGCGAAGGGGCCGATGTCGCCATAAGCTATCTGCCGGAAGAGCAAGAGGATGCCGATGAAGTCATCGCCCTGATTAAAGCCGAAGGCCGCACCGCGGTGGCCCTGCCGGGGGATATTCGCTCCGAGTCCTTCTGTCAGTCGCTGGTGGCCGATGCGGTGGAACAGCTGGGTGGCCTGAGCATCCTGGTCAATAACGCCGGGCGTCAGCAATATTGTGAGACTCTCGAGGAGCTCACCACCGAAGACTTTGACGCCACCTTTAAAACCAATGTCTACGCGCCGTTCTGGATCACCCGCGCCGCGCTGCCCCATCTCCAGGCCGGGAGCGCGATCATCAACACCACCTCGGTGCAGGCCTATAAACCCAGTCCGATCCTGCTCGATTACGCCCAGACCAAAGCCTGCCTGGCGATCTTCACTAAATCGCTGGCCAAACAGGTGGCAAAACGCGGCATTCGCGTTAACGCCGTGGCGCCAGGCCCTTACTGGACGGTACTGCAGTCCAGCGGCGGTCAGCCGGACGAGAAAGTGAAACAGTTCGGGAAAGACACGCCGATGGGGCGTCCGGGACAGCCGGTCGAGATCGCCCCGCTGTACGTCACCCTGGCATCCGATGCCTGCTCTTATACCTCCGGCCAGGTTTGGTGCTCTGACGGTGGGGACGGGGTAGTCTAAGCCTCCCGGCAGACCGGCGTGCGACATCGCGCGCCGGTTTTACCCTCCGCCCCCGGGGATTGGTATCTGCCCTCTCGCCTCGCCGGCGCGGCGATTTTTCCTCTCCTGCAGCCTACCGGCCGCATGCTATGATACTCGCCCGCCGCTGTGCGCTAACCCCGGCCCTGACGCCAATCCTGAGGACGACAGATGAGTAATGACATCCCCCTGAAATTTTATGACATCGTGGACGAATATGAGACCGAAGCGGCTGCCCCGGTTAAGGATGAGGAACGCGATGCGCTGGCGCGCTATTTTCAGCTGCTGATTGCGCGGTTAACCAATAACGAAGAGATCGACGAAGAAGCACAGCAGGAGATGGCCCGCGAGGCGGCCATTGACGAGCGCCGTATTGACGATATCGCTAACTTCCTCAATCAGTGGGGCAACGAGTAAGTCTTATCGTCAGCTCACCGGCGGGGCCGCCGCCCGCCGGTATTGCCGCTGAAGGCGACGCCGCTGCTCAGGCATCGGCGAGCGTCTCCCCCAGACGTCGCTGCAGCGCATCCAGAAACAGCGGCAGCCCATCGGGCTGATAGTCGCGGGAAAGATAGATGCCGTATACGCTCAGCGCCTTCGGCGTCCAGTCAGGCAGCACCACCTCCAGCGCGCCGCTGGCAATCGCGCCCCGCGCCTCCAGTTCGGGGAGCATCGCGATGCCGCACCCGGCGACCGCCGCCTCCAGCAGCAAGGAAGAGATCCCCGCGCTCAGATTACCGTTCACCGACACCGACGCCTCCTGCCCCTGCGCATCGCTGAACTGCCAGCGCTGGCCGGCAAAATGGCTGTATAACAGGCAGTTATGCTGTTGCAGATCGTCAAGCGTCGTCAGCGGACCATGCTGGCGGAGCCAGCGCGGCGCAGCGCAGAGTAGCGACCGGCACACGCCGAGACGGCGAGCGATAGCCCCGGCCTCCGGATTATCGGTAATGCGAATGGCCACGTCGATGCGCTCGCCGATCAGGCTGACCGGATGGTTATTGATATCCAGCTCCAGGCGCAACAGCGGATAGCGAGCGAGAAAGTCCGGCAGCAGCGGGGAGATCAGCTGCATCGCGGTAAAATGCGCGCACGCCACCCGCAGCGTGCCGCTGGGGTCGGCCCGCTGGCGCTCGCCGGCGATTTCATCGGCGATCCGCGTCAACCCGCGGGTCTTGAGCAACACCTTCTCCCCCGCCGGGGTCAGCGTCAGCCGCCGGGTTGAGCGATGGATCAGCCGGGCGCCGGCCCAGCTCTCCATCTGTTCCAGATAGCGGCTGACCATCGGGCGCGACATCCCCAGCGCGCGCGCCGCGGCGCTGAGGCTTCCCAGTTCGCAAATCCGCAGATATACCTGCGCCGCAATCACCCTGTCCATCACGCCCCCTTCATCTGCACGATTTATGAAACTCAGCATCTCTTATTTCAGGAATTCTATCAAATAGCGAAATCCGTACAATGCTACGCATTCCCCTGTGACTGAGAATGAATGATGAAATTATCTGCCCTTGCTATTGCCACCGCCCTGTTCAGCGGCGCGGTCTTCGCGGCGCCGCTGACGCTGCAGACTTACAACCCTCAGGAGAAAGGTATTTTTGCCGTCAACTCCACCCTCGTTTCCGGCCCGCATGAAGCGGTGCTGTTTGACGCCCAGTTCAGCGTCAAAGACGGCGAAAAGCTGGTGGACATGATCAAGAAAAACGGCAAACCGCTGTCGCGGATTGTGATCACCTCCGGCGATCCTGACTTCTACTTTGGCCTTGAGCCGCTGGTGAAAGCCTTCCCGCAGGCGGAAGTGGTCGCCACGCCGGAAGTGGTTAAACATATTGAAGCCACCAAAGCGGCAAAGCTGGCGTACTGGGGCCCGCAGATGAAAGACGGCGCGCCGACGCAGGTATACGTCCCGCAGGCGCTGAAAGCCAACAGCTTTACCATCGATGGCGAAACAGTGACGATTATGCAGCCGCATGACTACGCGGCGTTCGTTTGGATCCGGGCGAACAAAACGATCCTCGGCGGCACCGGCGTGGCGTGGGGCATGCATCTCTGGACTGCCGACACCCAGACGCCGGCCAGTCGCCAGCAGTGGCGCACTACGCTGGACCAGATGATTGCCCTGCACCCGCAGCAGGTGATCCCGGGGCATTACCTCGGCACGCCGCCGGAGGGTGACCGCGCGGTGCGCTTTACAAAAACCTACCTCCAGCAGTTTGAGCAGGCGCTGAAGACACATAAGGATTCCGCCGGGGTGATCAAGGCCATGGAGACGCAGTGGCCGGGGCTGGCGGAAACCAGCTCGCTGGAGCTTAGCGCCAAAGTTAACACCGGCGAGATGAAGTGGTAATGCCGGCGCTGCGCGAGGGAGACTGTTCTTAATCTGGCGCGCTAAGGTTGCTATTGCCCTGAAAATGGACCACCCTACCTGAGGCCGCATAAAAAACGTGCGGCCAACTTTGGGTTACATTTCATCCGGTCACCACCGGGTTTGCCCTTGAAACCAGAACAGGATAAAGGAGTCAGAATGAAATCGAACCATCAGGCACGTCATCTTCTCGGTCTGAACTACAAGCTTTCCCAGCAGAAAAAAGTGGTGCTGGAAGGCGATGAAGAAACCACCCTCAACCATATCCATGCTACCGGCCGCAAACGCCGCGGTGGTTAATTTTCAGCCTGAGTGATGATAAACAACACCGTCCTGTTGCCAGGATGGTGTTTTTTTATGGCAATTGACGGCTTGTTTACCCGCTTGAAGACCTTCTGCTCTATACTCTGCCCGCTGCTTTTCCACCCGCCCTTCGCTTATCGCCGCGCCGGGACTGTGGACACGATCAAGGAGTTAGTGCGATGCAATTTACCCATAAGAAAAACCGTTCCCTGTACATCCCCTACGCGGGCCCCGTTCTGCTTGAATTCCCTCTGCTCAACAAGGGCAGCGCCTTCAGTATGGAAGAGCGCAGCAGTTTCAACCTGCTTGGCCTGCTGCCGGAAGTGGTTGAAACCATCGAAGAGCAAGCGGAACGCGCCTGGATCCAGTATCAGGGATTCAAAACAGAAATCGACAAACACATTTACCTGCGTAATATCCAGGACACCAACGAGACCCTTTTCTATCGCCTGATTGGCAACCATCTCGAAGAGATGATGCCGGTTATCTATACCCCGACGGTGGGCGCCGCCTGCGAACGTTTCTCCGAGATTTACCGTCGCGCCCGCGGCGTCTTTATCTCCTACCAGAATCGCCATAACCTTGACGACATTCTGCAAAACGTCCCGAACCATAATGTCAAAGTGATTGTGGTGACCGATGGCGAGCGTATCCTCGGCCTCGGCGACCAGGGGATCGGCGGGATGGGGATCCCGATCGGTAAACTGTCGCTGTACACCACCTGCGGCGGCATCAGCCCGGCTTACACCCTGCCCATCGTGCTGGACGTCGGGACAAACAACCAGCAGCTGCTGGACGATCCGCTGTATATGGGCTGGCGCCATCCGCGTATTACTGACGACGAGTACTACCAGTTCGTTGACGACGTGATCCAGGCGATTAAAGCCCGCTGGCCGGACGTGCTGCTGCAGTTTGAAGACTTTGCGCAGAAGAACGCCATGCCGCTGCTCAACCGCTACCGCAATGAGATCTGCTCCTTTAACGACGATATTCAGGGCACCGCGGCGGTCACCGTCGGGACGCTGATCGCCGCCAGCCGCGGCGCCGGCAGCCAGCTGAGCGAACAGAAAATCGTCTTCCTCGGGGCGGGCTCCGCCGGCTGCGGCATCGCCGAGCAAATTATCGCCCAGATCGTCCGCGAAGGACTCAGTGAAGAAGAGGCCCGCCAGCGCGTATTTATGGTTGACCGCTTCGGCCTGTTAACCGACGGCATGCCTAATCTGCTGCCGTTCCAGAACAAGCTGGTGCAGAAGCGTGAACATCTGCAGGGCTGGGATACCACTAACGATGTCCTGTCCCTGCTGGACGTGGTGCGCAACGTGAAACCGAACATCCTGATCGGCGTTTCGGGTCAGCCGGGGCTGTTCACGGAAGAGATTATCCGCGAGATGCATAAGCATTGCCCGCGGCCGATCGTGATGCCGCTCTCCAACCCAACGTCACGGGTGGAAGCCACGCCGCAGAATATCCTGAGCTGGACCGACGGCGAGGCGCTGGTCGCCACCGGCAGTCCGTTTGCCCCGGTCACCGTGAAAGGCAAACAGTATCCCATCGCCCAGTGCAACAACTCCTATATCTTCCCGGGCATTGGTCTGGGGGTGATCGCCTCCGGCGCGTCGCGGGTCACCGACGAGATGCTGATGGCCGCCAGCGAAACCCTGGCGAAACACTCGCCGCTGGTGAACAACGGCGAAGGCCCGGTTCTGCCGGAGTTGAAGGATATCCAGACCGTCTCGCGGGCGATCGCCTTCGCGGTCGGTAAGGTGGCTCAGGAGCAGGGCGTGGCGGTGAAAACGTCCGCGGAAGCGCTGCTGCAGTCCATCAGCGATAATTTCTGGCTGCCGGAATATCGTAATTACCGCCGCACCTCAATTTAATCGCGCTCACCGGGCCGCACGATCGGCCCGGTTATTAATAGCGTCCGGATAATATTCCCCGCCACTGAAACGCCTTTTTCGCCCATATTCATTTATCGTAAAAATATAAAACGGATAGCATTTGCCGCGCGCCCGGTGCCAGGCAAAATCAAGGCCTCTTCCCCCCTCGCAGACAATCCGCAGGCAGAAACTGCAGCCGCGCGTGGCGGGACAATCGATATCCGACGCTTCTCCACACCCTGCCAGTTTTGTCACTGGCGCGCTTTCCCTTTCCCCACTACACTGCCATCACCCATTCACTTACTGAATATAAAAGGAGGCCCCCCATGCTGTATTGTGAAATGTTTATTGTTTCACATGCCTTAGGCAATGGCGCCAGCTCAAGCGTTATCGGTATCGTGCTGCGATAACTTTGGCTTGAGCGAAGACCCTTCACAGAATCCCTTCTCTCCGGCTTACCGGGTTATCGTCAGCGAGTTTTGACGAGGCATTCGCATGCCTGTAACTCTTGAGTAAGTTGACTATGAGTACATTACTAACTGCCCATGCGCTCCACGTGGAAACTGCCTTCGGGCCGCTGTTTAATACCCTCTCCTTCACCCTGAAGAAAGGCGACCGTATCGGTCTCATCGGCCATAACGGCTGCGGCAAAAGCACCCTGCTGCAGGTGCTGGACGGCACCCTAGCGCCCACCTCGGGCAGCGTCTCACTCGCCGGTCAGTGTCTGATGGCCCGCGTTGAACAGCATCTGCCGGAGGCGCTGCGTTCGCAGTCGCTGCTGCAGGCGGTGCTGGCCCTGTTACCCGCCGACGCGCGGGAAGCACAGCGCTGGCTGGCCGAACGCCTGCTGGCGCAGATGGGCTTCACGCCGGCGGTGATGGAGCAGCAAACCAGCACCCTGAGCGGCGGACAGCATACGCGCCTGCTGCTGGCCCGGGCGCTGATCCGCCAGCCTGACCTGCTGCTGCTGGATGAGCCCGGCAACCATCTCGATCTGCCCACCCTGCTGTGGCTGGAAAGCTTCTTGCAAACCTGGCAGGGGAGCTTCGTGCTGGTGTCACACGACAACGCTTTACTGGATGCTGTAACTAATGCCAGTTGGATCCTCCGCGACCAGACGCTGCACAGCTTCGCCTTGCCCTGCAGCGCTGCCCGTCAGGCACTGCAGGAGCAGGATGAGAGCGCCGCGTTACGTCATAAGGCGGAGCAAAAAGAGATCGACCGGGTCAGCGCCAGCGCCCGGCGGCTGGCCACCTGGGGGCGGGTGTATGACAACGAAGATCTCGCCCGCAAAGCCAAACAGATGGAGAAGCAGGTCGCCCGCCTGAAAGACGAGCAGACCGAGCTCAGCATCGGCCCGCCGTGGCGCCTGGTGTTGCAGGGGGACGCCCTGCCGGCGGACCGCCTGCTGGAGATGGACAGGCTGCCGGTGGCTCCCGCGCCGGGACTGCCGGCCCTGTTCACCACCGGCGTAGCGCGACTGCGCAGCGGCGATCGCGTGGCCATCATGGGGCGCAACGGCGGCGGGAAATCGTCCTTGCTGCGCCTGCTGTGGCAGCAGATGAACGACGCATCGCCGCTTCCGGGGCTGCGTCTGCACCCCCGGCTTCACCCCGGGTACTACGACCAGACCCTGGCGCAGTTGCCGGACGAGGCCAGCCTGCTCGACGCCCTGACGCCGTTCGCCCCGTCGGCGGACACCCGTAAACGGGCGTTGATCGCCGCCGGGTTTGGCTGGGCGAGGCATGGACAGAAGGTCTGCACCCTCAGCGGCGGCGAGCGGTCGCGGCTGCTGTTCGTCGGCCTGTCGCTGGCGCGCTACAGCCTGCTGCTACTGGATGAACCCACCAACCATCTGGATATGGAGGGCAAAGCGGCGCTGGCGCAGACGCTCCGCGACTATCCCGGCGGCGTGCTGCTGGTCAGTCATGACCGCCAGCTTATTAGCGAAAGCTGTAACCGCTTCTGGCTGATCGACAGCGCCGGGTTAACGGAGTGGCACAGTCTGGAGGAGGTCTATGCCCGTCTGCAGGCGCAGACCCCCACCCTGACGGCGGCCTCCTCATCCCAGGAGCCGTCACTCGCGGCTGATGATGAAGAGGCGCTGCTGACGCGCCTGATAGCCCTGGAGCAATGGCTGGCGGACGATATGGCCCGTAAGCCGAAACATCAAAAGCCCTCGCTGCAGACCCAGTGGCGAGAGGAGATCGCCCGGCTGCTTAACCAGCTGGCGTAATCTCCGCGCTCCCCGCCGGCTAAGGCACCACGCCCTTAGCCGGCGTTTCCTGGCCGGGTAAACTGCTGCTCGGTCATCATCTTTCCCCACTGGTCTCCCTGCCATTCGCGGGTTAACGTGAAGCCAAAGGACTCATACAGTTTGCGGGCCGCGTCCAGACCTTTAAACGTCCACAGTTGAACGGCGCTGAACTGACGGCTATCGCAGAAAGCCATCGCCTCACTGAGCAGCCGCCTGCCAATGCCGGTTCCCCGGCAGCTGTCATCGAGAATGAACCAGCGCAGATGCGCCTGCTGCTGGCCGAGATCCTCGCCATCGATCGCCACCGAACCGACAATCTTCCCCTCGCGCATCGCCAGCCAGATCTGGTTGACCGGCGAGGAAAGCCGGGTGGCGAATTCCGCGACGCCGCTGGCAACCTTGCCTTCAAAAAAAGCGCCGAAATCATGGTGCCGGGCGTAATACTCCCCGTGCATCTGGGCTATCCGGCCGATCGCCCCCGGCTGATAGCCGGTTACCAGCGAAATTTGCGGCGTCGTTTCCGCAAGCGCAGCATCCCGACACTGCGCCAGCGCCTGAGCATAGGCCGCCAGTCCGCTGGCGACGGTCCGCTGCTGCGTCTCATCGAGATGCGCTAACGCCTCCACCACCCGGCGGGTACCGTAGGCGTTAATCGTTGCCACCGTGTCGTGCCCTTTCGCGGTCAGCGCCAGCGATTTAGATCGCGCGTCCTCCGCGCAGGGGCGCTCCTCCAGTTCTCCGGCGGCCAGCAGACGGGCGACCATCCGGCTGACGCTCGATTTTTCCAGCCCGAGCAATGTGACCAGCTGCGCGGCGGTTATCGTCCCCCTGACCGACACCTCCAGCAGGGTATGCACCGCCGAGGGTGAATAGTGGGTGGCGGCCAGCGTGGTGTTCATAAAACCCAGCTCGCGCACCATTAACCGCGAGGCCGTTCGAATTTGTTGGATTAAAGGCGTGTCAGACATAGTGAGGCGTCCAGTGAAGTAAATAGTTGTATAATACAACCATCATCTGCATCGTTCGTCAAGGCTCACTGACCCGGGGAAATCTTTGCAGCTACCGTGTTAAGTTCCCTGGTGTCGCTGGAATAACTGAAGAACATTCCTCCTGATTGTCAGCGGCAAGCTGCCGGCGCTAAGGCCCCGGAAACCTCTGGCGTCTGAACCCTCTTTGACAGTTACCGATATGTCACCGCGTGTTTACTCTGATTTTTAAATAATGCAAATTTACGGATGCTCACCCGTGCAGATTATGGCGGGAACTCATAACAAGGTCTGCAGGCATCTCATCGTTTTTTTACATTGCCCGGCCCTGCTTTATTGGCAATGTTTCCATAAAGAAGGCAACGTGAAGCATTATATATTAATTCAGTGAATGCGCAGCCACTCATGATTTATATGACATATTATTTTCCCTATGAAATTAATGCAAAGTATTTATGAAGTGATCTAATTCACATTCTTCACAGTTAACTATATATATTGTGATTTACAGCATTCAATTACCAAAAGGAGATTTAATATGGAAAGCAATGAAATTATGTGTAATGTAGAACGCTGGTTGGATAATCAGGCTGTTAATTCAATTGGTATATGCTTAGATGGTCTAAATACCACCGGCAACACGCATATTTCGGGTGGTTCTTCCGTGCTTACTGGTTCTGCCGCAACGCAGGAGCGTGAAATTGGTAAGGAATTAAGCCTTATTACTGATATTGATGAACTTGCGGAAAAACTGGTTTCCAGCCCTGCAAATTTTGTCACCACAGTCATGGGGATAGCGCAAAGTCGCTCCGGGTGGAAACCGCTTGAACCTGAAAGTGCAGACAATGCTGAGAATTTCAAAAAATATATTGATCAGATAATGAAATTCCCTTTAATGATTGTAACCAAAACTGACACGACCACAGTGACCTATTCCGAAGGAAATTATGATTCTTTAATTGATAATATAGCCGACATTTACTCCGGCATGAGCGATGGAGATAAAAACTCCGTTAAGGCAGGGCTTACATCACTGGCGAAAAGTTGTATGAGTCGGGTAAATGAAAAGCAAAAGAAAGTGTTATTTACTCAAAGCACAATGTGTGTAAATGATGAAGTGACTACATCCTTTTATTCATCTAATGTTGCAATGGAGAAGAAACACAGTAGCGGCAAGAATGCTCCGGCAGATGAATTTAGTTCAGAAGTACAGGTCAGCAGAGTAGAGGTTAAATTTAACCGTATGGCGCTGAATAAGAATATTGCTAAAAAACTATGTTCACTTCTGTTCAAGTCAATTGATGACTGGCTCGAAGAGACAAATACTAAGCAAACCGATAAGAAAATCGAATTTTGTTTTGGTGACTAACATTGGTGTCTGGTAGCACCTCATCTTCCCCGGTACTCACCGGGGATGTTTATATAATGAAATGATATTAGCGCAACTCTTTGGTACCTTGACATTGACATCCTCCCTGCAGACTAACCTCCCCCAATTTTAGTCATGTTGCGATCGGTGGTGTGAACCGTTCCAGTTTCGGCTTTTCGCTCATCGTGGACTGCGCTCATTTACTGCTATGAGCGCCTTATTGAGTTCAGTGCCCGCCTGGTACAATCAGGTTGATAGTTCTTGTTACAGGCCTTCGTCATTAAAAACGGTTCCTCTCATCAGGACGCCATAATACCCGTGCGCCCGTTTCCGCAGGACTTCGCCAGACAGGGGATGATAAGCAGGATCGCCGCGGGCGCCGGACTGCGCCCGCGATAAGTATTATTGCGGGTTCTTCGCCTTCCAGGCCTCCCAGGCCGATTTGATCTCCTGCTTCGCGGCGGCGGCATCATTAAAACCGGCCAGCTCGACCTTTTTCCGCCCCTCTGGTAGTTCTTTATAGACCCGGAAGAAGGCCTCCAGCCGCTGCTGCTCGATTTTCGGCAGATCGGTGATGGTCTGAATGTCGTCATAGGTCGGATCAATTTTACTGGCCGGGACGGCGATGATTTTGTCGTCTTTCTCACCGCCGTCTATCATCTTAAGAACGCCGATCGGCCGCAGCTTAATCAGCGTGCCCGGGGCCATCGGCGCGCGGGTGTAAAACACCACGTCCAGCGGGTCGCCATCCCCGGCCAGCGACTGGGTTAATGAACCGTAGTTCGCCGGGTAAGCCACCGGCATCGACTGAAAGCGGTCGGCGACGATAAACCCCGTTTTAGCGTCGGTTTCATACTTAATGATCCCGCCTGCCGGGATCTCGGTGACCGCGTAAAACTCTTCCGGATTGTTTTCCGGCTGCGGGAATTCCAGCACATTGTGAGCCTGCGCGGCGGCGGAAAAAAGCAGACCGGCGGTGAGGAGCGTTTTGACCAGATGCATTGTTGTATCACTCTGTTGTTATAAGAAATTGATGCGCAAAACAATAGAGTTGGGTGATGAAGAAAACATGACCATTCCGTGACACTATTATTACCTACCAAAATTAGAGGTATTGTCTGAATTTTGTGCTACGGCTGTAGCAAAAAACCACATCCTGTACTAAAGCGCCTTGTTTTTTTCTCCATAGCGTCTAATCCTTATTGGGTAATATTGCATTAATAAAATTAATCAATCCGCTCTCAAGGAGACAGGCATGAAGGCAGCTGTTGTTACTCACGACCATCAGGTTAACGTTACGGAAAAAACGCTGCGCCCGCTGGAATACGGCGAAGCGCTGTTGAAAATGGAATGCTGCGGCGTGTGTCATACTGACCTGCACGTGAAAAACGGCGATTTTGGCGATAAAACCGGCGTTATTCTCGGTCATGAAGGGATCGGGGTAGTACAAAAAGTCGGCCCTGGCGTCACCTCCCTGAAGCCGGGCGATCGCGCCAGCGTGGCGTGGTTCTTCGAAGGCTGTGGCCACTGCGATTACTGTAACAGCGGCAACGAGACGCTGTGCCGCTCGGTGAAAAACGCTGGCTATACCGTCGACGGCGGCATGGCGGAAGAGTGCATCGTCACCGCCAACTACGCGGTTAAAGTCCCGGACGGCCTCGACTCCGCCGCCGCCAGCAGCATTACCTGCGCTGGGGTCACCACCTACAAAGCCGTTAAGGTCTCCCACATCAAGCCGGGCCAGTGGATCGCTATCTACGGCCTCGGCGGGCTGGGCAACCTGGCGCTGCAGTATGCCAAGAATGTCTTTAACGCCAAAGTGATCGCTATCGACGTCAACGACGGCCAGCTGGAGCTGGCGGCGTCGATGGGCGCTGACCTGACCATCAACTCGCGCAATGAAGATGCGGCGAAAGTGATTCAGGAAAAAACCGGCGGCGCCCACGCTGCGGTGGTGACCGCGGTGGCCAAAGCGGCCTTTAACTCGGCGGTGGATGCCGTTCGCGCCGGCGGCCGCGTGGTGGCGGTAGGCCTGCCGCCAGAGGCGATGAGCCTCGATATTCCACGTCTGGTACTCGACGGTATCGAGGTGGTCGGCTCGCTGGTCGGCACCCGTCAGGATCTGGTGGAAGCGTTCCAGTTCGCCGCCGAAGGCAAAGTGGTGCCGAAAGTCACCCTGCGTCCGCTGGAAGATATCAATGCCATCTTCAAAGAGATGGAACAAGGTCAGATCCGCGGCCGTATGGTTATCGATCTGCGTAGCTAATCGCCAGCGCCTCTCCCGCCCGGGCGAGGCGCTTCTCCTTTCGCGCTTCCCCTCGCTTCCCGCCGCGTAAAGTAAATGCAATTTCCGCAAATGCTTAGCGCAATTCCTTGGTTCCTTTGTTTTTAGCCGCGCCCGATGATGGCAACACAATAGATAACAAAGGAATTCACCATGCATCGTCATTTTCGCCTGCCCGCGCTGGCCGCGCTGTTTCTCTCCGGCGCCTTTTCCGTCTGGGCCGCCGACACGCCGGTTAAAGGCGGTACCTTGATTTATCTGGAGCAGCAACCGCACACCAATCTCTATCCACCCGCCGGCGGCTTTTATCCCAATGGCGGCATACTCAATCAGATCACCGACAAGCTGACCTGGCAGAACCCGAAAACGCTGGAGATTGAGCCGTGGATCGCCGAAAGCTGGACCAGCAATGCCGATAAAACCGAGTACACTTTTCACCTGCGAAAAGGGGTCACCTTCTCGGATGGCACGCCGCTGGACGCCGCCGCGGTCGCCAAAAACTTCGACACCTATGGGCTGGGGGATAAAGCCCATCGCCTGCCCGTCTCGGAGGTGATCAATAACTACCAGCGCAGCGAAGTGATCGACCCGCTGACGGTGAAATTCTACTTCAACAAGCCGTCGCCGGGCTTCCTGCAGGGGACCGCCACCATCGGCTCCGGCCTGGTCTCCCTCAGCACCCTGCAGCGCAATTTCGAGGAGCTGGGCGATGCCCGGCACATCATCGGCTCCGGTCCCTTCGTGGTGCAGGATGAAAAACCGGGCCGCGAGCTGACGCTGGTGGCGCGCAAGGATTATCAGTGGGGGCCGAAAAACATCGCCCAGCAGGGCCCCGCTAACCTCGACGGCATCACCTTTATCGTGACCCCGGAAGACAGCGTGCGCATCGGCGCGCTGCTGGCGGGCCAGGCGGGCTTTATTCGCCAGGTGCAGGCCTACGATGAAAAGCAGGCGACCGATCAGGGATTTACGGTCTACGCCGCGCCTACCCGCGGGGTCAACGACAGCCTCAGCTTCCGCCCGGATAACCCACTGGTCGCCGACCTGCGGGTGCGCCAGGCCCTGCTCCATGCCACCAACGCCCGGCAGGTGGTGGAGACGCTGTTCTCCGCTAACTACCCGCAAGCCACCTCCGTGCTGGCCAGCTCCGCCGCCGGCTATGTCAATCTGAGCGATAAGCTCACCTTCGACCAGGCCAAAGCCCGGCAGTTGCTGGATGAGGCCGGCTGGAAACCCGCCGCCGACGGCATTCGCAGCAAAGACGGGCAGCGGCTGGCGCTGACGGTCTATGAGTCGCTCCCCCAGCCGCAGAATAAAGAAGTGCTGCAGCTGATCACCCAGCAATGGCGCCAGGTGGGGGTAGCGTTAACGGTCAAAGCCGGGGACGCCGGCAGCCGGACGCTCGACAACCTCGACCCGCAGAAAACCCCGCTCACCGTCTCGGAAGTGGGCCGCGCCGATCCGGATGTAGTAAAAAGCATGTTCTTTCCTAACAACCGTGACGCGCTGCTGCAGAAAGGCGGCTCCAGCGATAAAGTGCAGCACTTTCGCGATGATAAGCTGAACGACCTGCTGACCGGCATCTCCGCGGCGGTGGAGCCGCAGCAGCGCCTGCAGTTAACCGGCGATGCCCAGCGCTATCTGATCGATAACGCCTATGTGATCCCCATTTTCGAAGAGCCGCAGGTGTTCGCCGGCGCGCCGTGGGTGAAAGGCGTCAGCTTCGAAGCCGTCGGGCGTCCGTCGTTCTACGGCGCCTGGCTGGATAAACACTAAGAGGCCGGATATGAGCGCTTATCTTCTGCGACGGTTCGGCCAGGGGCTGCTGGTCCTGTGGGCGGCGTTTACCCTCACCTTTTTCCTGCTGCAGGTGCTGCCGGGGGATGCGGTGCTGATCAAGTTTCAGAACCCGGACCTCGGTCTGAGCCCGGCGCAAATCGCCGACATGCGGCTGGCCTACGGCGCCGACAGCCCGCTGTGGCGCCAGTACCTGCACACGCTGCTGGCGATGCTGCACGGCGACTTTGGCTATTCCCTGCAGGCGGGTCTGGCGGTCAGTAGCCTGATTGCCAGCAACCTGCCGGATACCTTAAGCCTCGCCCTGCCGGCCTTCCTGCTGGCCGTGATCCTGGCGTTTGCCCTCGCTTTCGCCTCACGTCTGCCGGGGCTGCGCTGGCTCAGCAACCTCCTGCAGTCGCTGCCGGTGCTGTTTATCTCACTGCCCACCTTCTGGCTGGGTATCGCCCTGATCCAGCTCTTTTCGTTTCAGCTGCGCTGGATCCCGGTGATCAACCCCGGTCCGCTGGAGGGGCTGATTTTACCGGTTATCGCCGTCGCGCTGCCCATCTCCGCCCCGCTGGCGCAGATCCTGATGCGCAGCATGGATCAGGTGGCGGTTCAGCCCTTCGTCGCGGTCGCCCGCGCCAAGGGAATGAGCGAGACCGGCGTCCTCTGGCGCCATGTGATGGGTAACGCCCTGCTGCCGGCGCTGAATATAGCCGGGCTGCTGCTGGGCGAGCTGATTGCCGGGGCGCTGATCACCGAGACCGTCTTCGGCCGCAGCGGCCTCGGCCAGCTGACCCAGCAGGCGGTGAATAACCAGGATATCGCCGTACTGCAGGCGGTGGTGATGATTTCGGCTCTCGGTTTCGTCCTGATCAACCTGCTGGTCGACCTGGTCATGCCGCGGCTGGATCCCCGACTCCAATTACAGACCGGAGGTGCGAAATGAGCCTGGTCGACTATGCCATCGCGGTTCGCCGCCGCCCGGAGTGGCGCAAAGTGCGTCTGCAGCCAGGCCTGTGGCTGGCGTGGGCGGTAATGATCACCGCCCTGTTAATGGCCCTTGCCCCACAGTGGTTTACCTCCGCTAACCCGCTGGAAGGGATCCCCGGCGCTCAGCGCCTGGCGCCGCAGGCGCACTACTGGCTGGGTACCGACCAGCTGGGCCGCGACCTGTGGACGCGGGTGGTTTACGGCGCGGTACATTCTCTGTCGGCGGCGCTGATCGCCGTCGCCATCGGTCTGGTGGTAGGCACCGCCCTTGGCACCCTCGCCGGGGCGCTGGCCGGCCGCGTGGAATCGACCATCATGCGCCTGGTGGATGTCCTGCTGGCTATCCCTTCCCTGCTGCTGCAGCTGACGGTGATCATTCTGCTGGGTTTTGGCACGGTGAATGCGGCGGTGGCGGTCGGCGTGGCGGCCATCGCCAGCTTCGCGCGCCTGGCGCGGGCGGAGGTGGTGCGCGTGCGCCACAGTGATTACGTCGAGGCGGCCCGGGGCAGCGGCGGCACCTTTCTCGCCATCTTCTGGCGTCATATCCTGCCCAACTCGCTCACCGCGGTACTCGCCTTCGCCACGCTGCAGTTTGGTCAGGCGATGCTGGCGCTGGCCACCCTCAGCTTCCTTGGCTACGGCACCCCGCCGCCGGTCCCGGAGTGGGGATTACTGATCGCAGAAGGTCGTAATTACCTGTCGACCGCCTGGTGGCTGACCACCTTCCCCGGCCTCGCCGTGGTCGCGGTGGTCCTGGCCGCCAATCGTCTTAGCCGCCAGTGGAGTGGAGTACGCCCATGAACGTTCTCTCTGTTGAAGATCTGCGCATCAGCTACCGGTCGCGGGGCGAATGGCGCGAAGTGGTGCATAACGTCAGCTTTTCCATTCAGCGCGGCGAAATGCTGGCCTTCGTCGGTGAATCCGGCTCGGGGAAAACCACGACCGCGCAGGCCATTATCGGCCTGCTGGCGGATAACGCCCGCCGCGACGCCGGGCGGATTATCCTCAATGGCGAAGTGATTAGCGACTGGTCGGCAAAACGCCTGAACCGCCTGCGCGGGGTGAGCATCAGCCTGGTGCCGCAGGACCCCGGCAATTCGCTTAATCCGGTAAAAACCATTGGTCAGCAAGTGGAAGAGATCCTGCGGCTGCATCAGTCCCTTTCCGCCGCCGAACGCCGGCAGCAGGTCCTCAACCTGCTCGCTAAAGTCGGGCTCAGCCACCCGGAACAGCGTTTTGACCAGTACCCGCATCAGCTGTCGGGCGGGATGAAACAGCGGGTGCTGATCGCCATCGCCATCGCCCTGCAGCCGGATCTGATTATTGCCGACGAGCCCACCAGCGCCCTCGACGTTACGGTGCAAAAGCGCATTCTCGATCTGCTCGACATCCTGCGGCGCGAGTCGGGAACCGCCGTGCTGTTTGTCACTCACGATCTGGCGCTGGCCGCCGAACGCGCCGACCGGATCATGGTGTTTCGCCAGGGCGAGATTCAGGAACAGGGCGCCACCGAGGCGATTATCCGGCGTCCGCAGCACCCTTACACCCGCCAGTTGCTCCACGATCTGCAGGACGCGCCGCTGAGGCTGACGGCGGATCGTCACCGTCCGCTGGCCACGCCGGCCATTCGCGTCGAAGGGATCAGCAAACGCTTCTCGCTGGGCAAACAGGCCCTGCAGGCGCTCGACAGCGTCAGCTTTGAGGTCAGACGCGGCAGCACCCATGCGCTGGTGGGCGAATCCGGCTCCGGGAAAACCACCCTGGCGCGGATCCTGCTGGGCTTCGAGCGCGCCGACGCCGGACAGGTGACCATCGACGGTATTGACGCCGGGCATCTCAGCCGCGAGGCACAGCGTCAGCTGCGGCGCAAAATCCAGTTCGTCTACCAGAACCCCTTCGCTTCGCTCGACCCGCGCCAGACGCTGTTTGCGATTATCGAAGAGCCGTTAAAAAACTTTGAGCGCCTCAGCGCGGCGACGCGTCGCCAGCGTGTGGAGAGCGTCGCCGCCCGGGTGGCGCTGGCCCCGGAGCTACTGTCGCGGACGCCGCGGGAGCTTTCCGGCGGCCAGCGGCAGCGGGTGGCGATTGCCCGGGCGCTGATCCTCGAGCCGGCGATACTGGTTCTTGACGAAGCGACTTCGGCGCTCGATGTCACCGTTCAGGCGCAGATCCTCGCCCTGCTGCAGCAGCTACAGCAGCAGCTTGGTCTGAGCTACCTGTTCATTACCCACGATCTGGCGACGGTGAGGCGGATTGCCGACAGCGTCACGGTGCTGCGCGCCGGCCTGGTGGTGGAGCATGGCGACGTTGGGCGCCTGTTCGCCGCTCCGCAGCAGGCCTACACCCGCGAACTGATCGCCGCCATTCCCCAGGTTTCCCCACGCCTGGCTCAGGCCCACATGGAGAACGCATAATGCCTAAACGCCTCGGCTTTTTTACCCGTCTGCTCGATCAGGGCTCCGCACAAACGCGCTACCGGCTGGCGGCCGAACAGATCCGCCACGCGGAGCGCGTCGGCTTCGACAGCGCATGGATTGCCCAGCACCATTTTCATGAACAGGAAGGCGGCCTGCCTTCCCCGCTGGTGTTCCTCGCCCACGTGGCGGCGCAGACTGACCGCATTCGCCTCGGCACAGCGATTATCACGTTGCCCATGGAGAATCCGCTGCGCGTCGCCGAAGACGCGGCGGTGCTGGATTTACTCACCGACGGGCGTCTGGAGGTGGGATTTGGTTCCGGCGGCACGCCAACGTCGTTTCTGCCCTTCGGCCTGACCAGCGAGCAGCGCGGGGCGGTGTTTGCCGACCATCTGCACCTGATCCACAGCGCCTGGCGCGGCGACACCCTCAGCCACCCGGACAACCGTCTCTATCCGCCCGCGCCGCAGCTGGCGGCGCGCATCTGGATCGCCACCTTCTCGGTGGAAGGCGCCATCCGCGCCGGTCAGGCGGGGCACGGGCTGATGCTGTCGCGCACGCAGCCCCGGCCGCCCGGTGAGCCGCGCCTGCCGCTGGACGCCATTCAGAACCCGATCGTCGACGCCTATCTGGCGGCGCTGCCGGACGGCGTTGCGCCGCGGATCCTCGCTTCGCGCACCGCCTTCGTCGCCGACAGTCACGCCCACGCCCTGCAGGTCGCCGAACCCGGCCTGCGCAAGCAGGCGGCACAGCACCGGGCTGCGGGTCATCTGATAGAAGGTGACAGTGTCACTGACTATCTGCAACAGCTGGATGCCCACGTGGGCGATCCTGAGCATGTTGTTGCCTCCCTGGCGCAGGACAGCGTGCTGGCCCGCGCCACCGATGTTTCGTTCCAGGTGCACTCGGTGGAGCCTTCGCACCGGGATACGCTGCGTTCCATTGAGCTGATCGCTCAGCATATTGCCCCCCACATCAGATAAGGAGTCACCATGACGCTGAGTCAGGATATTCTGGCCGAACTGGCGGAGATCGCCGCCGGTTCCCCGCTCGACCAGGCGCGCGCAGTCCGCGATGCCGCTACCCGACATGCGCAGGGAAGTTATGAAGTGCTGTTCAGCCAGCAGGACGCCGACTTTCCCCTCGATGAACGCTTCGCGGTGGCGGCAAAGGTGGCGAAGCTCCATCAGGCGGACGCGCTGGCGGCGCACTATGCCGGCTTCGGCCTGGCCGATCCGACCACGGATCGTCTGGTTCCGGCGCTGGCCTTTGCCCGCCTGCTGACCTTCACCCCCGTCGAAGCGACACCCGGCGCGCTGCAGGCTCTGACAAACGCGGGCTGGAGCCTGCGGGGCATCGTCACCCTGGCGCAGCTGGTAGCCTTTGTCAGCTTCCAGAGCCGCCTGCTGCTGGGTCTGCGGGCGCTCAATCATCAGCCCATCGTCAGCGCCGATACGCCGGTGGTGGCCGGGTACTGGCACACCACCCCGCACGCGCAGAGCGGTAAAGCGGCCCCCGTGCGCTTCACCCGCGAGGAGCTGCACTGGGAACCCTGGCTGGCGGATAAACCGCTGGTGGAATTTAGCGCTGAAGAACAGGCGATTCTGGCCAAATATGGCCATAGCGATTCGCCCTACTTCCGCCTGCTGGCGCGCAACCAGCCGGTGCTGGAGCAGCGGACGCTGACCGATAAAGGTATTTTCTATACCCCGGGGGGATTGCCGCGCGCCGAACGTGAACTGGCCGCCACGGTGGCCAGTAAAATCAACGGCTGTATTTACTGCGCCTCGGTGCATGCCCGCAAAGCGGCGCAGCTGGCGAAGGACGAGACCGCCGTCGACACGCTGCTGGCGGTGACGCCGGGAGAGGATCTGCGCGGCGGGCAGTCGCCGCGCTGGCAGGCGGAAATCGACGCCGCCGCCGCGCTATCGGTGACGCCGCCCGCGCTGAATGCCAGCCATCTGGCAGCGCTTGATGAACAGGGCTTAGATACTCTGGCCCAGCTGGATCTGCTGCAGTCAGCGGCCTTTTTCGCCTGGGCCAACCGGCTGATGCTGACGCTCGGCGAGCCCTGGCGTGAATAAGCGTCGTTAGCAAGCCTGTCGGCGCTGATGGCGGCCGTAGATGAGCAAGGCGCTCATCGCCAGAAACGACAGCGTGGCGGCGGGGAGCGCCACGCTGTTCCAGCCGAAGCCCTGGGCAATCATCATTCCGCCGCAGAAGGCGCCGATGGCGCTCCCGAGGTTAAAGGCGATCTGCCCCCCTGCCGCCCCCAGCATCTCGCCGCCTTTGGCGTTCTGCAGCAACAGGATCTGCAGCGGCGCCGACAGGGCAAAGAGCCCGGCACAGCAGAAAAACGCCAACGTCAGCGAAGCGATTTTATGCTCCCCGAAGGCAAAGATCAGCAGCAGCGTCACAGCGATCGCCCCGTCGGTGATGGCCGCGATGCGCAGCGGACTGTAGCGCCCGGAAATTTTGCCGCTGAACAGGTTGCCGACCACCATCCCCAGCCCCGCCAGCATCATAATCAGCATCATCCGGCTTTCGGCAAAGCCGGAAACGTTGAGCATAAAAGGCTTGATATAGCTGAACCACGCGAACACCCCGGCGTTGCCGAACATGGTGGCGGCAAAAATCAGCCACGGCGCCGGGGAAGCGAGGAAACGGAACTGCTCGCGCAGCCGGGTGGTGGCCCGATCATACAGCGTAGGGACCCAGCAGAAGATGGCCATAAACACCGCGACGTTAAACACCGCGATGAGCGCGAAGGTATAGCGCCAGCTAAAATGATGCCCAAGCCAGGTGCCCCCGGGAACGCCCACCAGGTTAGCCACCGTCATGCCGCCGATCATCCCCGCCACCGCGGCGGTCACCCTCCCCGGCGGCGCGATTTTCGACAGGATGATCGCCCCCACGCCGAAGAAAGCCCCGTGGGGAAACCCGGAAACCAGCCGGCCAAGCGCCAGCATGGCGTAGCTGCTGGAGAAGGTAAACAGGGTATTGCCGAGAATGCACAGGGCGGCGAGAAACAGCATCACCGATTTCAACGAAAACCGACTGGAGAGCAACGCCATGATCGGCGCGCCGATCACCACGCCGAAGGCATACCAGGCAATCATATTGCCGGCGGCGGGGATTGAAATCCCGACATCGCGCGCCATGTCCGGCAGCACGCCCATAATGCCAAATTCCGCCATGCCGAGTCCGAAAGTGCCCAGCGCCAGTGAAAAAATCGTTTTTTTCATACATCTTATAGGGGTATTGAGAGACGGCCGGCATTATTGACCATCCCGCCTCGCCACACCAGCTAAAAACGCCCGACGGCAGTATCCTCCATACAACGGCCTGATTCGTTCATGCGCTCGCCAGCGCCACCATGGCGGTCCTGCTGGCGGCAGAGGCGCCGGGCGGTGGATAATTCCCTGTAAAAATTGGTGGGCACGCAGGGACACATTGTGGATTGATCTCAAGTTAACTTGAGGTTGTAAAGTCGAGACATCGTTCACCTCGGGAGAATCATCCATGCAAAATGTTGATGTTGGCTTTACCCATGTCGCCTTTACCGTCCGCTGTCTGGCCAGCAGCATCGATTTTTATACCCGCTACACGGCGATGACCGTTATTCACCAGCGCGAACCCAACCTCCCCTCGGCGCGTAAAGTGGCGTGGCTCAGCGATCGCACCCGACCTTTCGCCCTGGTGCTGGTGCAAAGTGATGACCCTGCCGACACGCCGCTGGGTCCGTTCGGCCATCTCGGCGTCGCCTGCGCCACCCAGGCGGAGATCGATGAGAAGGTCGCCCAGGCGCGGCGGGAAGGCGTTCTGCGCCGGGAACCGGAGCAGCTGGGCGATCCTGTGGGCTATTTCGCTTTCTTTGCCGACCCGGACGGTAACACCCTGGAGCTGTCATGGGGGCAGCGAGTGGGGCTGGAAGTCATTGCCGCGGGGAACGTCAGCTAGCCCGTCCCGGGCGCGAATATTTTCCACCGCCACGCCAGTGAAGGATTACACTTCAAAGGGATACCTCGGCAACACGGAGCATGGCGATGGGTAATAAGAAAAGCGGTCATCCTGTCGACGCGGCGGTGAAGATCGCCCCGCTCGACAATAAAGCGTACGAGAAGGCGCTGCGCAAGCTCCACGTTGAGCTGGTAAAACTGCAGCGCTGGGTGGTGCATAAAGGGCTGAAGGTATGCATCGTCTTTGAAGGCCGGGACGGCGCCGGCAAAGGCGGCACGATTAAGGCGATCACCGAGCGCGTCAGTCCGCGGATCTTCCGGGTCGTCGCCTTACCCTCGCCCACCGAACGCGAGAAAAGTCAGCTCTATTTTCAGCGCTATATCAAGCACCTCCCGGCGGCTGGCGAAATCGTGATTTTCGATCGCAGCTGGTATAACCGCGCCGGCGTCGAACGGGTGATGGGCTTTTGTACCCCGGAGGAGGTGCAGAAGTTCCTCGACGGCGCGCCGATGGTGGAGCGCGGCATGGTCGAGTCGGGCATTATCCTGCTCAAGTACTGGCTGGAGGTCTCTCCGCAGGAGCAGGAGCGGCGCCTGCGGGATCGCATCGACGACGGGCGCAAGATCTGGAAGCTCTCGCCGATGGACATCAAGTCTTTCAACCGCTGGGATGAATATACCGCTGCCCGCGACGCCATGTTCGCCGCCACCGACACCGCCTGGGCGCCGTGGTTCGTCGCCCGCTCCGAAGATAAAAAGCGGGTGCGTCTGAATATCATCACCCACCTGCTGTCACAGATCCCCTACGAAGCCTTGCCAGTGGAGCATGTCACGCTGCCGAAGCGCAAAATGGGCAAAATGAAACAGACCAATTTCCCCTTCCGCTTTATTCCGGAGAAGTTCTGATTATTTCCCGCCGCGCTGGCTAACGCCAGCGCCGGGTTTATTACCATAACTATGAATATTTCATGCGGTTGCTTTCCTCTGGAAGTTGCTTCGCAAAATAAAAAACAAATCCGAACCAGGTATTTCTTTTCATCGCACACCGCGTGATAATCAGCTCGCCAACAACAAGGAGCAGATAATGAAACAGAATGCCGTTAACAAGTCACAGACTCGCGATCGTACAACAACGGTTAACCCGCAAAACCAGGCACTTACCATCGTCGATGCGGACAAACGCCGAAAAGACCAGGAATTCATTAAGGCACTGAATGAGTTCACTGCCCGTGCAGGGTTGTTGTCAGAGGATCCTTTTTTCGGAGGGATTTAATGGCGGCACAATTTGATATCTTTCGTAACCCATCATCGAGAACCAATGCGTTTCAACCTTATTTAATGGTAATCCAACATGATTATTTTAATGACCTTGGCACACGTTTAATTGTGCCGCTGAGCTATCATTCTCATTTGACCGGCCATTATCATGCTGCCGCCCCGGTTATTAATATGGAGTTTGAGAAACTGTTCATCAACACGCCGGCAATCACCAGCGTGGCAAAGCAAAGGCTGGATAAAAAATATTTTATCTGCAATTTGGCTAAAGAAAGAACGACCGTGATATCAGCGATGGACGCATTAATCACTAACACATAAACCCGCTCCAGCAAAACTGGAGCGGGCCTCCTGGCCAGACGGCTTACTTCATCCCTTCGCGACTCTCTTTGATCGCCTCCAGACGTTCGACATCGCGATACCAGCGCGGGTGATGTTTCTTCGCCCAACGGCGGCTGACCTTACCTTCAATCATCCCCTTAATCGACCCCTTCACCCAGAACGCCATATACATATGGATAAGGATCGCGTGGATCAGAATAATGGCCGACGTCGCGTGAATTAACAGGCTGTAGCGAATCACCTGAATCGGGAAATAGTGGGCAAACCAGGGACGCCAGATAATCACGCCGGTCACCAGCAGCACAAAAATCATGCTCATGATGGTCCAGAACATCATCTTTTGCCCGGCGTTATATTTACCGACCCGCGCCACTTTATGCTCGTTGCCTTTCAGCACCTCCACAATGCCTT
This sequence comes from Klebsiella sp. V115_8, assembly GCF_029967715.1. Taxonomy (NCBI): domain Bacteria; kingdom Pseudomonadati; phylum Pseudomonadota; class Gammaproteobacteria; order Enterobacterales; family Enterobacteriaceae; genus Klebsiella; species Klebsiella sp. V115_8. Next base: position 60,223 of record NZ_JASCAR010000036.1, read on the forward strand.
TCAGCCAGGGGATATCCTGTTTATCAGGGATGTTGTGATGGACAAAACGCACAAACATAAACATCAGGGCGATAAAAATCAGCACTCCGAAGAAGGGGTGCAGAATACGCCCCATCTGCGGGGTACCGAAGGTTTCCGTCAGCCACTGCAGGGTCGGGAAGAAAAACGAAATACCCGATAGCGCCACGAGGAAGAAAGCGATCACCACCGTCCAGTGACAGGCGCGATCGATAAAGGTCGTGCGCACTATCATCTTCGATTTACTCATCATGCTCCTCCTCGTCGTCGTCAACTTCCTTATTTGGCCCGATACCGATGTAGTGATAGATAAGCCCGGCAAAGGTAGCGATAAAGCCCGCCGCCGACAGCGGCTTCAGGATCCCTTTCCACAGCTCCACCGAGGTATCAATCTTCGGCGCAGCAGGCAGCTTGTGATAAAGCTCGGGCTGGTCGGCATGATGCAGGACGTACATCACATGGGTGCCGCCGACGCCCTGCGGGTTGTAAATCCCGGCCCTGGCATAGCCGCGTTTTTTCAGCTTAGCCACCCGCTCCTCGGCCACCTCCAGCATCTCTTTCTTCGTACCGAAGTGGATCGCGCCGGTCGGACAGGTTTTCACGCACGCCGGTTCCTGACCGACGCTGACCCGGTCCACGCACAGGGTGCATTTATAGACCCGGTTATCCTCTTTATTGAGACGCGGGACGTTAAACGGACAGCCGGCAATGCAGTAGCCGCAGCCGATGCAGTTTTCCTGCTGGAAATCGACGATGCCGTTGGCGTACTGAATAATCGCCCCGGCGGACGGGCAGGCCTTCAGGCAGCCCGGCTCTTCGCAGTGCATACAGCCATCCTTACGGATAAGCCACTCCAGTTTGCCGTTCTGTTCGATCTCGCTAAAGCGCATCACCGTCCAGGATTTAGCGCTGAGATCCGCCGGGTTGTCGTACACCCCGACGCAGTGCCCCACCTCATCGCGGATGTCGTTCCACTCGGAGCAGGCCACCTGGCAGGCTTTACAGCCCACGCAGGAGGAGACATCGATAAGCTTGGCGACTTCCGCCTTATGGTCCCGCGCGCGCGGCGCGGGCGTGATCGGGTTGGTCGCGGAGCGTTTAATAATGTCTTGTGTTTCCATCGCCATTGAATCGCTCCTTACGCTTTCTCGATGTTGACCAGAAACGCCTTGTACTCCGGCGTTTGCGAGTTGGAATCGCCGACGTTCGGCGTCAGGGTGTTAGCGATATAGCCTTTGCGAGCTACTCCTTCAAAACCCCAGTGCAGCGGGATCCCGACGGTCTCCACCTGCTGGCCGTTGACGTTGAGGGTTTGCAGACGGCGCGTCACCACCGCCACCGCGCGAATAAAGCCGCGCTGGCTGCTGACTTTTACCCGGTCGCCGTTGGCGATGCCTTTCGCTTTTGCCAGCCCTTCGCTGATTTCGACAAACTGTTCCGGCTGCGCGATGGAATTGAGCAGCGCATGCTTGGTCCAGGTATGGAAGTGTTCGGTAAGACGATAGGTGGTCCCGACGTACGGGAACTTATCCTTCTTACCTAAGCGAATGGCGTCCTCTTCATACACACGCACCACCGGGCTGGAGACCACCTTCGGGTGCAGCGGGTTAGTGCCAAGCGGGGTTTCCATCGGCTCGTAGTGTTCCGGGAACGGTCCTTCCGCCAGCTTATCCAGTGCGAACAGGCGACCCAGCCCCTCCTGCTGCATGATAAACGGCCCGGTGTTGCTCCCCGGCGGCGCGGTATTGAAGTCCGGAATATCATTCCCGACCCACTTGCTGCCGTTCCACTGGATCAGCATCCGCTTCGCATCCCACGGCTTGCCGTTGATGTCGGCTGACGCGCGGTTATAGAGCACCCGGCGATTGAGCGGCCACGCCCAGGCCCAGCCCAGCGTATTGCCCAGACCCGACGGGTCGGCGTTATCGCGGTTCGCCATCTGGTTGCCCTGCTCCGTCCAGCTGCCGCTGTAGATCCAGCAAGACGACGCGGTGGTGCCGTCATCGCGCAGCAGCGCGAAGCTATTGAGCAGTTGCCCTTTTTTCGCCAGCGGCGCGCCGTTAGCGTCGTAGAGATCCGCCAGCGCGTAGCCGTTGTTCTCTTTCGCCACCTCTTCTGATTCCGGACGATCCGGCTGCTTGTAGTGCCAGCCCATCTTCAGCAGCGGCTCAGCGCCTTTACCACCTTCGGTGCGGTACAGTTCGCGCAGACGATGGTAAATCCCGGCCAGGATCTCGCCGTCGTTACGTGCTTCACCTGGGGCATCCTGACCTTTCCAGTGCCACTGCAGCCAGCGGCCAGAGTTAGCGATCGAACCGTCCTCTTCGGCAAAGCAGGTCGATGGCAGGCGGAAGACTTCCGTCTGAATCGTCGACGGGTCGACATCGTTCGACTCGCCGTGGTTTTGCCAGAAGGTGGAGGTTTCGGTGACCAGCGGGTCGATAACCACCATATACTTCAGCTTGCTCAGGCTGCGAACCACCTTGTTTTTATCCGGGAACGACGCCACCGGGTTAAAGCCCTGGCAGATATAGCCGGTGACGTTGCCGTTATCCATCATATTGAAATACTTGATAACGTCATAAGCCTGGTCCCATTTCGGCAGCCAGTGGAAGCCCCAGTCGTTCTCTTTTTGCGCCGCGTCGCCGTAGAAGGACTTCATCAGGCTGACAAAGAATTTCGGGTAGTTGCTCCAGTAGTTCACCTGGTCCGGCAGGGTCGCTTTTGGCGTGTTGGCCGCCAGATACGTCTGCAGATCCGGCTGCTTATCAGAAGGCAGCGTCAGGTAGCCCGGCAGGCTGGTGGACAGCAGGCCAAGGTCGGTCAGTCCCTGAATGTTAGAGTGACCGCGCAGGGCATTCACGCCGCCGCCGGCCATGCCCATATTGCCGAGCAGCAGCTGGATCATCGCCATGGTGCGAATGTTCTGCGCGCCGACGGTGTGCTGCGTCCAGCCCAGGGCATACAGGAAAGTGGTGGTGCGATCGGCGGCGCTGGTTGAGGCCAGCACGTCGCACACCTTAAGGAAGTCCGCTTTCGGCGTACCGCAGATGTTTTCGACCACCTCCGGCGTGTAACGGGAAACGTGCTGCTTCAGCAGGTTCCACACGCAGCGCGGATGGCTGAGCGTCTCATCGCGTTTGGCGTAGCCGTTTTCATCGAACTGGTAGTTCCAGGACGATTTATCATACTGGCGTTTGTCCGCATCATAGCCGCTGAACAGCCCCTCTTCGAAGGCAAAATCATCCCGCACCAGCAGGCTGGCGTTGGTGTAGTGCTTCACGTACTCGGCATTGATTTTGTTATGTTCGATCAGGTACAGCAGGACTCCCGACAGGAAGGTAATGTCGGTACCGGAGCGAATCGGCGCATAGATATCCGCCACCGACGCCGTACGCGTAAAGCGCGGGTCGACAACGATAAGCGTGGCGTCGTTGTTGTTTTTCGCTTCCATCGCCCAGCGGAATCCCACCGGGTGGGCTTCCGCGGCGTTGCCGCCCATCACCACCACGACGTTCGCGTTTTTGATATCCACCCAGTGGTTGGTCATCGCACCGCGACCAAATGTTGGAGCAAGACTTGCTACCGTTGGTCCGTGTCAGACGCGTGCCTGGTTGTCTACCGCCAGCATGCCGAGCGAACGCACAAATTTTTGCGTCAGCATGCCGGTTTCATTACTTGCTGCCGAAGCGCACAGCATGCCGGTGGAAAGCCAGCGGTTAACCGTCACGCCCTGTTCGTTCTTTTCCATAAAGTTGGCGTCGCGGTCGGCTTTCATCAGCCGGGCGATGCGGCTGAAGGCTTCATCCCAGGAGAGTCGCTGCCATTTATCAGATCCCGGCGCGCGGTATTCCGGGTAGCGCAGGCGGTTGTCGCTGTGGACATAGTCCAGCAGGCCGGCGCCTTTCGGGCATAACGCGCCGCGGCTCACCGGATGGTCCGGATCCCCTTCAATATGGTAAATCGCTTCTTTGGCGTTTTTCGCGCCGTCGCCGAGGCTATACATTAATAGCCCGCAGCCAACGGAGCAGTAAGTGCAGGTGTTGCGGATCTCTTTCGCACGCAGCAATTTGTAGTTGCGTGCCTGAGCCAGCGCCATTTTGGGGGCAAAGCCCAGGGCGGCAGCTGTGGTTCCGGCCATACCGCCTGCGCAGATCTTAAAGAACTTTCTGCGGCTGACGTCCATTGCATTCCTCCATGCAGGATGTTGATTCATCGCGCGGAGGAAACTAACAGCAAAATCCCGGGAAAATTTGCGTCAAATCAAGGAGCAAAACCAACGCCCCCTTAATCGCCAGCCGCGGCCGTTTTCACTAATCCCTAGGGGTTACCCATGGCGGAAAATTTCGCCCCGCGGCGGTAAAAAGATGATATATATGCCGGCTGCATTTGCGTAACCCTCAGGATAAGCATGGAGAAAAAGAGAGCCACGACCATCGGCTTCGCCGCCATTATTTTATGGAGCACCATGGTCGGATTGATTCGCGGCGTCAGCGAAGGACTGGGACCGGTCGGCGGCGCGGCGATGATTTACAGCCTCAGCGGCCTGCTGCTGATTTTTACCGTCGGTTTCCCTAACCTGCGCCAGATCCCGCGCCGCTATCTGCTGGCCGGCAGCGCGCTGTTCGTCAGCTATGAAATCTGCCTCGCGCTATCCCTGGGCTATGCCGCCAGTCGTCAGCAGGCCATTGAAGTGGGGATGGTCAATTACCTGTGGCCCAGCCTGACCATCCTGTTCGCCATCCTGTTTAATGGTCAGAAAAGCAGCTGGCTGGTGATCCCCGGTTTGCTTCTCGCCCTGCTTGGCGTCGGCTGGGTGTTGGGGGGTGAGCACGGCCTGCAGCTGGACGAGATTATCAGCAACGTCATCTCCAGCCCGCTCAGCTATCTGCTGGCCTTTATCGGCGCCTTTATCTGGGCGGCCTACTGCACGGTGACGGCCAAATATGCCCGCGGCAAAAATGCCATTACCCTGTTCGTCCTGTTAACCGCGCTGACGCTGTGGCTGAAGTTTCTCGCCACGCCGCAGCCACCGATGGTCTTCAGCTGGCCGGTCAGCATCAAACTGCTGACGGTAGCGGTGGCGCTCGGTCTGGCCTACGCCGCGTGGAACGTGGGGATCCTCCACGGCAACGTCAGCCTGCTGGCGGCGGCCTCCTACTTCACGCCGGTGCTCTCCTCCGCGCTGGCGGCGATCCTGCTTAGCGCCGCGCTATCGTGGCCCTTCTGGCAGGGGGCCGGGATGGTGTGTCTCGGCTCCCTGCTCTGCTGGTACGCGACCCGCCGTTAGCCGAGATCGCCGCCCGCCACCGGGAGGGTCACGCCGGTGATATAGCTGGCCTCATCGCTGGCGAGGAACAGGATCGCGTTCGCCTGTTCCGCCAGCGTGCCGTAGCGGTGCATCAGGCTGCTGGCCACCGTCTGATCGACCACCTGCTGATACCATACCTTCTCCTGCTCACCGGGCTGCTCGTCGTTACGTGGCGTCAGGCGCGGCGGCGCCTCCGTCCCGCCCGGCGCGACGGCATTGATGCGGATGCCGCTGCCGCTGTACTCCATGGCGATCGACCGGGTCAGCGCATTGACGCCGCCTTTCGCCGCCGAGTAAGGCACCCGGTTGACCCCCGCCGTCGCCACCGATGAGACGTTGACGATGCTGCCTTTGCCCTGCTTGAGCATCCAGGGCAGCGCCGCGCGGCAGCCCCACAGGGTGGGAAACAGCGAGCGGCGGATCTCTTTCTCAATCTGGTCCGGCTGGTATTCGGCAAACGGCCGCGCCCAGATGGTCCCCCCGACGTTATTGATTAGCACATCGATGCGGCCAAAATGCGCGACCCCGTCGGCAAATGCCTGCTCGGCGCTCGGCCACTGTTCCAGGTCCGCCTCCAGCGCCAGCACCTGACTGCCGGACTGCGCCAGGGTCGCCGCCAGCTCGCGCACCCAGGGCGCGCGATCGATGAGCAGCAGAGCCGCGCCTTCCGCAGCCGCCTGCTCCGCGGTCTGGCGGCCAATGCCCTGGGCCGCGCCGGTGATGGCGACCACTTTATCGCGAAAACGCATACTTCCTCCTTATGCCGCCGCACTCTGGCTGGCGATAAATTTCTCGTACCAGAAGCCCGCCGGGGCGATCCCTCGCTCGCGCAGCGCCGTGGCGACCGCGTTGACCATCGGCGGCGGGCCGCAAAGGTAGATATCGACCTCGCCATTATTCAGCATGGCGTCGTCAAGATGATCGGTGACAAAGCCGCGCTGCGGGCAGGCGCTGTTTTCCTCCGCCACCACCGGCAGCCAGCGAAAGTGGGTTAACTGCTGACGGAATGCCTCCAGCGCCTCGGTCTTCACCAGGTCGCCGTCGCGCGTGACGCCATACAGCAGGGTCACCGGGCGCGAGCTGTTCTGCGCCTGCAGGGTCTCGAGCATGGAGAGCAGCGGCGCCAGCCCGGTACCGCCGGCCAGCATCAGCAGCGGACGTTCGCCATGGCGCAGATAGAAGCTGCCCATCGGGCCGCTGAGGATCAGGCGATCGCCGGGCCGCGCCTGCCGGGTTAACCACTGGCTCATCATGCCGCCGGGCACGTTACGGATCAGGAAACGTCCTTCTGCCGAGCCTGGGCGGGAGCTGAAGGAATAGGCGCGAACGTGCGGCGTGCCTGGCACCTGGATGTTGACGTACTGCCCCGCCAGGAAGTCCAGCGGTTCATCGAGGGCGACCACCAGCTCGACGGCGGTATCGGACAGACAATTCACCTGCCGCACCTGCGCCCCGGTGTTCGTCAGGGCGGTTTTACACTGGGCGGCAGCCACTGGCACATCGATAACGCAGTCGCTGGTGGGCACCATCTGACAGGTCAGCACCTGGCGGGCCTGCGCTTCCTCGTCGCTTAGCGCTTCGTCGAGATACTCGTCGCCGAGAGCGTATTCCCCGCTGGCGCAGTGGCATTTGCAGGTGCCGCACACGCCGTCCGAGCAGTCCATCGGCAAATTCACCTTCTGCCGATAGGCGGCATCCAGGACTTTCTCTCCGGCATGGCATTGAATAAAGCGGGTAATACCGTCCTCAAAATTAAGAGCAATAGTGAAGGTCATAAGCGCCTCTTAAATGTGGTAAACGTCGATCACCTGACGGATATAATCGTTATTCAGGCGCACGGTTTTGCGCACGATCTGCGGCCTGCCGTCCTGCACGGTCAGCGTGCAGCAGGTGGCGCCGAAAAAGGCGTCGGTGTGCTGATAGCGGTGGCTCCAGGTCACCCAGCTGTAACGCACCTCCAGCCCTTCATCGTTCTCCCCCAGCAGCTCGACGTTGCTGATGATATGGGTGGTTCGCGGCTCCGGCGTGCTGGCCCCTGAGCGCTCGGTTTTAATCCGGTAGACGCGATCCTCCAGCCCTTCGCGGTTGGGATAGTAGATCAGCGAAATCTCTTTTTGCGGATCGCGCGTCAGCTGGTCATCGTCGCCCCACGCGGGCATCCAGTAGACGGCCTGCGGGCTGTAGCAGCTGAGCCATTCATCCCACTGACGATCATCCAGCAGACGGGCTTCGTAGTAGAGAAACTGGCGTACCTGTTCGAGGTTCAGCATCAGACCACCTCCACGCGCTGGGTGATCGACTGGTCATAGCGCTGCTGCTCTTGTTCAATCGCCGCCAGCATCAGCGTCTGCCAGTGATGGTGATGGGCGATATACAGCGCCTCGTCCTCCGATTTCACGCCGCTTAAGCGCGGATGAAATCCGGCGTGCTGCGCATGCTCATCCGGACCGTCGACCCAGCGCAGCGCGCCGCGGCTGAGATCGCTCCACGCCAGATTTTCGCCGAGATAGCCGCGCTGACAGGCGCTGAACTCTTCGAGGTCGTCCGGGGTCCCCATCCCGCTGACGTTAAAGAAATCCTCGTACTGGCGGATGCGCAGGGCCCGCGCCTGGTCGGATTCCCCCTTCGGCGCAAAGCACCAGATAGTGACTTCGGTTTTGTCCACTGCCAGCGGACGAATGACGCGGATCTGGGTGGAGAATTGATCCATCAGATAGACGTTGGGGTACAGGCACAGGTTGCGGGTTTCGTTGACCATCTGGTCGGCGCGGAGTTCGCCGAATTCCGCCTGCAGGCGCTCGCGGTGGGCATACACCGGGCGCACCTCCGGGTTCAGCGCCCGGGTCCACAGCAGCATATGGCCGTTATCAAATCCGTAGCCGCCGCCGAGGCTTTTTGACCAGCCGTTGGCGTCCACCGCATGGGTGCCTTCCGCTTCATAGTTGCGCCGCGACATGGTGGAGGCATAGTTCCAGTGCACCACGCTCACGTGGTAGCCATCAGCGCCGTTCTCTGCGCCCAGCTTCCAGTTGCCCTCGTACACATAGCTCGACGATCCCTTGAGCACCTCCAGCCCCTCCGGCGCCTGGTCGACGATCAGATCGATGATTTTGCAGCTTTCCCCGAGATAGGCTTCCAGCGACTGCACGTCGGCATTGAGGCTACCGAATAAGAAACCGCGATAGGACTGAAAACGCGGCAGCTTTTGCAGGTCGTGCGATCCTTCCTGTTTGAAAGTGTCAGGATAGCCGCCGGTGCTTTCATCTTTGGCTTTTAATAGTTTGCCATTATTGCTGAAGGTCCAGCCGTGAAACGGACAGGTAAATGAGTTTTTATTCCCGGTTTTCCGTCGACATAACATGGCGCCGCGATGGGCGCAGCTGTTAATTAACGCATGCAGCTCGTTCTTTTTATCGCGGGTAATAATGACCGGCTGACGCCCCAGCGTCAGGGTATAATAATCCCCCGGCTCGGCTATTTGGCTTTCATGGGCGAGAAACGCCCAATTACCTTCAAAGATATGCTTCATTTCAAATTCAAACAGCTGCGGGTCGGTAAATATTGAACGGTGGCAGCGGTAAATATGGTTTTCACGATCGACAATTAAGGCGTTGTTAATTTTGTCTTTAAGCGCTGATAGCGTTTTTTGCATGAGTCAGTCCCTCCTGCAGTATTCAGGATGAAAGAAACCGGGTGAATTGTTTGCTTTCAGGTGCAATGTCTGGCCCGGGCAACCGCGTGCCCGGGGCCGTTACAGCAGATTACGCTTTGGCGCGCAGGCGGGCGCCGCGCTGCTCTTCGTCGGCGCTGAGCGCTTTACACAGGGTGAAATCAAAACAGACCTCAGTGTGCTCTCCCTCAAGGTCGCGCTGCGCGATAGTCTCGCGGTCCGTCACTTTGATCGGGTCGGCAATCAGGCCGTCGCGGGTGGCAAAGGCAAAATCATCCCACAGGTATTTATCGCCGCTGAGGTTGATCTGGCTGGTGAGATGTTTATGCCCCGGCGCGGAGACGAAGAAGTGAATGTGCGCCGGACGGTTGCCATGTCGGCCTAACCGATCCAGCAGCTTCTGCGTCGGGCCATCCGGCGGACAGCCGTAGCCGGAAGGCAGGATGCTGCGCACGCTGTAGCGGCCATCGGCGCCGGTGCGGATCCGCCGGCGCAGGTTGTATTCGCTCTGGCTCGGGTCGAAGAAGGAGTAATTGCCGAGGGTATTGGCGTGCCAGATATCGACAATGGCGTTGGCCACCGGCCGGCCCTCGGTATCGTTGACCTGGCCATGCAGCCACATCACTTCCCCGGCGTCGGCGCCATCATCCATCCGGGCGTGGCAGTCGGCCAGCGGCGCATTAGCCACATACAGCGGCCCTTCGATGGTGCGCGGGGTGCCGGTTTCCCGGCGCGCCGCTGCGTCAATGGCGTCCTGACGCAGGTCGAGGAAATGCTCCAGACCCAGTCCCGCCGCCAGCAGCGCCGCCTCCTGACGGCCGCCCAGCGCATGCAGATAGTTCACCGCATGCCAGAACTCTTCTTCGGTAACGTTATAGTCGTCGATCAGCGTACAGATATTCTCCAGCAGACGGTGAATAATGGCTTTAAAACGTTCGTTACCGCCAGGGACATGTAAACCCGCGCCTTCACGTAATAATTTCTGCACGGCTTCTTGTTGTACGAAAGCATTACTCATCATTATTCTCTCTTATCGTTGTAGGGTATTTCCCGGGTCACCCCGGCATAAGGTCAGGTGTTATTATTATTAGCTATCGTCGTCACGAACAGACGAGGGATGACGGCACAGCGCCTCGACGCGAATATCCATAAAAGGATACAGCGGCAATCCCATTAATATTTGATGTAACTCTTCGGCATCGTTGACATCGAAAATACTGACATTGGCGTAAAGACCGGCGACGCGCCAGATATGTCGCCATTTGCCTTCCCGCTGTAATTGTTGTGAATAGGCTTTTTCGCGTTGCTTTATTTCCTCCGCTTCGGCGACGGGAAAGCCAAGCGGAATATTCACGGTCATCTCCACTTTAAATAGCATGTGTTTCTCCTGTTACCCGCTACGCCTGGCGGGTGTAAAAACGCAGTTTGTCTTCATCCAGCTCGACGCCAAGACCCGGGGTTTGCGGGAGCACCACCTCGCCGTCGGCAAAGGAGAGCGGTACGCGGACGATATCGTCTTTCAGCAACAGCGGGCCGAACATCTCGGTGCCCCACTGCAGCGGCAGCGTCGACCAGGCGTGCAGCGAGGCGACAGTCCCCACGGTCCCCTCCAGCATGGTGCCGCCATACAGGCCAATCCCCGCCGCCTGGGCGACGCGGGCCAGCGCCAGTACGCTATTCGGTCCGCCGGCCTTGGCTATTTTCAGCGCGTAAGCGCCGGTAAAGCCCTGCTGCGCCAGTTGATAGCCATCGTAAGCGGTGGCTACCGCTTCGTCGGCGAGGATCGCGGTTTCAATATGCTGGCTCAACCGCACCAGCGCCGCGTTGTCGTGGGCGCTGACCGGCTGTTCGATGAGGTCGACGCCCATCGCCGCCAGCTCGCGGCAGCCTTTCGCGCCGGTCGCCGCGTCCCAGGCCTGGTTGACGTCGACGCGGATGCTGGCGCGATCCCCTAACGCTTCCACAATGGCGCGGGTATGGCGCAGGTCGGTAGCTAATTCGCGGGCGCCAATTTTCAGCTTGAATGCCCGATGGCGGCCCTCTGCTAACAATTTTTCCCCTTCGGCAATATCTTTTGCGGTATCGCCGCTGGCTAACGTCCACAGCACCGGCAAGGACGTTTGCAGCGCGCCGCCGAGCAGCGCCGACACCGGCAGGCCCAACGCTTTGCCCTGCGCATCCAACAGCGCGGTTTCAATGGCGGACTTCGCAAAGGTGTTGCCTTTAACGGCGCTGTTCATGCGGGCGGTCAGCGCATTCAGGTTATCGGCCGGTTGCCCCAGCAGCAGCGGCGTCAGGTAATGCGTTATCGCCGACGAGATAGCCTCCGGGCTCTCGACGCCATAGCTCAAGCCGCCGATGGTGGTGGCCTCGCCAATGCCGCAGATGCCGTCGGAGCGAGTAAGGCGCACGATCACCAGCGTCTGACATCCCATGGTGGTCATCGACAATTTATGTGGCCGGATGGTTGGGACATCCACAATCCAGCTCTCAATACCTTCTACGGTGGCAGTCATTTTCGCTTCCTGATGAGATGTATAACTTTTTGTACCCACATCCATAACGGGGAGGGCTGTGCCATTGACAATAGGGTTCGGTCTGGCGGGTGGTCAACGGCGATAATCGAAATGTTGTGCGATTATCGGCACGTTTGTTAAAAGGCGGTTAATAATGTGATCGCGGTGGTAAAACCGGCACAATTCAGGACGGTGCGGTTAGCGCACGGTATAGTGATGCCCCGTGAGCTTTGCAATGCAACGGAGAGGGAATCCATGCGTGACCATACCCCCACCACCCTAAGCGCCAGGCAGGCCGAGCACGATCCCAACTTTATGCTGTCTCTGGCTCGCGGGCTGGAGGTGCTTAACGCCTTTACCCCGCAGCGTCAGCGGCTGACCATTTCCCAGTTAAGCCAGAAAACGCAAATTTCCCGCGCGGCGGTACGCCGCTGCCTGTATACCCTCGCCGCGCTGGGCATGGTCCATAGCCCGGATGGCCGCCATTATGAGCTGTTGCCCCGGGTGCTGGCGGTGGGCCATGCCTATCTCGCCGGCACCCCGCTGGCGAAAGTGGCGCAGACGGCGCTGGATAGCCTCGGCAAAGCCCTCGGCGAATCCTGTTCGGCGGCGACGCTTGATGGGGATAACGTGCTCTATATCGCCCGCGCCGCGGTGAATAATTTACTGAGCGTCGATCTCGGACGCGGCAGCCGTCTGCCAGCCTGGGCGACGTCGATGGGTCGGGTATTGCTCAGCGCGCTGCCGGAGGAGCAGCTGGAGGTGACACTGTCACGCGCCGTGCTCATTCGCTACACCCCACACACCCTGTGCGATATGGCCGGGCTACGCGCGGAGATTGATCGGGTGCGCATGCAGGGCTATGCCCTCGCCGACCGCCAGATAGAGGTGGGCCTGTGCTCGCTGGCGGTGCCGGTGCTGTCGCGTCATGGCCAGGTGGTGGCCGCGCTGAATGTCGGAGTGCCGGCCGCGACGGTCAGCGCCGGGGCGTTAAAAGAGAAGGCCCTCGCCCCGCTACGCCGCGCGGCGATGGACCTGTCGCTACAGCTATAGTGCCGACGGCGGCTTCGTCGCCGTGGCGAGGCTGCGCCAGATCCCGGCGGCCAGCAGCAGCAGCATGACCCCCGCTGTCGCCAGCACCAGGCTGTGCGCCTGGGTAAAGGCCGCCTTCGCCGCCGCCATTAGCGCCTCCGCCACCCCGGCGGGCAGCGCCTGGGTCAGGCTGACCGCCTCGCCGATCGATGACGACGCCTGCTGCGCCATCGTCTCATTCAGCCCGGACGGTAGCACAATGCTGGCGCTGTAGCTGCGGGTGAGGATCAGGCCGAACAGCGCAATGCCGAGGCCGGCGCCCAGCTCATAAGCCATGGTTTCGATCGCCCCGGCCGCCGCCGCTTTCTCCTTCGGCGCCGCCGCCATAATGGCGGAGCTGGAGGCCAGCAGCGCGCTGGCGACGCTAAAGCCCAGCAGCGTCATCAGCCCCCAGGCCAGCCAGTGTTGAGTGCTGAAGTCGGTCAGCGCCAGGCCCAGAAAGCTGAAGGCGCTCAGCAACATCCCGCCGGTAGCCACCTCGCGCAGTCCGAGCTTCGACACCAGCATCCCGGCAATCGGCCCGCTAAAGCCGCTGGCCACCATCACAGGCAGCATAAACATCCCCGCCTCGAACGGCGTTTTCTGATGCACAAACTGCAGCTCCTGCGCCATCAGCAGCTCAAAACCCACCAGGGTAATCAGGGCCGTCATCGCCATCATCACCCCGCTTAAAATAATACGATGGGTGAACAGGCGCATATCCACCATCGGCCGGGCCGCCGACAGCTGTTTGCGGATAAACCAGGTCAGCATCGCCGCCCCGCCGATCGCCACCAGCGCGGTGAGCCACAGCGCCAGCTGGCCCTTCAGGGCCGATTTGGCGCTAAACACCAGCATCAGGATCGCCGCAATCAAAATGAGCGCCTGCAGCAGGTTCAGCGGCTGGTCGCGGCGCGCGGGCTGGCGCGGCACCACTTTCGCGTTAATGGCGATAACCACCAGCACAATCGGCACGTTGATCAAGAACACCGATCCCCAGTAGAAATGCTCCAGCAGCATGCCGCCCACCAGCGGGCCAAAGGCCGCGCCGCCGGAGCCCACCGCCGCCCACAGCCCCAGCGCCATATTGCGCTGGCTGGCCTCGGCGAAGGTGCTGCGGATCCCGGCAAGCGTCGCCGGAACGATCATCGCCGCCCCCACCGCCAGCAGGGCGCGGGAGGCAATCAGCGTCAGGGCGGTCGGCGACAGCGCGGCGCACAGCGAGGCGACGCCAAAAATAGCGCTGCCGAGCAGCAGCAGACGTTTAAAGCCGATTTTATCGCCAAGGGCGCCCATCGGCAGCACCATCCCGGCCATCACCAATGAATAGATATCAATGATCCACAACAGCTCATTACCGCTGCTGCCCAGCGCGACGCTGAGGGTCGGCGCGGCCACATGCAACACCGTGGCGTCAATCGCCACCGGAATATAAACCAGCAAAATCGCCATCAGCGTCATCCATTGCCGTGACATAGCGTGTACCTCAATGTTAGAACTTGGACACATGTCCAGGATGGCGATCCTGCCGGATTGTTGAACACATGTCCAACTTTTTGTTACACTCGGGCAAGGCCAGATATCAGCGGGGTTCTATGCACTATTTACAGCGGGATGAGCGACGGGAAGGAATTATGCAGGCCGCCATGCGTCTGGCGCTGCGCGGCGGCTTCAGCGCCATGACCGTCCGGCAGATCGCCCGCGAGGCGCAGGTGGCCGCCGGACAACTGCACCACCACTTCGCCTCCATTGGCGAGCTGAAGTCCCAGGTGTTCATCCGTCTTATCCGCGAGATGCTCGACATGCCGCTGGTGGCGGAGGATGCCAGCTGGCGCGAGCGGTTATTCTCGATGATCGGCAGCGAGGATGGCCGGCTGGAACCCTATATCCGCCTGTGGCGGGAAGGCCAGGTTCTGGCCGACAGCGACCCGGACATCAAAGCGGCCTACCGGCTGACCATGACCATGTGGCATGCCGAGACCGTGGCGATCGTGGAACAGGGCCTCGCCTGCGGTGAGTTTCACTCGAGCGAGCCGCCGGTGGATATCGCCTGGCGTTTTATCGCCCTGGTGTGCGGCCTCGACGGGATTTACGCCCTCGGCACCCAAACCCTGGACGAGACGGCGTTTAGCCGTTACGTCAATAAGATGATTACGCTGGAGTTATTTTAGTTAAATTTTACATTTAGTAACAATTAATCCCGCTACGCTCTCCACGTGCTCTCCGACAGCACGTTTTTTTTATCTACGCTTTTTAGATAACGCCAATTAAGGGTTATTCACCGTCACCTTGTATTCAGCTGTTGACCTTATTTATTTACTCCATTCCGGGCAATTAGAGGGCAATATGTCGGTACAAAATGAGAAAGATAATCATTACCTTTTGAAAAACTGGCGGCCAGAAAATAAGGCCTTCTGGGAAAACAAGGGTCAGGCCATTGCGAGAAGAAACCTCTGGATATCAGTCACCTGCTTACTACTTGCCTTCTGCGTATGGATGTTATTCAGCGCCGTGGCGGTCAACCTTAATAAGGTCGGTTTTCATTTCACTACCGACCAGCTTTTTTTATTAACCGCACTTCCTTCACTTTCCGGCGCGATATTACGGGTCCCCTACTCCTTTATGGTACCCCTCTTCGGCGGGCGCTACTGGACCGTATTAAGTACAGTGATCCTAATTGTGCCTTGTATTTGGTTAGGCGTGGCGATCCAGAATAGCGCTACTCCATTCTGGGTATTTATTGTTATTGCGCTGCTGTGCGGTTTTGCCGGGGCTAATTTTGCTTCCAGTATGGGAAATATCAGTTTCTTTTTTCCCAAAGCCAAACAGGGCAGCGCGCTGGGGGTCAACGGCGGCCTGGGCAATCTCGGGGTCAGCGTGATGCAGATGGTCGCCCCGGCGGTGATCTTCCTGCCGATCTTCACCTTCCTCGGCGTCCATGGCGTCACCCAGCCCGATGGATCGACCATGGCCCTGAGTAATGCGGCGCTCGTCTGGGTACCCCTCCTGCTGCTTGCCACCGCTGCCGCCTGGTTCGGTATGAATGATATCGCCAGTTCGAAGGCCTCGATTCGCGATCAGCTTCCCGTACTCAAGCGCCCGCATATGTGGCTGTTGAGCCTGCTCTATCTGGCGACTTTCGGCTCATTTATCGGCTTCTCCGCCGGCTTCGCCATGCTGGCGAAAACCCAGTTTCCTGCGGTCGACATTCTCAAGCTGGCTTTCTTTGGACCGTTTATTGGCGCGCTGGCGCGCTCGTTCGGCGGGATCATCTCCGACCGTCTGGGCGGTGTGCGGGTGACGCTGGTCAATTTCGTGCTGATGGCGCTCTTTACCGGTCTGCTGTTCCTCACCCTGCCGGGCAGCGGATCCGGTAGCTTCCTCGCCTTCTACGTGGTGTTTATGGGGCTGTTCTTAACCGCCGGGCTCGGCAGCGGCTCCACCTTCCAGATGATCGCCGTCATCTTCCGTCAGCTCACCATCGAGAGCGTGAGGCAGCGCGGCGGCAGCGAAGAAGAAGCGCAGCATGAAGCCGTGACCGATACCGCTGCCGCGCTGGGCTTTATCTCGGCAATTGGCGCCATCGGCGGCTTCTTTATCCCGAAAGCCTTCGGCACTTCGCTGGCGATGACCGGTTCGCCGGTCGGGGCGATGAAGGTCTTCTTCGTTTTTTACGTGGTTTGCGTATTGGTGACCTGGCTGGTCTACGGCCGACGTAAACCCGCTTAACCATAACGATTTATCTGCCGGATGGCGGCTTCCGCCTTATCCGGCGTACGCGTTCGTTCGCTCATCCGGCCGGGTGGCACGATGCCGGACTTTATCGGAGCAGGAGAAATGTCATGAGTAAACTACTGGATCGCTTTCGCTACTTTAAGCAGAAAGGCGAAACCTTTGCCAACGGCCACGGTCAGGTCTACAACAACAACCGTGACTGGGAAGACAGCTACCGTCAACGCTGGCAGTTCGACAAAATTGTCCGCTCCACCCACGGCGTGAATTGCACCGGCTCCTGCAGCTGGAAAATTTATGTCAAAAACGGTCTGGTGACCTGGGAAACCCAGCAGACCGATTATCCGCGTACCCGCCCGGATCTGCCGAACCATGAACCACGCGGCTGCCCGCGAGGCGCCAGCTACTCCTGGTATCTCTATAGCGCCAACCGTCTGAAGTACCCGCTGGCGCGTAAACGGCTGATTGCGTTGTGGCGCGAAGCACTGGCTGAGTTTCCCGACCCGGTGCAGGCCTGGGATAGCATCATGCAGGATCCGGCCAAAACCATCAGCTATAAAGCGGCGCGCGGCAAAGGCGGCTTTGTCCGCTCCAGCTGGAAAGAGCTGAATCAGCTCATCGCCGCCGCCAACGTCTGGACCATCAAACACTACGGCCCGGACCGTGTCGCCGGGTTCTCGCCGATCCCGGCGATGTCGATGGTCTCCTACGCGGCGGGTACCCGCTATTTATCCCTTATCGGCGGCACCTGCCTCAGCTTCTACGACTGGTACTGCGATCTGCCCCCGGCCTCGCCAATGACCTGGGGCGAGCAGACCGACGTGCCGGAATCCGCCGACTGGTACAACGCCAGCTACATTATCGCCTGGGGCTCCAACGTGCCGCAGACCCGGACCCCGGATGCCCACTTCTTCACCGAAGTACGCTACAAAGGCACCAAAACCATCGCCATCACCCCGGACTATTCGGAAGTGGCCAAACTGTGCGACCACTGGCTGGCGCCGAAGCAAGGTACCGACAGCGCGCTGGCGATGGCCATGGGCCACGTCATCCTCAAAGCCTTCCACCTTGATAACCCGAGCGATTACTTTCTTAACTACTGCCGCACCTATACCGACATGCCGATGCTGGTGATGCTTGAGCCGCGCGACGATGGCAGCTATGTGCCAGGCCGCATGCTGCGCGCCTCCGACCTGCTGGATGGACTGGGCGAAACGAATAACCCGGAATGGAAAACCGTCGCCTGCACCGCCGACGGCGAACTGGTGGCGCCAAACGGTTCCATCGGCTTTCGCTGGGGCGAAAAAGGGAAATGGAATCTCGAACCGCTGGCTGACGGCAAAACGGTGGAGCTCACGCTGTCTCTGCTGGATATTCGCGACAGCGTGGCGTCAGTCGCCTTCCCCTACTTCGGCGGCAATGAAAACCCGCATTTCCGCAGCGTGCCGCAGGCACCGGTAACCCTTCATCCGCTCCCGGTGAAACAGCTGACGCTGGCCAGTGGCGAAAGCGGCCTGGTGGTCAGCGTATATGACCTGATTCTGGCTAACTACGGCCTGGACCGAGGGCTTGATGATGTCAATGCGGCGAAAGATTTCGCCGAGGTTAAAGCCTATACCCCGGCGTGGGCGGAGCAGATCACCGGCGTGCCGCGCCAGCATATCGAACAAATCGCCCGCGAGTTCGCCGATACGGCACATAAAACCCATGGCCGTTCGATGATTATCCTCGGCGCCGGGGTAAACCACTGGTACCACATGGATATGAACTACCGGGGGATGATTAACCTGCTGGTGTTCTGCGGCTGCGTCGGCCAGAGCGGCGGCGGTTGGTCGCACTATGTTGGCCAGGAGAAGCTGCGCCCGCAGACCGGCTGGCTGCCGCTGGCGTTCGCGCTGGACTGGAACCGTCCGCCGCGGCAAATGAACAGCACCTCCTATTTCTACAATCACGCCAGCCAGTGGCGCTATGAAAAACTGACCGCGCAGGAGCTGTTGTCGCCGCTGGCCGACGCCAGCAAATTTAGCGGCAGCCTTATCGACTTCAACGTCCGCGCGGAACGGATGGGCTGGTTGCCTTCTGCGCCACAGCTCAACGTCAACCCGCTGACCATCAAGCAGCAGGCCGAGGCCGCCGGGCTATCGCCCTCGGATTTCACGGTGCGGTCGCTAAAATCCGGCGAGATCCGCTTTGCCGCCGAGCAACCGGACAGCGGCAAAAACCATCCGCGGAACCTGTTTATCTGGCGCTCTAACCTGCTGGGATCGTCCGGTAAGGGGCATGAGTACATGTTGAAATACCTGCTCGGGACCGACAGCGGTATTCAGGGGGATGAACTGGGCGCCAGCGATGAGGTGAAACCTGAGGAAGTCGAGTGGCAGACGGCGGCTATCGAGGGCAAACTCGACCTGCTGGTGACGCTGGATTTCCGCATGTCCAGTACCTGTCTCTTTTCCGATATTGTTCTACCGACCGCCACCTGGTACGAAAAAGACGATATGAACACCTCGGATATGCATCCGTTTATCCACCCGCTTTCCGCCGCCGTCGACCCGGCGTGGGAGGCAAAGAGCGACTGGGAGATTTACAAAGATATCGCCAAATCCTTCTCGCAGGTCTGCGTCGGCCATCTCGGGAAAGAGACCGACGTGGTGCTGGTCCCGCTGCAGCATGACTCTCCGGCTGAGCTGGCGCAGCCGTTCGAGGTGCTTGACTGGCGCAAGGGCGAATGCGATCTGATCCCCGGGAAAACCGCTCCGTCGATTGCCCTGGTGGAGCGCGACTATCCCGCCACCTGGGAACGCTTCACCTCTCTCGGTCCGCTGCTCGATAAGCTTGGCAACGGCGGAAAAGGCATCTCGTGGAATACGCAAAGCGAAGTCGATTTCCTCGGCAAGCTTAACTACCTCAAGCAGGACGGTCCGGCCAAAGGCCGGCCGCGGATCGACAGCGCCATTGACGCCTCCGAAGTTATTCTCAGCCTCGCGCCGGAAACCAACGGCCAGGTGGCGGTGAAAGCCTGGCAGGCGCTGGGAGAATTTACCGGTCGCGACCACACTCATCTGGCGCTGAATAAAGAGGATGAGAAGATCCGCTTCCGCGATATTCAGGCGCAGCCGCGCAAGATCATCTCCAGCCCAACGTGGTCCGGACTGGAAAGCGAGCACGTCTCCTACAACGCCGGTTATACCAATGTGCACGAACTGATCCCGTGGCGCACCCTCTCCGGGCGGCAACAGCTGTATCAGGACCATCCGTGGATGCGGGCTTTTGGCGAAAGCCTGGTGGCTTATCGCCCGCCCATTGATACCCGCAGCGTCAGCCAGATGAAGGCCGTGCCGCCGAACGGTTTTCCGGAGAAAGCGCTGAACTTCCTGACCCCGCACCAGAAATGGGGGATCCACTCCACATACAGCGAAAACCTGCTGATGCTGACGCTGTCGCGCGGCGGGCCGATCGTCTGGCTCAGTGAAACTGACGCCAGAGAGCTGGGCATTGAAGATAACGACTGGATCGAAGCGTTCAACGCCAACGGCGCCCTCACCGCCCGGGCGGTGGTGAGCCAGCGCGTGCCGCCGGGGATGACCATGATGTATCACGCTCAGGAGCGGATTATGAATATCCCGGGTTCGGAAGTGACCGGCCGCCGCGGCGGCATTCATAACTCCGTCACCCGCGTCTGCCCGAAGCCGACGCACATGATCGGCGGCTACGCCCAGCTGGCCTATGGCTTTAACTACTACGGTACCGTCGGCTCCAACCGCGACGAGTTCATCATGATCCGCAAAATGAAAAATATTGCCTGGCTGGATGACGAAGGCCGCGATCAGGTACAGGAGGCGAAAAAATGAAAATCCGTTCTCAGGTTGGAATGGTGCTGAATCTGGACAAATGCATTGGCTGTCACACCTGCTCGGTCACCTGTAAAAACGTCTGGAGCAGCCGGGAGGGCATGGAGTACGCGTGGTTCAATAATGTGGAAACCAAACCGGGCATTGGCTACCCAAAAAACTGGGAAGACCAGGAGCAGTGGCAAGGCGGCTGGATCCGCGGCATCAGCGGTAAACTGACGCCCCGCCTCGGCAATCGGGTTAGCGTGCTGTCGAAGATATTCGCCAACCCGGTGCTGCCGGCGATTGACGATTACTACGAACCTTTCACCTACGATTACCAGCATCTGCACAACGCGCCGGAGGGAAAATATCTGCCTACCGCCCGCCCACGCTCGCTGATCAGCGGCGAGCGGATGGATAAAATTGACTGGGGCCCGAACTGGGAGGAACTGCTCGGCGGTGAATTCGAGAAACGCGCCCGCGACCGTAACTTCGAAGCCATGCAGAAAGAGATGTACGGCCAGTTCGAAAACACCTTTATGATGTACCTCCCGCGCCTGTGCGAGCACTGCCTCAACCCGAGCTGCGTGGCCACCTGCCCGAGCGGCGCCATCTACAAGCGTGAGGAAGATGGCATCGTGCTGATAGACCAGG
Source organism: Klebsiella sp. V115_8 (assembly GCF_029967715.1). Lineage (NCBI taxonomy): Bacteria > Pseudomonadati > Pseudomonadota > Gammaproteobacteria > Enterobacterales > Enterobacteriaceae > Klebsiella > Klebsiella sp. V115_8. Next base: position 81,028 of record NZ_JASCAR010000036.1, read on the forward strand.
ACAAATGCCGCGGCTGGCGGATGTGCATCAGCGGCTGTCCATATAAAAAAATCTACTTTAACTGGAAGAGCGGTAAGTCGGAAAAATGCATCTTCTGCTATCCGCGCATTGAGTCCGGGCAGCCAACGGTGTGCTCCGAAACCTGCGTCGGGCGCATCCGCTATCTCGGCGTCTTGCTGTATGACGCCGACCGTATCGAAGAAGCTGCCAGCACCGAGCATGAAACCGACCTCTATGAGCGCCAGTGCGAGGTATTCCTTAATCCAAACGATCCGGCGGTCATCGAGGAAGCGTTAAAACAAGGCATCCCCCACAATGTCATTGAGGCGGCGCAGAAATCGCCGGTCTATAAGCTGGCGATGGACTGGAAACTGGCCCTGCCGCTGCATCCGGAGTATCGCACCCTGCCGATGGTCTGGTATGTGCCGCCCCTGTCGCCGATCCAGTCGGTTGCCGACGCCGGCGGCCTGCCCAACAACGGCGCCATCCTGCCAGCGGTTGAGAGCCTGCGCATTCCGGTCCAGTACCTGGCGAACCTGTTGAGCGCCGGGGATACCGGGCCGGTATTGCGCGCGCTGAAACGGATGATGGCGATGCGCCACTACAAGCGCTCGCAAACCGTTGAGGGCGTGACCGATACCCGGGCAATTGAAGAGGTGGGACTCAGCGTTGAGCAGGTCGAAGAGATGTATCGCTATCTGGCGATCGCCAACTACGAAGACCGCTTCGTGATCCCCACCAGCCATCGCGAACTGGCAGAGGATGCCTTCCCGGAACGCAACGGCTGCGGCTTTACCTTCGGCGACGGCTGCCACGGGTCAGATACGAAATTCAACCTGTTTAACAGCCGGCGGATTGACGCCATCGACGTCAGCGGCGTGCGTAAGCATGGGGAGGGAGAGTGATGCGGATCCTGAAAGTGCTCGGTCTGCTGCTGGAGTATCCCGACGAGGTGCTGTGGGAGAACCGCGACGAAGCCCTGGCGCTGGTCAGCGCCGATATCCCTTCCCTGACGCCCTTTGTCGGGGAGCTGCTGGCGGCGCCGCTGTTGGATCGCCAGGCCGACTGGTGCGAGGTGTTCGAGCGAGGGCGCGCTACCTCGCTGCTGCTGTTTGAACATGTGCATGCTGAGTCCCGCGACCGTGGCCAGGCGATGGTGGACCTGATGAATCAGTATCAGCAGGCAGGTCTGCTGATCGATTGTCGTGAACTGCCCGACTATCTGCCGCTGTATCTGGAGTATCTCAGTATTTTACCCCTCGCCGACGCCCGCGAAGGGCTGCAGAATATCGCGCCGATTCTGGCGCTGATCGGCGGCCGCCTGAAGCAACGAGAATGCTCGTATTATCAACTTTTTGACGCCCTGCTGGAACTGGCAAAAAGCCCGCTCACCAGTGACAGTGTCACCAAACAGGTGGCAGGAGAAAAGCGCGACGATACCTGTCAGGCGCTGGACGAAGTGTGGGAAGAAGAGCAGGTGAAGTTTATTGAAGATAATGCGACCGCTTGCGACAGCTCGCCTATGCAAGCTTATCAACGACGCTTTAGCCAGGATGTGGCGCCGCTGTACGTCGACATCCGCGCCGGAGGCCCGAAATGATCCAGTATCTGAACGTCTTCTTTTACGATATCTACCCTTACCTTTGCGGCGCCGTGTTTCTGCTCGGCAGCTGGCTACGCTACGACTATGGGCAGTATACCTGGCGCGCGTCATCCAGCCAGATGCTGGATAAACGCGGTATGGTGCTATGGTCGAACTTGTTTCATATCGGCATTCTCGGCATTTTTTTCGGCCATCTCTTTGGCATGCTGACCCCGCACTGGGTCTACTCGTGGTTCCTGCCAATGTCGCAGAAGCAGCTGATGGCAATGATCCTCGGCGGCGTGTGTGGGGTGCTCACCCTGGTGGGCGGCATCGGCTTGCTGGCTCGCCGCCTGACCAACCCGCGCATTCGCGCCACCTCCACCACGGCAGATATTCTGATCCTGTGCATTTTGCTGATTCAGTGCGCGCTGGGGCTGACGACGATCCCCTTCTCCGCCCAGCATCCGGACGGCAGCGAAATGCTCAAGCTGGTGGACTGGGCGCAGGCGGTGGTCACCTTCCACGGCGGCGCCTCGGCGCATCTGGACGGCGTGGCCTGGATTTACCGCGTCCACCTGGTTCTGGGGATGACCATCTTCCTGATCTTCCCGTTCACCCGTCTGGTTCACGTCTGGAGCGCGCCGGTGGAGTATTTCACCCGCCGCTACCAGGTGGTGCGCTCCCGACGCTGAGCGCTGGCGGCTGTTATCATTCATCCTAACCGGTAGCCCGGACGCGGCCTTCGCGCGAGTCCGGGTAGTTATCGACCCGGCTCCAGCCGTTATGCCGGGTGGCGGCTGTCGCCTTACCCGGCCTACAGGGCGCTCTCACAGGCTCATACCCCGTAGGCCCGCGCAAGCGC
>NZ_JASCAR010000037.1:0-80697 GCF_029967715.1 Klebsiella sp. V115_8
CCCGCGCAAGCGCAGCGCCGCCGGGCAAGATATCAGGCACGGTACCTGTAATTTCGCCGGGTGGCGGCTGTCGCCTTGCCCGGCCTACAGGGCCCTCTCACAGGCTCCCCCCCGTAGGCCCGCGCAAGCGCAGCGCCGCCGGGCATGAGGAGATTTACTTCCCGGCTTCCGGATGGGTATCGAATGCCGCCATTACCGCCGCCAGCGCCGCTTCACTAAAGCCATGTTTAGGATCGTCCACGCCCAACCCGAAGCGGGTTTGCAGCCCTTCGTACAGCGCGGAGACATCGGCAAAATCGACCTTCTCCACCACGTGGTTATTCTCCCAGTGGGTAAAGTGGAAATTGGTGAGGGTCATTTTGCCGCCGTCAGGCAGATGACGGCACATCAGCAGGTGGTGACGGAAGTGGGACTGCGGCCAGTGCGCCGACCAGAAGTTACCCATCACATAATCAGACGCATACTGGCGGCCTAAATCGAAATGGTACATCGACTGCCAGTGTTCGTGATGGTTGAACTGCAGCGTCCACTCATCCCCTTCATGCACCAGACGATAGCTGCCGTGCGGCGTCTGCTGCGGGATATCGGCCAGCAGCTTGATCGGCGCGGTCAGCGTCTGGCCGCCGAAGCCAACGTCGGCTACCCAGCGCTCGCCCGCCACTTCCACCAGCAATAAACGGTGAGTGCGCGGCGGCATCTGCGGCGGATTGGCCAGCACCACCCGGCCAAGCAGGCTGCGAACGTTAAAGCCTATTTCGCGCAGCGCGCGCTCCAGCAGGCCATTTTGTTCAAAACAATACCCTCCGCGGCGGCCGGCGATCAGCTTCTCTTCCAGCGCCAGGTCGTCAAGATGGATCTCGCGCGGCAGCAGGACGTCGAGGTTTTCAAAGGGGATGGCGCTGTTATGCTGCAGATGCAGTTGGCGCAAGGTATCAATAGAAACATCAGGCTCGCCCGTCCAGCCCAGACGGGAAAAATAGGCGCGTAAAAAGGGACTCATCAGGGTCTCCAGCTGTAGGTGTCCGACATTTATAGCCTATTTTTCCGCGCCGACCCTCTTTTTTGTGCGCTTGCCGTTAACCGCGCGTACTGCGCTGCATCAGCGCCAGCGCCGTCAGCATCAGGACCAGACCGGTCAACAGCGTCAGGCTGGCCATCGCCATGCCCTGACCAACGGATCCCTGTTCAAACTGGCGCCAGATAAACACCGCCACGGTCTGCGTGCCGGCGGGCGACAGCAGCAGCGAGGTCACCAGCTCCCGGGACGCCACCGCGAACACCATCAGCATCGCCGCCAGCAGCGCCGGAAAGACCAGCGGCAGGACAATCAACCGCAGCGCCCGCAGCGGCGACGCGCCGTGCACCCGGGCGGCGGGCTCAAGGTTCGGGCCCAGCTGGCGCAGCGCGCTGCCGACATAGCGCACCGGCCAGGGCAGCAGCAGGCAGCAATAGGAGAGCAGCAGCATCCACAGCGTGTTGTAGGGCGAACGCGGCCAGAAGGGCTGATTCCACAGCAGGATCAATCCCACCCCCACCACCACGCCGGGCAGCGCCGCCGGCATTAGCGACAGCGCATCCACCACCCCGCGCCCTTTGATCTTCTGCACCATTACCAGCCAGGCGGCCAGCAGCCCCAGCGCGCCGACGATCAGCGCCGAACCTAACGCCAGCGACAGGCTGACGCCGAGGGCCGACAGGGCATCGCCCTGCTGGTCGAACAGCGCCGCGAAGTGACGCAGCGTGACATTCTCCAGGCTCACCCCGCCCGAGAGGGTGCCCATCAGGCTGGTGAGCATCATCGAGACGGCGGGGACCCCGACCGCCAGGCCGCCGACGGCCGCCATCACCAGCAGCGCGGGCAGCGTCATCCAGCCCAGCGACGCTCCGCGGTTTTCTCCCGGTTTACCGGTGACGCTGGTGACCTCCTTCTCACCCACCAGCCGCGTTTGCAGCCACCAGGCGAACAACGCCACCGCCATCAGCAGCAGCGACAGCAGCGCAGCGCCGGTGAGATCCACCGGCCAGTCAGCCAGCTTTTTCTCAATGCCCACCGTCAGCATCACTACTCCCGCCCGACTGCCCAGCGCCGCCGGGACGCCAAACTCCTCGATGGCGAGAGTAAACGCCAGCAGCATCCCCGACGCCAGCGCCGGGGAGAGCATCGGCAGCGTCACGTGCCAGAAGGCGCGCCAGGCGCTGGCGCCATGGACCCGGGCGACCATCGCCAGCCGTTGCCCGCTCGCCAGCAGGCTGCGGGAGACGGCAAAGTAAACCACCGGAAAAATGTTAAAGGTCATCACCAGCACGATCCCGCTGCGGCTGAACAGCAGATCGTTTAGCTGCCAGCCGGTCAGTTGCTGCAGATAGCCCTGGCTTTGCAGAGCCAGCATCCACGAGAGCGCCGAGATATAGGGCGGCGTCAGAAAGGGGATCAAAAACAGCAGGTCCCACAGCCGGGGTAACGGCAACGAAAACATACCGCGCAGAATACCGAGCGGCAGGCCGATCATCACGCTGGCCAGCGCCACGCCGCCGGCAATCCACAGCGTACCGCCGAGCATCGACGGCAGCTGGGGGTCGGCCAGCAGCGGCCAGACGCCGCCAAAGGCGTCATGGAGCGAACCGGCGCTAAAATGGGGGAAAATCGCCTGCAGCAGAATAAACAACAGCGGTAACGCGACCAGCAGCGTCAGGGCGGCAAGCGTCACGCCGGAAAGGAATTTTTGTTTCACAGCGGTTCCTGAAACGAAGCGTTCTCCGGCGGCCAGCGCCGGAGAACCGTGTCAATTAGTGGGCATACAGCTGACTGAAGCGGCTGAGGACGGCGCTACGCTCGCTACTCCCCTCGCCGCTGGTGGGCAAGACCTTCAGCGCGTCCAGCAGCGGGCGTTTGGCGGCCTCATCGCGGCGAGCGGGCATCAGCCAGGCGTCGGCGACCCGCGCCTGACCTTCCGGCGACAGCACGTAATCGATAAAGGCTTTGGCCTCGTCGGCATGCTGGCTGGTTTTGAGGATCATCATCGGGCGCGGGGCGATCACCGTCCCGCTGGCCGGGAAAATCACCTTCAGCGACTCGCCCTGCTGAATATTGCCGTAGGAGACATAATCCACCGCGCCGAACACCGCCGCTTTCGCCCCCTGCATCACCGGCGTCACCGCCTGGGCGTTGGGGCCGCTGACCACCATGCCGTTCTTTTTCAGATCGTCAAACAGCTGCCAGGCCTGGTCGCCCATGCTGTTTTGCAGGCCAATCAACAGATCCAGCGACGCGCCGGAGAGCGACGGGTCGGGCGTGGTCACCTTGTCTTTAAACGCCGGCTGGGTGAGGTCGCGCCACTCTTTCGGCTCCGGAGTGCCGCTTTTGCTGTTCCAGACGATGCCAAGCGCCGAGACTCCCTGGGCGATATAGTCCGCCGATTTCAGATTAGCCGGTACCTTGTCGGCGTTAGCACTGTGAAAAGGCAGCAACCAGCCCCGGTTGTGCAGATCCTCCGCGGTATCCCATGAAGCGGAGATCAGCACATCCGCCTGCGGGTTGGCCTGCTCGGCCTCCAGACGGGCCATCACTTTGCCGGTGGTGGCCTGGAAAACGGTCACCTTCACCCCGGTCTGTTGTTCAAAACCACTGGCCAGGTTTTTCGCCAGCGAGCCGGGGCCGGCGGTGTAAACGGTCAGCGCATGGGCGCTGGAGAGCATCATGGCGGAGAGAGCCATCGCGAGTACCACTCCTTTCTTAACGGTCATAACGGTGTTCATGCAACTTCCCCTGAGGTTGGCGTAACGGCGCGGACAGCGGCCACGCGGCCCGCGGATAAATGGACGATCCGGTCGGCTAACAGGTCGGCTTCACGGCGGTCGTGGGTGACATACACGGCGGTGGTGCCGAGCTGTCGCAGCAGACGGCTCATTTCGCCACACAGCGATTCGCGCAGTTCGCTGTCCAGGTTGGAGAGCGGCTCATCAAACAGCAGCACCCGCGGCGCGGCGACGATCGCCCGCGCCAGCGCCACCCGCTGCTGCTGGCCGCCGGAAAGGCCTGAAGGTTTACGTTCCGCAAAGCCGTCGAGGCCCACCCGCGCCAGCGCCTCGCTCACCCGTCGATCGCGTTCGGCGCGGGCAACGCCGCGCATGCGCAGCGGAAAGGCGACGTTCTGCGCCACGCTCATATGCGGCCAGAGGGCGTAATCCTGGAAAACCATGCCGATATCGCGCTGTTCCGGGGGCAATCCCCATCCTGCGCGGGCGACCAGCCGATCGCCAAAGCGGATTTCACCGCTGGCCGGCACGCTCAGCCCGGCCAGCAGGCGCAGCAAGGTGCTTTTGCCGCAGCCGGACGGGCCCAGCAGCGCCACAATGCTGCCGGGTTCGATATGCAGCGAGAAGCCATCGAGAATGGGGGTCTCTGCGAAGGCGAATGAGACCGCCTGCAGAGTGATAGGGGTCAGCGCGCGCATTGTCGCCCTCCCTTGCGGGAAAGCAACCCCTGCCCGGCGGTCGACATCCGACGGGGCGCGCTCACCTGGGATAACATCAGGGGAGCCAACATATTGTGATCCTCTTTGGGACTTTGTGCTGGCGACTATAGTCAGACGAGATGACGTATTGATTACATTTTCATTGCGGCTTAACGTGTTACCTGCCAACCGACCCATTACTCAAGGAACGCCTATGAGCCGCTTTCGCCACGTGGAACTGCAGTATGCCAGCCGCCTGCTCAACCACGGCCCGACCATTTTGATCACCAGCTACGACGCTGCCTCCGACCGGCGCAACGTCATGGCCGCCGCCTGGTCGATGCCGGTGGAATTCGCCCCGCCGCGGGTGGCTATCGTGGTGGATAAAAGCACCTGGACGCGGGAAATCATCGAGCGCAACGGCACCTTCGGCATCGTGGTTCCCGGCGTGGCCGCCGCCAGCTGGACCTACGCGGTCGGCAGCGTCAGCGGCCGCGATGAAGACAAATTCAATGCTTACGGAATTCCAGTGGTGAGCGGCCCGGAACTGGGACTGCCGCTGATCGAGGAGAAGTGTCTGGCATGGATGGAGTGCCGCCTGCTGCCGGCGACGGCGGCCCAGGAGCAGTACGATACGCTGTTTGGCGAAGTGGTTTCCGCCGCCGCCGATGAGCGCGCGTTTGTCACCGGACGCTGGCAGTTCGATGACGATAAGATCAATACCCTGCATCATCTGGGAACCGGCAATTTTGTCGCCAGCGGCCGCCACGTGCGGGCCAATACTCCGGAAGAGTAGCTCTCCTCGCCTCCGGGGCAATCCTTCACCACCCTGCGCGTCTCTCCCGGGGGCGGCGCGCAGCGCCTTGCCCGGTCTACCGGATCGCAGACCGCTGAGGACGCGTAGCCCGGACAGATGCGCAGCATCGCCTCCGGGGAGAGAACTAGCGCTGCAAACGCCGCCGGTCTTCGCTGGGCGTCAGGCCAAAAACCTTTTTATATAAAGTGGTAAAGTGATTACTGTTGGCAAAGCCGCATAGATAGGCCACTTCGGTAATCGTCATATCGGTCTCGCGTAATTTTACGCGCGCCGAAACTAATCGCAGACGCTTTAAATAATTATCCGGCGTCAATCCCGTCGCCTCTTTAATATGGCGAAAAGCGGTACGCGTAGTGAGATGGAATTTCTCCGCCAGTTGCTGCCAGTTATGCTCTTCAAAGCAGTGCTCCTGTAACCAGGTCAGCAATTTATGCAGCTTATATTTGGTGGTGCTATATTCGGCTTCGGTTTCGGCATGCAGAATCGTCGTCACCAGCTGGAAAAACGCGGCTTCGCGCAGAGCAATATTTTGCTCCTGCCGCAGCTCGGCAGAAAATATCTTATCCACCAGTTCCTTGCAGATATGGCGGGTGTCCGGCGCCAGCCAACCGTAGCAGGACGCATTCTGCGCAGAGAAAGTCTGTAATAAGGTATCGAGAGGCTGTAAATAATGAAAGCCTACCAACGGATTAATCAGCACATTAATTAACTTAAGCGTTCCCAGCTCATCATAATAATGAACGTCGCCAGGCTGAACGTAAAAAACGTCGCCCTGTTGAATATATAGTGGCCTGCCATTAATAACGTGTAAACCGTGCCCTTCCTCAACGATCACCAGCTCAGCAAATTCATGACTATGTTCATGGCTATTATCTTCCGGATCGCTGGCATACATGCCCAGCTTATCCTGCGGATGGGTGAAATAATACTCAACGGTCAACATCATCATCTGTAAAGTCCAAAACGGCTTACGGCGCAGAGGCAAGATAATGCATTTTCCCGACCGCCACGAGCAAGATGTTTGGAATTGTGATCGGCAACTCGCCCATCTCATTATCAGTGCCAATCTGGCAAATGCATTGGCATTGCCAGAGTGGTTGCCCCCGTGGCCGGCATCTTATGCTGCGGACAAATAAATACAGAGGACGCAGTATGTCACAGGCAATTCAGCATAATTCTCAGGTCTCGATGACCCGCCACCCGGATTTTCTACGCACCGCCGAGACGCTCCGGCCCGCGCTACGCCGGCAGGCGTACCCGCCGATCGCCGTGGTGGAAGCCCACGCCGACGCCACGGCGCTGTTTGGCTGGCGCGCTGAGCCGGTAAGTTCCCTGGCCGCGTTTTATCAGCGCGAGCTGAGCAGCGGCGATAGCGTCATTATTGATTTTGGCAGCCACTTTGTTGGCTACCTGCATTTTCTCTGTCAGAGCGTCGGGAGCCCGCCGGACGCTCCGGCCCATCTGCAGTTCACCTTCGGCGAAACGCTGAGCGAAGTATGTGAGCCGTTCAGCGATTACCAGGGCTGGCTAAGCAGCAGCTGGCTGCAGCAGCAGGATCTGTGGCTTGATGTCCTGCCCGCCGACGTTGATCTGCCGCGCCGCTACTGCTTCCGCTATCTGAAGGTGGAGGTCAAAGCCGTGTCGCGCAAGTTTCGTCTGCAGTTCAACCAGATTCAGGTGAATGCCGTTACCTCCGCCAGCGGCGCATGCCCGGCAGCGACAATCGCCGACCCGCAGCTCAAGGCCATCGACAGCGTTGCCGTTCTGACTCTGCAAAACTGCATGCAGGAGGTGTTTGAGGATGGCCCCAAACGCGACCGCCGCCTGTGGCTCGGCGATTTACGTTTGCAGGCTCTGGTGAACGATGTGACCTTCGCCCATCACGATTTAGTACGCCGCTGCCTGTACCTTTTCGCCGGGCATACTCGTGAGGACGGTATGGTATCGGCCAACGTGTTCGTGCAGCCGGATGTCATTGCTGACGATACCTTTCTTTTTGATTATTCTCTGTTTTTTGTTGACGTTCTCTACAACTATCTGCAAAGCGCGGAGGATATAGCTACGGCCCGCGAGCTGTGGCCCACGGCCCGTCGTCAGATTGAACTGGCGCTGAAACGCTGCGACGCCTCCGGGGTTGTGCGCGATAGCGACGACTGGTGGGTGTTTATCGACTGGCAGGCATCGCTGAATAAACAGGCCTCAGCGCAGGGCGTGCTGATTTACTGCCTGCAGCGCGCCGTCTGGCTGGCGGAGCGTTTCGAACCTGAGCTGGCCGTCCGCTATCGCCAGCGTTTACAGCAGCTTAAAGCTGCGGCCCTCGATGTCTTATGGGACGAGCAGCAAGGCTTCTACATCAGCGGCGAGCAGCGGCAGGTCTCATGGGCATCGCAAATCTGGCTGGTACTGGCGGAAGTCGGTACTCCTCAGCAGCGCCGGGAGATCATGCATAATCTGGAGCAAAATCCCCCCGCGATCGCCATGAACACGCCATACCTGCGTCACCACTATATTGCCGCCCTTCTGCAGTGCGGGCTGCGCGACGACGCTATTGCGCAGATCAAAGCCTACTGGGGAGCAATGGTCGACTACGGTGCCGATACCTTCTGGGAAATCTTCGACCCGGCGCATCCTGATTTTTCCCCTTATGGCAGCAAGCTGATAAACAGTTATTGCCATGCGTGGAGCTGCACCCCGGCCTGGTTTATTCGCCAGTACGGACTTTAACAACAACGATAAGCGAGTGTACTTTTATGGCAGAAACAACCTTTACCCTTTGGCGGCAGCGCCTTGGCTATGGCATCGCCGACCTCTCCTGCAACCTTGTGTGGCAGATGATCTCTCTTTATCTGATGTTCTTTTACACCGACGTGATGGGCCTGCCCGCTTATTACGTAGGCCTGATGTTCCTCGTGACGCGCCTGGTGGACGGCGTTGCCGACGTGCTAATGGGGCTGGTTATCGACAATACCGCCACCCGCTGGGGGCGCTGCCGTCCGTATCTGCTGATTGGCGCGATCCCCTTCGGACTGCTGTGTATTCTGGCCTTCTACGTGCCTGATTTCGGCACCACCGGTAAGCTGATCTACGCTTTTGTCACCTATCTGTGCCTGTCGTTTCTCTATACCCTCGTTAATATTCCATTCTGCGCCATGCTGCCGTTTCTGACGAACGACTCGCGGGAGCGCACGACGCTGTCGGCGGTACGTATTCTGCTCGGCTCGCTCGGCGCGACTATTGTCGCGGTCGCCACGCTGCCGCTGGTTGGCGCGCTGGGGAAAGGCAATCAGGAGCACGGCTTCTTCTATACTGCGGTGGTTTTCGGCGTTATTGCCACCTTTTTTCTGCTGGTGAGCTTCCGGAACGTTAAGGAAAATATCAGCATTACTCAGGAGCGCATGACCTTAAAACGCGCCTGGGTCAGCCTGCGCGCCAACCAACCATGGTTCGTCTTCGCCATCAATATTTTCCTGATGTGGGGCGCGTTTTTCTTCCAGACCGGGGCGCTGGTCTACTTCTTTCATTATTACGTCGGTAATAACGATCTCACGGCGATCGTCGCCGGGATCTCCACCTTCGTTCCTCTGCTGGGTACCCTCACCGTTCCGCTGCTCGCCAGCCGGATGAAAAAGCGCCACGTCTATCTGGTCGCCAGCGCGATCAACCTGGTCGGCATGGTCATGATGATGGCGGCAGGCGTTAACAGCTGGGGTCTGGTTGCCGGAGCGGTCGTACTCTCGCTTGGCGCCGGACAGCGCACGGCAATTTACTTCTCTATGCAAGCCGATCCGGTGGATTACGGAGTATGGAAAACCGGCATCAATACCGCCGGCATTTTAACCTCCATCAACGGCTTTCTTGGCAAGGTGGCGATGGCGGGCGCGGGAGCCATTACCGGGGTCCTGCTCTCATCCGGCGGTTATATCGCTAATCAGACGCAAAGCGACGGCGCGATGCTGGCGATAAAAGCCTGCTACCTCTATATCCCGGCGCTGCTGATTGTCGCCTCAATGCTGTGGATGGGTCGCTTCTACCGACTCGACGACCAGTACGAGCAGATCCGCGCCGACCTTGACGCTGGACGCCGTGCGCCGTCGAACCCATCGCCCGTTGCTGGAGAAAACCACGCCCTGTAAGGCGCAGCACCCCCTAATACCTCTGAAAAAAATAAGGATTGATATGCGTATCTCTTTGATTAGCGCAGCGGTTTGCTGCGCCCTTTTTTCGGCTTACGACGCGAGTGCGGCCCCGCTCACCGTCGAACAACGGCTGGCGCAGCTGGAGGCCCGGCTTAATCATGCGGAGCAGGAGGCCGGAGAGGCCAAACGTCGGGCGCAGCAGGCGGAGCTGCGCACCAGCGCCGCGGAACAACGCGCGGCGGCAGCGGAAAAGCAGGTGCAGACCCTCAGTCAGCGCACCGCAGCGACCGAGCAAAAGCAGCAGGCTGCCGACAAACAGCTGGCGAAAAGCAGCCTCAGCGATGGCTTCGAGTTCAACGCCTACGCGCGCTCCGGGATGCTGGTTGACAGTCATGGTAAAGGCGCGCGCGGCGGGCCGGGAATCTCCCCGGCCAGTTCGCTCAACGGCGATGCCCACGTTGGCCGTCTCGGCAACGAGAAAGATAACTACGTAGAGCTCAGCTTCGGCAAAAAAATGACCTTCAGCGACGGGTCATGGGCGCACTTTAAAACCATGCTTGCCGACGGGGCAACCAACCCGGATCCATGGGTACAGGATAACGACAGCCACCACCTGAACGTGCGTCAGCTGTACGTCGAGATGGGCAATTTCGCCGATTTTTCCGGGCCGTTCAGGAGCGCGTCCATCTGGGCGGGCAAGCGTTTCGACCGCGATAATTTCGATATCCACTTTACCGATAGCGATATTATGTTCCTCGGCGGTACCGGCGGCGGGATCAATGACGTGAAGTGGGGGGATACGCTGCGCGGCGATTACTCGGTCTATGCGCGTAACTTCGGCGATCTGGGTAGCGATAACTACCAGGATAACGATATACAGAACCTGATGTTCACCGCCAACCACTTCTGGAACAACTGGCAGCTGATGACCACGGCGATGACCGCCCAGGGCAATGATGATCTGAAAGATAATACCTCGACCACCGGCAGTTACGCTCTGCGCAGCGATAATACGGCGAAAAACGGCTACTACGCGATGCTGGCATATCACGACAAACAGCAATTCTATGGCCTCGCGCCGGGCGTATCTGAGAGCGCCCTGCAGTATGGCGGCGGGCTGGGCGCCGAGGCGCGCCAGCCCGGTAGCGATGGCGATCTTACCGAGAACGCTAAGTCCCTGCGTTTTGCGTCCTACGGCATTTTGCCGTTGGGGAAAAACTGGCAGCTTGCACCATCGGTTATCGCCCAGCATAGCGAAGATCGCTACCGCGATGGCGACCGCTACGATTGGGCAACCTTTAACCTGCGGGTTTCCCAAGAGATCACCCGCAACTTCGCCCTGCTATACGAGGCGTCCTGGCAATATATGGACCTGAATCCCAACGGCCGAACCTATCGCTATAATGACAACGTGTATCAATACCAGGCGGTGAGCGGCGATTTTTACAAGCTGACCTTCGCCCCGACGTTCAAAGTTGGCGATGTGTTTGATATCAAAGCGAGGCCGGAGATCCGTTTCTTTGTCACGTGGATGAACTGGGATAAAGACCTGGATCGCTATGCGATCAACGATGATTTCGGCAGTAAAGGCTTTACCGCCGGAGGAAACTGGAACTTTGGCGTGCAGACAGAGATTTGGTTTTAATAAAGTAGCCCGTCCGGGGCAAACGCCTGGACGGGTTGATTTAAATACACGTTGTTACTTAACGCCAACGGCCGCTGCAAAGTCCTGCTGTTTTAAACCTGTGGCTTCACGTATCGCTTTCACGTCAATTTCGCTGAAGGTATGAACGTGCTGCTCCTTCGGCATTTGTTGACCTTTCTCGATCCTGACCATTTCTTCTGCACTCGCCAGCAGATCGGCAAACAATTCGTCTTTCATATACACCTCAGTTGGCTCTCTGGCGCTTAGGATAGATGAACATGATGTTTCTCTCAGTGCGTAGCCGGAGAAGCCCCTGCCGGAGGCGGCGCAAAGCACCTTGTCCGTTGGACAGATGCGCAGCATCGCCTCCGGGGCGCCGGGTTACATGCTATAACCCGGCTTCTTAATCAATTGCGCCATCTGCGGGGCGATCTCGCTGTCCCACACCGCCTGCCACGCGTCCGGCTCAACCTGAGTGAGCGCGACGCTGACCGCGCCCTCTTTACTGTTCAGATGGCGGATCAGCACCTCGGTAATGTCGGCGGCCAGCGCGGTTTTTTGTTCGTCAGTCAGTTCACGGGGAAAGCATTTAATATCAACATGCGGCATAGCAAAGACTCCTTGTGGTGAAGGCCATAACGCTACCACAGAATGGCGGTTGCGGTTGACATCGCGTGCGTTAAATCAGCTTGTTACGTCGTAGCGCCGCGGCCAGCTCCGGTCGCTGATAGACCGCCAGGGCGACGGCGGCAAATTTGGGCGTATGGGCGTTAAACCACGCCTGCCTGGGCCCCCAGCTATACATCGCCGCGATATAGCAGTCCAGGAGGGTAACCGACGCGCCCAGCGCCCAGGGCCCGGCGACCAGCTGCTGTTCGAACCAGAGATAGAGGTTGTTCCGGTACTGGCGACAATTTTCCACCAGCTGCTCCGCCGCGGCGGGCGCCCAGCGTTCCGGGTAGTCGGCATAGGTAAAGGTGGGATAGACATTCGCCACCAGCCAGATCAGCAGACGCTGAAACTGCTGACGCTGCGGCGTCCCCGGCGCGGGGGCCAGATCGGGGCGCTGGTCGAGGATCATCAGCGCGATGGCGGCGGTTTCGGTCATGATGCTGCCGTCGGCCAGCGTCAGGGTGGGCACCTGGCACAGCGGGTTAATCTGCCGCAGGCGCTCGCGCGCCGGGCCGGGCTGGTCAAAGCCCTCGACGTCAACCACCTCGTAGGGAATATCGGCCAGGGAGAGCATCAGCTCGCTTATCGTCGAGCCCCATCCCGGCACGCCATATACGGTAATCATGGTCTGCCTCCAGGGTAAAGCCTAAGTGTAGGCAGAAAATTGCCGCTCACCCACCCGGCATACCCTGGCCCTGGCGGTTAGTAGGTGATCCCCGGCGGGTTGACCACCGACTGCGCCACCGCTTCGCCCTGCTCTCCCCAGCGCGCCAGCACCTGTTGATATTCACCGCGGGCGATCGCCCCGTCGAGGGCGGCCTGCAGGGCAAAGACCAGTCCGTTGCCTTTTTTAGTGGTCGTCGCCACCCACGCTTTTTTCGGCCCCAGGCCTACCACCCGGGTCTGGCCGTTAAGGGCCGCTTTATAGGCGGCCACCGACTGCGGACCGAAAAAAATATCCGCCCGCCCGGACTGGATATAGAGGTTGCCGGAGGCATCATCGGTCAGGTAGACCGGCTGGGCCGGCGGCCGCCCGGCGGCCCGGTTGTCCTCATTCCAGCCCAGCAGGATCCGCTCCTGATTGGTGCCGGACCCAACGATCACTTTGCGCCCGGCAAGGTCCGCGGGTCCATGCACCGCGGCGATGTCGCTGGTGGATTTCACCGAGAAGGCCAGAGAGTCCACCCGATAGGTGGCGAAATCGAACTTCTCTTTGCGCTTCTCGGTTACCGCGATATTAATCAGCGCCACGTCATAGCGGCCGGCGGCGGTGCCCAGCGGCCAGTCCTCCCACGCAGTGGGCACCAGCCTGAGCTTCAGGCCAAGGCTCCCGGCCAGCAGGCGGGCTATATCCGGGTCGCTGCCGATCCGCGTGCGGTTGTCGCTGGCCAGCAGCGCCAGCGGTGGCGAATTGAGCGCCGAGATCGCCACCGTCAGCGTTCCCGGCTCCACGAAGCGGTAGCCCGGCGGAATTTTCGCTATCGCCTGCGGGTCGCGGGTGACCGGCAATGGCTGCTCATTGGCGCGCAGATCCAGCGCCGCGTGAGCGTCCAGCGCCAGGGCACTAAATACAAGGGTCGCTATCGCTCTGTTCATGACGGCAGCACCCTGGATAAAAACTGCCGGGTACGCGGATGCTGCGGATGGTTGAGCACCTCGTCGCTGCTGCCCTGCTCGACGATCCTGCCGTCGACCATAAACACCACCTGGTCGGCCACCTCGCGGGCAAAGCCAACCTCGTGGGTGACCACCACCAGCGTGGTGCCAGAGCGCGCCAGCTTCTTGATCACATCCAGCACCTCGCCCACCAGCTCCGGATCCAGCGCCGAGGTGGGCTCATCAAACAGGATCACCCGCGGGTCCAGCGCCAGCGCCCGGGCTATGGCGATACGCTGCTGCTGGCCGCCGGAGAGATGTCGCGACCAGGCGTCGGCTTTATTGCGCAGTCCGACGACGTCCAGCAGCTCCCAGGCACGGGCAATGGCTTCTTTGCGCGTGACCTGCCTGTGGGCGATCGGCGCCTCTATCAGGTTCTCCAGCACCGTCAGGTGTGGAAACAGGTTAAAGTTCTGGAACACGTAGCCGACGTTGATCCGCTGACGGAGGATCTCCTTCTCTTTCATCTCATACAGCTTGTCGCCTTTGCGGCGATAGCCAATATAGTCGCCATCAATCTGAATAAACCCCTCATCGACGCGCTCAAGGTGATTAATGGTGCGCAGAAGCGTGGACTTGCCCGAACCGGAAGGGCCGAGGATCACCGTCACCGTGCCCGGAGGTATCTCCAGCGACACATCGTCCAGCGCCTTGTGGCGGCCATAGTATTTGCTGACCCCGGTGATAGAGATATGGCCATTACGAGAGCTGGGCATGGACGGCCTCCTGGGGCTGTGGTTGACGTGCGGGTTGATTCAGACGGCTGCCGCGGGCGCTGTTCACCGCCGAGCGGCGCTCACTGCGCGCCAGGCCACGTTCCACCAGGTACTGAATGGCGGAGAGGACGCTGGTGATCACCAGATACCAGGCGGCGCCGACCATCAACAGCGGGATCACCTCCTGGGTACGGTTGTAGATCATCTGGATGGTGTAGAACAGCTCCGGCATCGCCAGGACGTACACCATCGCCGTTCCTTTCGCCAGACTGATGATCTCATTGAAGCCGGATGGCAGGATGGTGCGCAGCGCCTGCGGCAGAATAATGCGCAGCGTGCGTCGCCAGGCGGGTAGCCCCAGCGCGGCGGCGGCTTCATACTGCCCGTGGTCAACGCCGAGGAAGCCGCCGCGAATAATCTCCGCGGTATAGGCGCTCTGCACCAGGGTCAGGCCCACCACCGCCGTGGAGAATTGCCCCAGCACGTTTATCGTCTGGTAGCTGGCCCAGGTGACGTCGGTAAACGGGATCCCCAGCGACAGGGTGTCGTAGAGATAGGAGAAGTTGTAGAGAATGATCAGCACGACAATCAGCGGCAGCGAGCGAAACAGCCAGATATAGCCCCAGGCGAGGCTGCTGAGCAGCCATGATGAGGACAAGCGGGCCAGCGCCAGCAGGCCGCCGAAGATCACGCTCAGCACCGTGCCGAGCAGGGTCAGAAGCAGGGTTTGCCCCAGCCCTTCAAGGATCACCGGGTCGAAGAACCAGCGGGCGAAGACGCCCCACTCCCAGCGCGGGTTAAAGGCCACCGACTGGATCACTACCGCCAGCACCAGCAGGGCCACCAGGGCCCCGACTACCCGCAGCGGATAGCGCGCCGGCACCACTTTGATCGTTTCAGATGAATGCATCATGCCTCCTCAGGCGCTGTGGCTGAAGGCGCTCACCGCCAGCGCTTTAGTGAACCGCAGTCGGCCATCGTAGGGCGGCTGACTGTACTCTTCGGGGTCTCGCGCAAGGTCGAACTGCGCCTCATACCCCTGGCTGAGATAGAGCTTGACCGCCTCCGGCTGACGGAAACCGGTGGTCAGGTAGATATGGCTGTACCCGGCCAGCACCGCCCGCCGCTCCAGCTCCTGAACCACTTTCGCCGCCAGCCCCTGCTGGCGCAGACGGCGGTGCGTCCAGATACGTTTGATCTCTGCGGTGTGGCGATCCTTCGGCTTATAAGCGCCGGTGGCGATAATTTCGCCCTCACGCTCAAGGACGATAAACAGCCCCTGCGGCGGCAAATACCACTCGCTCAACTCCACTTCCGCATCGCGGGAAAAATAGTCACCGTAGCGGGCGGCGTATTCGGCAAACAGCCCGCTAATAATCGGCTGCAGCTCCGGTGCGTCCGGAGAAATATCGCGGAATGCTTCGCTCATCGCGCCTCCTGTCAGTCGCCCAGTCCGGGCGGGTTGATCTCCGATTGCGGAATGCTTTCCACTCCCTCTCCCCAGCGGTTAAGCACGTTGGCATAGTCCCCGCTGGCGATAGCGCCGTTCAGCGCCGCCTGGACGGCATTCACCAGCCCGCTGTCTTTTTTCAGCGTCACCGCGATATGCGCCGCTTTCGGCCAGCCGCCGTCAACGCTGCCCACCAGTTTGGTTTTGCCGGTCAGCGCCGCCTTCCACGCGCCAATCACATTGGGGCCGAAAAAGGCATCGGCTCGTCCGGTCTGCAGCGCCAGAGTCTGGGCGGCATCATCCTTGGTGTAGACCGGGGTAAACGGCTTCAGCCCTTTTTTGACGTTCTCCGCGTTCCACGCCAGCAGGATCGCCTCCTGGTTGGTACCGGAGCCGACGATAATCTTCAGCCCGGCGATGTCTTCCGCCTTGTCAATCTTGCTCAGCGGACTGCTGCTTTTGACGTAGAAGCCCAGCGAGTCTTTGCGGTAGGTGGCGAAATCGAACTTCTCTT
Source organism: Klebsiella sp. V115_8 (assembly GCF_029967715.1). NCBI lineage: Bacteria > Pseudomonadati > Pseudomonadota > Gammaproteobacteria > Enterobacterales > Enterobacteriaceae > Klebsiella > Klebsiella sp. V115_8. The sequence goes on from NZ_JASCAR010000037.1 coordinate 16,061, forward strand.
TCCGCGCTTTGGTGACGGTAATATTGCTGATCGCGGCATCATATTTGCCGGAGGTGACCCCTAGCGGCCAGTCTTCCCAGGAGGTGGGAACCACGTTCACCTCCAGCCCGAGACTCTCCGCCACCAGCCGGGCGATATCCGCCTCGCTGCCGAGCAGGGTTTTGTTGTCATCGGCGAAGACCGTCAGCGGCGGTGAGTTCAGGGCCGCCACCGCGACGGTAAATTTCCCCGGCACCGCCAGATGCAGATCTTTCGGCAACAGGGCAATGGCCTGCGGGTTTTTCGCTGTGTGAATGGGCGTTTTGTTGGCCTCAAGGCTTACCCCGGTGCCATTGATCTTGACGTCCTGTGCCCACGACGAGGCGCTAAATGCCAACGCGACGGCCAGCAAGAGTGTTGTTTTCTGCATAGCGTGATTCTCTTTTCTTATTTTTGGAATTGATTAGCGGGTAGCGCCAGTCCCAGACTTTCCCGCAGGGTGGCGCCCGGATAGTCGCGACGGAACAGGCCGCGCGCCTGTAACAGAGGCACCACCTCATCCACAAAGCGCGGAAAGGTTTCCGGCGTGCCGCCCTGAATAATGAAGCCGTCCGCCGCGCGCTGTTCGAACCACAGTTGCAGCCCGTCGGCGACATCGCTGGCGGTGCCGGTAAAGCGCGGACGCGGGCTCGCTGCCTCCAGGGCCACCTGGCGCAGGGTTAATCCGCGCTCGCGGGCGTGACGTTTAATCTCGTCGGTGGTACTGCGGAAGCTGTTTTGCCCGAGGTCGCCAATATCCGGGAACGGTTCATCAAGCGGATATTGCGAAAAATCATGGTGTTCGAAATACCGCCCCAGATAGTTCAGCGCATCCTCGATGGAGACCAGCGCCGCGGTGGTCTGGTACTGGCGCTCCGCGTCTTCGGCGTCATCGCCGACAATGACGCTGACGCCCTGGAAAATATGCAGCTGATCCGGGGTGCGCTGCCAGGCCGCCAGCTGGCTTTTCACGTCCTGATAAAATGCCTGCGCCTCGGCCAGCGATTCCTGATGGGTAAAAATGGCATCGGCGTGGCGTGCGGCTAATTTTTTGCCGTCGTCCGACGCGCCAGCCTGGAAAATAATCGGTCGTCCCTGCGGCGTGCGGGCAATATTCAGCGGTCCGGCCACTTTAAAGAAATCGCCGTGATGATCGAGCGTATGCAGCTTATTTTTGTCAAAGAACTGACCGGTCGCTTTATTGCGCACAAAGGCATCTTCTTCCCACGAATCCCACAAGCCTTTCACCACCTGCAGATATTCATCGGCAATGCGATAGCGCAGCGCATGATCCGGATGCTGGGCCCGGGAGAAGTTTTTCGCTGATCCTTCCAGCGGCGAAGTGACCACGTTCCAGCCCGCCCGCCCCTGGCTTAAATGGTCGAGGCTGGCGAACTGGCGGGCGGTGGTAAACGGCTCGCTGTACGAAGTGGATAAGGTCCCCACCAGCCCCAGCCGCCGGGTGACCGCGGCCAGCGCGGAAAGCACCGTTAAAGGTTCGAAGCGATTTAAAAAATGGGGAATCGATTTTTCATTAATATATAAACCGTCGGCGACAAAAATAAAATCCAGTTTTCCCGCTTCCGCTTTTAACGCCGTCTCTGTAACAAAATCAAAATTAATACTGGCGTCCGCTTGCGCCGCCGGATGACGCCAGGCGGACATATTTCCCGAAGCGCCATGTAATATCGTCCCCAGACGCAATTGTCGATTTTCAGACATAGCTACCCCTTCCCCTGTCATCCATTAAATGTGTTGTAATGCCTGCTCCGCCAGACGGGCGAAATAGTGCGCTGCGGGTGCAATAAGCCGTTCGTCCGGATTAAATGCCGGATGGTGCAGACCATATTCGCTGGCGCTGCCGATACTGACGAACGCCCCGGGAATATGCTGAAGATAGACCGCAAAATCTTCACCACCGAGATGCAGATCGGCGTGGTGGGTGCGGTACCCGGCCTGGGCCGCGACCTCGCTGGCGAAGTCGGCCCAGCGGGCGTCATTGACCAGCGCCGTCGGGCCGGCATACCAGAAGACGTCAATCTGCGCGCCAAAGGCGCTGGCGAAACCGGCCGCAATCTCGCTGACCCGGGCCTTGACCCGCTGCTGCACTTCACTGCTGTGGGTGCGCAGCGTCCCCTCCAGCTCGACGCTCTCCGGCAGCACGTTCCAGGTATTGCCTCCCTGGATCCGCGTCACGCTGAGCACCACCGAGTCGAGGGTGTTCACTTCCCGGCTGGCCACGCTCTGCAGCACCGTCACCAGCTGGCTGGCCAGCAGGATCGCATCCTTGCCTTCGTGGGGGCGGGCGGCATGCGCCCCCTTACCGGTCACTTTGAAGACGAAGCGGTCGACGTTGGCGTAGAACGCGCCGCCGCGGGTGGCAAATTCACCCACCGCCAGGCCGGGCTCATTGTGCATGCCAAAGATCGCCGACACCTCCTCCAGCGCCCCGGCGCGGATCAGGGTTTTCGCCCCGCCAAAATTTTCTTCCGCCGGCTGGAACAGGATCCGCACCCGCCCCGGGAGTTCCGCTTCCCGATCCTTCAGCAGCAGCGCCGCTCCCAGCATTACGCTGGTGTGAATATCGTGCCCGCAGGCATGCATCACCCCTTGATTCTGCGAGCGGTAAGGCAGACCGGTCGCCTCCTCGATGGGCAACGCGTCGATATCCGCCCGCAGGGCAATCACCTTGTCGCCGCTGCCGACTTCGGCCACCAGCCCGGTTTTCAGATCGTAGGGCAGCAGGGTCACCCCACCGCTTTGCAGCCAGTCGCGGATCCGCGCAGTGGTGGCCACCTCCTGCAGGGAGAGCTCCGGGTTCTGGTGCAGCTCGCGCCGCCAGCTAATCAGTTGTTGTTCAAAGGACATTCAGCACCGCCTTGCCGTAGTGAGCCTGCGCCAGCAGGCGCAGGGAGCGCAGGCGCGCAGGCCCGTCGCTAATGGGGGTATCAATGATGAGTTCATCCAGCTGATCTTCCGCCTGCAGCGCGTCCAGCCGGGCTTTCACCTCTTCGGGGTTGCCCGATATCAGCGAAGATTCGCGGCGGGCGATACGGGTGGGACGGCTACCGGCCTGGCGGGCAAAGGCAACGGCCTGCGCCTCACTGCCGACGGTCACCCGCTGGCCGTTCTCCAGCTCAACGCCCCACGCCTCCACCTGCTGCGCCAGCGCGGCGGCGGTAGCGGGATCGTCGGCGACCACCACCTGCACGGCGACAATCGCCTCGCGCGGGCTCAGCTCGCGCCAGCGGTTGAGCACCGTGCGGCGCAGCGCGCTGTCGCCATTGAGATGGGCGGCAAAGACAAAGTTCCAGTCAAGGCGGGCCGCCAGTTCAGCACTCTCCAGGCTGGCGCCGAGCAGAAAACCGTCTGCCCGGCGCGGCGGGATCGGCGTGGCGCGCAGGCTCTCTTCCCCTCCGGGCTCAGTCAGCGACAGCCAGTTATCCAGCTGCGCCAGCTGGTCGGCAAAGGCGCCTTTCTCTTCCTGATGCAGGCCCTGCTGCAGGGCGCGGGTGGAGAGCGGCAGGCCGCCAGGCGCCTTGCCGACCCCGAGATCGATGCGGCCCGGCGCGAGGGCGGCCAGCAGGTTGAAGTTTTCCGCGACCTTATAGGGGCTATAGTGCTGGAGCATGACGCCGCCGGACCCGAGGCGGATCCGCCGGGTGTGGCCCACCAGCCAGGCGATAACCAGCTCCGGCGAGGGGCTCGCCAGCTGATCGGTATTGTGGTGTTCGGCGACCCAGAAGCGGTGATAGCCCCAGGCTTCGGCGTGTTGCGCCAGCGTTAATGTACGCGCCAGCGCCTGCGCGGCGGTTTCCCCGGCGGCAAGCGGACTTTTATCCAGGATACTGATTCGATAAGACATTTCGCAGGCTCATATGAAAGTACGTGCCTGCATTATTAAAATCTCTGCTAACTATTGAGAAACAATTAATTCACATGTGTACTGCTGAAAATTAGATATGCCCGCCTGACCGCTGCGCTTCCAGCTCGCGGAGCAGCGCCTCGGCCTGCCGAGGACTGCGTAGCCGGACGAAGCGAATATGACGATATTGCGGATCCTGCATATCGGCCAGATAGCGTCGGCGATTCTGCCGCCAGGTTTTCAGCGTCCAGAGGATGATGGATTCCCGGCTGCAGAACGAACGGCGGAAACTCTCGCGGTTGCCGGTGCCCGGCCACAGCTCCTGACGTCGCCACGCCCGGCTCGCGGCCCGCCACACCGCCTGGCGCAGCGTGCGCCAGAGGCCATAATCCAGCCAGATCACCAGATCCACCTCGCGCCATTTGACACCGCGGCTGCGATTGTAGTTGCCATCCAATACCCAGCCCGGGGTGGCCGTCGCGGCGGCAATGGCGGCGAAAAACGCCTCATCCGGCGCGCCCTGCCAGTTCGGCCGCCAGTACAGGCGATCCAGTTCGATGCACGGCAGCCCCAGCCTGTGCGCCAGGCGACGAGCCAGGGTGGATTTGCCTGAGCCGCTGGTGCCGACCACGTTGATGTTCATCTCTGTTTCTCCCTGGTAGCCATTTCCGTTGTTTGTCGCCTTTGCCCGGATGGGAAAAGGCAGTATGTACAGCCGCTTACGACAGCAAGCAAAAGGCAAAAAATTTCCGGCTGATCGCCCCACCTGTCATCCCGCGCCAGTGGAGATAGCGCCGCCGCCGACAAAGCAGTCTTTATCCAGCGTCAGGCTGGCGATCTTATACACCGGGCCTCGCATACAGACCTGAAAATCCGCGCCGAAGGTGATGCGCAGCTGGCCGCCTGGCATGTTGACCTCCACCCGATCGTCCACCTTCCCTAACCGGCGCATGGCGCTGGCCGCCGCGCAGCTGCTGCTCCCGGAGGCCATCGTAAACCCGGCGCCCCGCTCCCAGATACCAATCTTCAGCGTATGGCGATCGACAACTTCCACGAACTGCACATTGCAGCGTTTGGGGAACAAAGGATGATGTTCAATTTGCGGTCCTAAGCGATGGACCTGTTCCAGGTCGAGCTTATCCACGAGGACAACGCAGTGGGGATTGCCCATAGAGACCAGCACGACGGACAGGGTTTCATCCGCCAGCGGCAAGGGATAATTCACCGCCTCGGGCAAATTCACCAGGGCGGGTAACGCCGCCGGATTGAAATTCGCCCGCCCCATGTCGACGCTAATCTGATGAAAATCGCTCTCCACGGTGCAATAGACGTCTCCGCCCGCCGTGTGCACTAAAAAGGGCTCATGCCCGACACGACCGATATCAAACAGATAGCGCGCATAGATCCGTAGCCCATTCCCGCTTTTCTCCGCCTCGGAGCCGTCCGGATTGATAATACGCAGCGTGGGGTGGGTTCGATCGCCGCTGTCGATCAGGAGACCATCAGAACCGACGCCATAGTGGCGATGGCACAGAATTCGAATATGCTCGTTGCTCAGCTGGTCGGCAACGGCGCGATGGCATACCAGGTAATCATTACCCAGTCCGTGATATTTATGAAAGTGCAAGGGTGTCATTGTGTGGGGTCGCCTGGCGCTACGGGTATGGTTTTCCATCTTACAATACCTGCCCCGGCAGAATGAATTAAACAATAAGGGTTAACCGCTCTGTTCATTCTGCTCCCCTGCAGGCATCACGCTTCCTCCGCCTGCGTGGCGCCGTGACCAACGCGGAAGCCATTTATGCTGGAATAACCGGATATTAACATCAAAATCACTGATGATAATGGCTAAAAAATGGTCGTGGATGACCGGTTAAACGCCCGGCTGCGACCCGGCGAGCAGGTGGCCATCGCCCGTGGCCAACGGATGCAAAAGCAGCGAACTGCGCCTCCGCCGTCCCCTGACAAGCTCGCGCTTACCCCAGTCGACGCCAGCATACCAGCGCTTTCATTCTGTTGCGGGAAACTCTGCGACGCTGATCTCATTGATAAATCTGTCAAATGCTATCGGTAAATGTTTTAGGTGCGTAACTATTAGGTTACGTGTAGGATTCAGCGCCATGTCTGAGCTTATCTCCTACGTCAGAATGATGAGAAAGCCAGCATAATGTGCCAGCCGTCCTCCACGCCGGCTGCAAACATGGGCATTGACAGGAAACTGATACATCAATGAATACGAAACACGACACTGCAGCGGAGCACCATGCTGCAAAACGCCACTGGCTCAACTCACATGAAGCGGGTTATCACAAAGCGATGGGCAACCGTCAGGTACAGATGATCGCCATCGGCGGCGCCATCGGTACCGGTTTGTTCCTCGGCGCCGGGGCACGTTTACAAATGGCAGGGCCAGCGCTCGCACTGGTCTATCTGGTCTGCGGCATCTTCTCTTTCTTTATTCTTCGCGCCCTCGGCGAACTGGTTCTCCACCGCCCCTCGAGCGGCAGCTTCGTCTCCTATGCCAGGGAATTCCTCGGCGAAAAGGCCGCCTACGTGGCCGGCTGGATGTACTTCGTTAACTGGGCAATGACCGGGATCGTCGATATCACCGCCGTGGCGCTGTATATGCACTACTGGGGCGCGTTTGGCGATGTGCCGCAGTGGGTCTTCGCCCTCGGCGCGCTGGCCATCGTCGGCACCATGAACATGATCGGCGTGAGGTGGTTCGCCGAGATGGAGTTCTGGTTCGCGCTGGTCAAAGTGCTGGCGATCGTCGCGTTTCTCGTGGTTGGCACCATTTTCCTCGGCTCCGGTAAACCGCTGGACGGTAATGCCACCGGCTTCCACCTGATCACCGATAACGGCGGCTTCTTCCCGCACGGCCTTCTGCCGGCGCTGGTGCTGGTGCAGGGCGTGGTCTTCGCCTTCGCCTCCATTGAACTGGTGGGCACCGCGGCCGGTGAGTGTAAGGATCCGGAGACGATGGTGCCGAAGGCCATCAACAGCGTGATCTGGCGTATCGGCCTGTTCTACGTCGGATCGGTGGTGCTGCTGGTGCTGCTGCTGCCGTGGAACGCCTACCAGGCGGGACAGAGCCCGTTCGTTACCTTCTTCTCAAAACTGGGCGTACCGTATATCGGCAGCGTGATGAACATCGTGGTGTTAACCGCCGCCCTCTCCAGCCTCAACTCCGGCCTCTACAGCACCGGGCGTATTCTGCGCTCCATGTCGATGGGGGGCTCCGCGCCGAAGTTCATGTCGAAGATGAGCCGTCACCACGTCCCTTACGCCGGGATCCTGGCGACGCTGGCGGTGTACGTGGTCGGGGTGTTCCTCAACTATCTGGTGCCGTCGCAGGTGTTTGAGATCGTCCTCAACATCGCTTCGCTGGGGATCATTGCGTCCTGGGGCTTCATCGTGGTGTGTCAGATGCGTCTGCGCAAAGCGATTAAGGAAGGGAAAGCGGCTCAGGTGAGCTTCAGAATGCCTGGGGCGCCGTTCACCTCCTGGCTGACGCTGCTGTTCCTGTTTAGCGTGCTGGTGCTGATGGCCTTCGATTATCCGAACGGCACCTATACCATTGGCTCCATCCCGTTGCTGGCGGTGCTGCTGGTGGCGGGCTGGTTTGGCGTGCGTAAGCGCGTGCATGCGATTCACAGCACAGCGCCGACGCTCAAGCAGTAAATGGCAGGACTCCCGGTTTGTCCATCGCGGGCAAACCGGGAGGTCAGGACTTAGTTATCCTCAACCAGCTGCGACACGTCGCTGCTGTTAATTTCCCGCTTATTACCAGACTCATCGATATAGCTGGTCATCCCCGTTTCTTTATCCAGCTGCGGCTTGCCGTGGGTGACGATCGTCTGACCGCTTTTGGTGGTCATAACGTAGTTGGACGAACAGCCTGCCAGCAGCGCCAGCATCGCGCCGGCGCAAATCACCATGAATGGTTTTTTCATTTTATCTCCACTGATTACCACTGCCCGCGCGAGGCGGGAAAGCGATAAGTGTATAACCTTCAGGTTTATCAGGCCAATACGCGTTTGTAACAGAGGGTGAGATGCCGGGCGCAACCACCGGTGACGATGGTCGTCGCGCCCGGGACCTTACAGGGCGATGCGGATCACGTCGTCCGGCGCCGTGGCCTCTTTCTCACGGCTGGATGCTTGTTTCACGCTGACGTACAGCGTTTTGCCGTCATCAGAGAGCGCCAGGCTGTTGGGATGGGTCGGCGTTTTAAAGGTCTTCACCACCTTATAGCTCTTGCCGTCGATAACGCTCACTTCCCCCGCCTTACGGTGCGTCACATAGGCTTCGTTGCGGGTGGGGTTAAACAGCACCGCCAGCGATTCCGGCGCGGTGATTTTCTCCAGCACTTTGCCGTCGCGGGTATCGACCACCAGCACTTCCGGCTGCTTGCTGTCGGTAATAAAGGCGCGGTGACCGGCGGTATCGAGGCTCAGGTTAAGGTAGAAATGCGCCTTGCCGTCATCCAGCAATTTTTTGCGCGACACAATGGTGTTGCTCTCGCTGTCGATGGTCAGCAGTTCGCCGTCGGCATTGGTGGTATAAAGGCGTTTCGCCTGCGGATCGATCGCCAGGCCGGTGGCCATCGCCCCGGTGCCGGTAATCGTCGTTTTCAGCTTCAGGGTAGCGCCATCCACCACCCAAATCACGCTCTCTTTGCCCAGACCGGTAATGTAGATAGTGTTGGTCTGCTCATTGACCGCCAGCTCGCGCGGCTGCAGCGGGCGCACGGTTTCACTGCGCTGACGCTCGTCCAGCACCAGTCGCCCCTTCACGGCGCCGGTTTTGGCGTCAATGGCGGTGACGGTGCTGTCGACGGTATTACCAAACCACAGCGTACCGGTGGCATGGTTGATAGCGGCGCCAAACGGCTTCAGATCGTTGTGAATAATCTGCGTCACGTCGAGGGTGGTGGGGTCAAGACGATAAACAATCCCCCCTTTGTCCAGCGAACGACTTTGCGAAGTGGCGACCCACAGCGCGTTCTCCTGCTGGCTGTAGGCCATTTCGTAGGCCCCTTTCCCGACGGCCTTGCGCAGCATCTCTTCCGCGGCGTGGGCGCTAAAGCTGCCTGCCAGCAGCAGAGAAGTGAATAACAGTGAATGGCGCAGACGCGGCGCGGCAAACTGACGTAATGACATGACGACTCCCTTTGATGAACCTGTATGTGCTGACCCGACATCGCTTCCGGCGGCAAAGTCATGGCTCTGCCTTATTTTGAATGCGAATAGTAATCATTAATCATCTCAAAGTGGAGCGCTAATTGTTGTTGCCCGGTAAATTCGTCAGCCTGGAGCACTATCCGTTAACCAACGGCAGTTAATAATTTTCAAATATTTTACAAACGGGGTAACATATATACATATGTTCCATTTGGTTCGTCTCCCGAGTACTATCGATGAAAATCCTGTCCGTGCGACACGCGGCCCTGCCGGCCCTGCTGCTGCCGCTCATCGCCGCCGCCCAGGCCGCCGATGAACAAACCATGGTGGTGACCGCTGCGCCAACCACTGTTTCTGAACTGGATACCCCCGCCGCCGTCAGCGTGGTCAATGGCGATGAGATGCGCCAGGCCGCGCCGCGCGTCAACCTCTCTGAATCGCTGGGCGCCGTGCCGGGCCTGCAGGTGCAGAACCGACAAAACTATGCCCAGGATCTGCAGCTGTCGATTCGCGGCTTTGGCTCCCGCTCTACCTACGGCGTGCGCGGGCTGCGCATCTATGTGGACGGCATCCCGGCGACCATGCCCGACGGCCAGGGGCAGACCTCCAATATCGATATCGGTAGCGTCGACACCCTCGAGGTGCTGCGCGGCCCCTTCTCTGCCCTCTACGGTAACTCGTCCGGCGGGGTGATCAATGTCACCAGCCAGACCGGCACCCAGCCGCCCACCGTGGAAGCCAGCAGTTACTATGGCAGCTTCGGCACCTGGCACTACGGGATGAAAGCCACCGGCGCCGTTGGCGACGGCAGCCACGCAGGCGATGTGGATTACACGGTGTCGACTAACCGCTTCACCACCCATGGCTATCGCGATCACAGCGGCGCGCGCAAAAATCTGGCCAACGCCCGGCTGGGGGTGCGCATCAACGACGTCAGTAAGCTGACGCTGCTGCTGAATAGTGTTGATATCAAAGCCAATGACGCCGGCGGCTTAACCGCCGATGAATGGCGCGATAACCCGCGCCAGTCGCCGCGCGGCGACCAGTATAATACCCGCAAGGATACCCGGCAGACCCAGGCTGGCCTGCGCTACGAGCGTCAGCTGAGCGACCAGGACGATCTCAGCGTCATGATGTACGCCGGGGAACGCGAAACCACCCAGTACCAGTCGATCCCGCGCGCGCCGCAGCTGAAGCCGAGCCATGCCGGCGGGGTGATCGACCTCACCCGCCACTACCAGGGGATCGATACCCGGCTGACCCATCGCGGCGAGCTGCTGGTGCCGGTCACCCTGACCGCCGGTCTTGACTACGAGAACATGAGCGAGCGCCGCAAGGGCTATGAAAACTTTGTGATGGTCAACGGCGCGCCGCAGTATGGCGAACAGGGCGCGCTACGCCGTAACGAACGTAACCTGATGTGGAACGTCGACCCTTACCTGCAAACCCAGTGGCAGCTCACCGACAAACTTTCGCTCGATGCCGGGGTGCGCTACAGCTCGGTATGGTTCGACTCGAATGATTACTACATCACCCCAGGCAATGGCGACGACAGCGGCGATGCCAGCTATCACAAATGGCTGCCCGCAGGCTCGCTGAAGTATGCCCTGACCGACGCCTGGAACGTCTACCTCTCCGCTGGCCGCGGCTTCGAGACGCCGACCATTAACGAGCTGTCATACCGCGCCGATAACCAGAGCGGTCTCAACTTCGGCCTGAAGCCCTCCACCAACGACACGGTGGAGATCGGCAGCAAGACGCGGATCGGCAATGGGTTGCTCACCGCCGCCCTGTTCCAGACCGATACCGATAATGAGATCGTGGTCGACAGCAGCAGCGGCGGGCGCACCAGCTATAAAAACGCCGGCAAGACCCGTCGTCAGGGGATGGAGCTGGGACTGGATCAGCAGTTTGGCGAGAGCTGGCGCCTGAAGGCGGCCTGGACCTGGCTTGATGCGACCTATCGCACTAACGTCTGCGGCGACGCCAGCTGCAACGGCAACCGTATTCCGGGGATCGCGCGCAATATGGGTTACGCCTCCTTCGGCTATCAGCCGGAGCAGGGCTGGTACGCCGGGAGCGATATTCGCTACATGAGCGACATCATGGCGAATGACGAAAACACCGCCAAAGCCCCTTCCTGGACGGTGGTCGGCCTGACGACCGGCTATAAGTGGAGCTATGGCAGGATGGATATGGATCTGTTCGGCCGGGTCGACAACCTGTTCGACCGCGAATACGTCGGGTCCGTCATCGTTAACGAGTCCAACGGACGCTACTACGAGCCCGCGCCCGGACGCAACTACGGTATCGGGCTGAACCTCGCCTGGCGCTTCGAGTAACGCCCGGCTTCGCCCGCGGACCGGCGGGCGAAGGCGTTACCCTCAGGCGCTGGCGCCCGGGGCGCTGATTAAAGCAGGTTTCTCAGGGACAATTCGAAAATGATCTTTTCCGCCTGGCAGGAGAAGGCGATGGACAGATCGAGTTTCACCTCGTCGCCGGCGGCGGCGAGCGTGTAGTCAACCTGCGGTGGTTCACTGGCCGGCGCCGCCGCGGCGGCACGCTCGCGAACGGCGGCTACGGTTGACTCCGCTTCCTCGCGGCTCGGGAATAATTTCTCAGCCCGGTAGACGCAGTCCTCGTTATCAATAATTGTCCCGACATCAATGGCGCAGCCTTTGGTGCTGCATTTATCTACTACATCTTTCATCGTCATAACCTCTTGAGTTTTCTTAAGGATAAGAATCCGCTCACCGAAAAGCAAACCATTAATATCCGTAAGGATTAGCGATTTTTATTCTATCGCGCCGCGCCGGACGCTAGCTTGCGCCACCGCAAGGCGAGGCATGATGATGCAGGACCGCCGCGACTCACCGCGCGATTGCCCCTGCAACCGTGCTAGCCATCACACTATTCTGCACGCTTTCTCGTCTGCCTCGCGCCGCAGCGTTAGTCTGGTCACAGAACAACGCCAACAAGGAGCTGCTATGGCACTGCCGATAATGATTGATTGCGATCCGGGACATGATGACGCGATCGCCCTGGTCCTCGCCCTCGCCTCGCCGGAGCTGGAGGTGAAAGCCGTCACCGCCTCCGCAGGCAACCAGACCCCGGAGAAGACCCTGCGCAACGTGCTGCGTATGCTGACCCTGCTGAACCGCGCGGATATTCCGGTCGCCGGCGGCGCGTGGAAGCCGTTAATGCGCGATCTGATCATTGCCGATAATGTGCACGGGGAAAGCGGACTGGATGGCCCGAACCTGCCGGAGCCGGCCTTTGCGCCGCAAAACTGCACCGCCGTCGAGCTGATGGCCAGGGTGCTGCGCGAAAGTCAGGAGCCGGTGACGCTGGTGGCCACCGGGCCGCAGACGAACGTGGCGTTGCTGCTCGCCAGCCATCCTGAGCTGCACGCGAAGATCGCCCGCATCGTGATCATGGGGGGCGCTATGGGGCTGGGCAACTGGCAGCCGGCGGCGGAGTTTAATATCTACGTCGATCCGCAGGCGGCGGAGATGGTCTTTCAGTCGGGGATCCCGGTGGTGATGGCAGGCCTGGATGTCACCCACCGGGCGCAGATCCTTCCTGCGGATATTGAGCGATTCCGCCAGATTGGCAATCCGGTGTCGACCATTGTCGCCGAGCTGCTCGACTTCTTTATGGCCTACCACAAGGATGAAAAGTGGGGCTTCGACGGCGCGCCGCTGCACGATCCTTGCACCATCGCCTGGCTCCTCAAGCCGGAGATCTTCACCACTATCGAACGCTGGGTCGGCGTGGAAACGGAAGGAAAATATACCCAGGGGATGACGGTGGTCGATTACTACCATCTGACCGGCAATCGGCCCAATACCACCCTGATGCTGGATGTGGACCGCGAAGCCTTTGTCGATCTGCTCGCCCAGCGGTTAGCCTTTTACGCCTGATATTCATGCAGCGCCTCTCTTCCAGGCCGGGAGAGAGGCGCGTTCAGGCTATACCCGGCGTATTAGTCATCCGCCGACACGCGGATCACCACCTTACCAAAGTTTTCACCTTTCAACAGGCCGATCAGCGCCTGCGGCGCCTGCTCCAGACCGTCGATCAGCTGTTCGCGATATTTAATTTTACCCTCCTGCACCCAGCGCCCCATCTGCTGCTGGAATTCCGCGATCCGATGCCCATAATCCTGGCCGATAATAAAGCCCTGCATCCGAATGCGTTTCTTGAGGATGGTCGCCATCAGCAGCGGCAGACGGTCCGGCCCGTCCGGCAAACCGGTGGCGTTATAGCCGCTCACCAGCCCGCAGACCGGAACCCGCGCCGCGGTGTTGAGCAGCGGCAGCACCGCGTCAAAAACCTTGCCGCCGACGTTTTCGTAGTAAACGTCAATGCCCTGCGGGCAGGCCTGGGCCAGCTGTTCGGCAAAGTCCGCCGCGCGATGGTCAAGGCAGACATCAAAGCCTAAGGTGTCAACCGCATAGCGACATTTCTCCGCGCCGCCGGCGACGCCGACGGTACGGCAGCCCTTAATTTTGCCGATCTGTCCGACCGTAGCGCCCACCGGCCCGGTGGCCGCAGCGACCACCAGCGTGTCACCCGGCTTCGGCTGGCCAATGTCCAGTAATCCCATGTAGGCGGTGAAGCCCGGCATCCCCAGCACCCCCAGCGACCAGGACGGGTGCTGCGGGTTGTCCCCCAGCTTCACCAGCCCGCTGCCGTCGGAAAGCTCATAATCCTGCCAGCCGCTGTAGCCCAGCACCCAGTCGCCGGGTTGAAAATCATCATGCTGCGAGGTCACGACGCGACTCACGGTCCCGCCCACCATCACCGCGCCGATGGCCACCGGCGGTGAATAGGACGGCGCGTCGCTCATCCGCCCGCGCATATAGGGATCCAGCGATAAATAAACGGTACGCAGCAGAACCTGACCCGGCCCCGGCGTCGGCACCTCACGCTCTTCCAGGCGGAAATGCTCTGCCGTCGGTTCACCATGGGGACGGGAAGCCAGTACCCAGCGGCGATGGCGTTGCGGTTGTTCTGACATAGCAAACTCCTCTTGTTAGCAGACAGTACTGAGGCTAGCTGCTTTATGCGCAATGCGCTTTATCATTAAGAGCCGGATGGCGATTGATTAAGGCGCACCACCAGATAGACGCAGGTCTCTGCGGATTCATTGATAAAGCGGCAGTCGTTCGGTGGGCCGAGCTCCAGACAGTCCCCGGTCTGCATCTCGTGGCGGGTATTCCCTTCCAGGAACACCAGCTCGCCCCGCTGCAGCCAGATCAGCTGGCGTGCCAGCGCATAGGACGAAGCCGGCATCGGCACATCGCTGCCGGGCGGCAGCTCGATCTGCACCAGGTCAATGGGCAGATCGCTGCGCGGCGAAACGTGGCGGCGGAGATAGTGGCTTTGCGGGTCGTGCCATACCGGCTGGCTGGCAAAACGCAGCAGCTTGCCTTCCTGCATTTCCGCCCTGGCGATCAGGGTCGACATACTGATGCCGAAGGCGCCGGAAAGGCGGCCCAGCATCGACGCCGTCGGGCTGCTTTCGCCGCGCTCGATTTTATGGATCATCGCCCGCGAGGCGCCCGCCCGTTCGGCCAGGTCGTTCAGCGACCAGCCACGGGATTCGCGCTCGATGCGGATGCGCGCGCTGATACGCTGATTGAGGTTGTCTTCTATAGTATTCATAACGTAACACTATAGTGTGCGCGCAGGCATTACACAACCGCCCGTCGGGCCGCATAACCCCTGGCCCATCAGGAAAAAATTTGCTGAAAACGGATGACAGCGTGGCGTTCATTATTGTAATAATATCGTACTACTATAGTGTACGAAAAACTGAGGTTTGCTATGTCCATCCGCCCTGCCATTAAAGACGATTGCGCGGCGATCGCCGAGATCTATAACCACGCCGTCGTGCATACCGCCGCTATCTGGAATGACAAAACCGTGGATACCGACAACCGCATCGCATGGTTTGAAGCCCGCCAGCTGGCAGGCTTTCCGGTGCTGGTGAGTGAGGAAAACGGCGTCATCACCGGTTATTCCTCCTTTGGCGACTGGCGCGCGTTTGACGGCTTTCGCCACACCGTGGAGCATTCGGTGTACGTTCACACCGAGCACCAGGGGAAAGGCCTGGGCCGCAAACTTCTGGTCGCCTTGATCGCCGAAGCGCGTCGGCTGAATAAACATGTGATGGTCGCCGGGATCGAGTCGCAGAACCACGCCTCGCTGCACCTGCATGAAACGCTGGGCTTTATCACCACCGGGCAGATGCCGCAGGTGGGAACCAAATTTGGTCGCTGGCTGGATCTGACCTTTATGCAGCTGCAGCTTGATGCGCGCCAGGACCCGGACGGCCAGGCATGAATGGGTCGCTTACCCTCGCCTTTCTGGTGGCCGCCGGCGTAGGCCTGGTGGTGCAGAACACCCTGATGGTGCGCATCACCCAGTCGGTGTCGACGATCCTCATCGCCATGCTGCTCAATTCGCTGGTAGGTATCGTTATTTTCGTGACCTTGTTGCTGCTGCGCCAGGGCGTCGCCGGCTTTCATGAGCTGGCCCTGAACGTGAAGTGGTGGACGCTGATCCCCGGCATGCTGGGATCCTTTTTCGTCTTCGCCAGCATCAGCGGCTATCAGACCGTGGGCGCAGCCACCACCATCGCGGTACTGGTGGCCAGCCAGCTGGTCGGCGGGTTGATCATGGATTTAATTCGCGCCCACGGCGTACCGCTGCGGGCGCTAATCGGGCCATTATGCGGCGCGGTGATGCTGGTGGTGGGCGCCTGGCTGGTGGCCAGACGCCAGTTCTGAGCGACTGTTCAGAGGATCGCGCCGCCTTTGGTCAACTGCTCGCGGCGCGCGTCCTGCTCTTCCTGATGCTGTCGCCCATGGTGAGCGATGGCGGTGCGCAGGCGCTGCTGCTGAGTATAGCGTTCCTCACGACTGAGCTGCGCGTCATCGCTCAGGGCGATCAGCAGCTCATTCATATGCGCGATAACGCCCTCGGCAAGGATGTCATCGACTTTAACGATGACCTCATCCAGATGTGCCATTCTGTTCTCCTTTCACTTAATTCAGCTTCGCTTTGGAAAAATCGCTCCCCATCATGCTCACAGTGTAGCCGCTGACGTTGCTGCGGGTGGCATAGAAGGTCTTGCCGGTCGCCAGGGTGATCCACGGCGCCTGCTGGTAAAAGATCTCTTGCGCCTGTTCGTAGAGTTTGGCGCGCGCCTGCGGATCGCTCACCAGCAGAGCTTTCTTCACCAGCGCGTCATACGACTTATCGCACCAGCGGGCGGCATTAGAGCCGGTCTGGATATTATCACAGCTGAGCAGCGTGCCGGCAAAGTTGTCCGGGTCGCCATTGTCTGACATCCAGCCGTACAGCGCGCTGTCGTGTTCGCCTTTACGCATGCCGGCCAGGTATTCGCCCCACTCATAGCTGACGATCTTCGCTTTCACCCCGACTTTCGCCCAGTCGTTTTGGATCATTTCAGCAATGCGTTTTGAGTTCGGGTTGTAGGGCCGCTGAACCGGCATCGACCACAGGGTCACTTCCGCCCCTTGCTCCAGACCCGCCTGTTTGAGCAGCGCCTTCGCTTTCTGCGGATCGTAGTCGTAGTCCGGGAGGTCTTTTTTATACCCGAGCATGGTGGACGGGATCGGCGACTTCGCCACCGTACCGGAATCGAGGAACACCGCCCTGACGATGGCCTGTTTGTCGGTGGCGTAGTTTAACGCCTGGCGCACCAGCACATTATCAAACGGTTTTTTCTCGGTGTTGAATGCCAGATAGCCGACGTTCAGCGCCTCGACGGCGTGCAGCGTCAGATCGTTATTGCCCTTGATCACCGGGAACTGTACCGGCGAAGGCGCCGGAATAATCTGGCACTCGTTAGTCTGCAGTTTAGCCAGTCGGGTCTCGACGTTCGGCGTGATGGAGAAGATCAGGTGCTTCGTCGGCACCTCGCCTTCCCAGTAGTGGGGATTGGCGATATAGCGGATTTGCGAATCCACTTTATACTGCTGCAGAGCATAGGGTCCGGTGCCGACAGGCCAGTTATCGACGTTTTCTGGCGTTCCTTTCTTCAGCATCGCCTCGCCATATTCCGCCGACAGAATAGAGGCGAAGTCCATTCCCCAGTCGGCAAGAAACGCCGCGTTCGGCTGATTGAGCACAAACTGGACGTGATAGTCATCGACCTTTTTCACCGACTTAATCAGCTTATCGAGGCCCACGTCGTGGAAGTACTCATAGTTCCCCTGCGACACCTTGTGATAAGGATGCTGAGGATCCATCTGGCGCAGTACCGAAAACAGGACGTCGTCGGCGTTAAAATCGCGGGTCGGTTTGAAGAATTTATTGCTGTTGAACTTCACCCCCTGACGCAGCGTGAAGGTCCAGGTTTTGCCATCTTCAGAGACGTGCCACTCGGTGGCCAGCGACGGGATCGGCGTGTTCTTCACCGGGTCAAAGGTGACCAGGCGGTTATACAGCACCTGCGAGCTGGCGACGAACGACGGGCCGGAGCTGGCGATCTGCGGGTTGAAGGACTCCGGGGAGGCCTCTGAGCAATAGACCAGCGTGTCATTGCCCGCGGCCCATGCGGCGCTGGCCGGCAGCAGCGCGCTCAGCAGCAGCGCCAGCGTGGTTTTCCCTGTAGACATGGTTATAAGTCCTGATTATTGATTATAAGAACCGTAATAACAGCACAGCCCCTGGCCCCCGGCAAATAATCAATGGCTATCACCTTATGCCAATCGCGCTGAATTTGCTGGTTTAATCGGCGTCGCGCTGCTTTTTGCGCCAGGTACGGTTGGGATGTTGTGAGCTACGCACAATTCCGGCAAAAAAATGTGCGATAACCGCCCCGCTCACGCTCGCCGCCAGCCGCGACCGGTACACTGGAGGAACCGCAGAATAAGAGGTTACCTCCATGACAATCACCTGCAATCTGTACATTGCCGGCCAGTGGCACGATGCCGAAGACCGTCGGACCTTTACCCGGCGCCACCCTGCCCACGATGACGTCGCCTCGGTTGCCGCTGCCGCCAGCCTCGCCGACGGTAAACGCTGCGTCGAGGCCGCGGCCAGCGCCTTCCCGCAGTGGCGCGATACATCCCCGGCGGAACGGCGACGCTTACTGCTCGACGCGGCGGAGCATATGCTGCTGCGGGAAGCTAAATTTATCGCCGCCATGGCGGCGGAGACCGGCGCCACCGCCCACTGGGCGGGATTTAACGTCCATCTGGCGGCCGATATCCTGCGCGAAGCGGCGGCGCTGACCACCCAGATCGAAGGGCAGATCATTCCATCCAACGTGCCGGGCAATCTGGCGATGGGGGTCCGCCAGGGTGCCGGCGTGGTGCTGGGCATGGCGCCGTGGAACGCGCCGCTGATCCTTGCCACCCGGGCGCTGGCGACGCCGCTGGCCTGCGGCAACACGGTGATCCTCAAGGGCGCTGAGCTCTCTCCGGCTACACAAGGATTGATTATCGACGCCCTCGACGCGGCGGGCTTCCCGCCGGGCGTGGTGAACTATCTCACCTGCGCGCCTCAAGACGCGCCGGCGCTGGTGGAGTCGCTGATCGCCCATCCGGCGGTGCGGCGCGTCAACTTTACCGGCTCCACGCCGGTGGGGCGGATTATCGCCCGCACCTGCGGGCAGTATCTGAAACCGGCGGTGCTGGAGCTCGGTGGCAAAGCGCCGCTGCTGGTCCTCGACGATGCCGACATTGAGCAGGCGGCGGCGGGCGCCATTTTTGGCGCCTTCGCCAACGCCGGACAGATCTGCATGTCCACCGAGCGCATTATTGTCGACAACGCCGTGGCGGAGCGCTTTATCCCTCTGCTGACCAGGCGCGCCGCTTCTCTCCCCGCCAGCCTGACCGGCCCGGTGGTCGACATGAACACCGTCACCCGCTGCAACGCGTTAATCGACGATGCCATAGCCAGAGGCGCCCGCCTGCTGACCGGCGGCAAAGCCAGCGATACCCACATGGCGCCTACCTTGCTGGACGGCGTCACCCGCGAGATGCGGCTGTGGAACGAAGAGTCCTTCGGCCCGGTAAAAGCGATTATTCGCGTTAATAACGATGAAGAGGCGCTGGCGGTAGCCAACGACAGCGACTATGGCCTTTCCGCTGCGGTCTACAGCCGCGACAGCGCCAGAGCGTGGAACCTGGCGCAACGTCTGCAAACCGGCATTTGCCATATCAATGGCCCAACCGTTCATGATGAAGCGCAAATGCCGTTTGGCGGCTGTAAAGCCTCCGGCTATGGCCGGTTCGGCGGCCGGGCCGGGATTGCGGAATTTACCGAGCTGCGCTGGATAACGCTCCAGACCCAGCCTCGCGAACTGCCATTCTGACGCTGACTTCCCCTTAGCCGTGGCTGGCGATGAGCTGCGCCAGCCCTTCCGGGTTTTCCCACGCCATGGAGTGCCCCGCGTGGGGCACAATCCCGACCGGGATCCCTTGCGCCTCTACCCGTTCGATATCCGCATAAGGGAGCGACTGCTCGCCGACGATCAGCATCTTCTGACAGCGCAGCTGGCAGAGCTGGGTAAACCAGGGGGTGTCGCTGCCGTGTATCAGGCTGCTGGCGGCTCGCCAGACGGCCCAGGGGGCGCTGTTTTGCAAACAGCCGGCCCAGGGCGAGCGCTCTTCCGCCAGCATCCTGGCGTAACCTTCGGCGATAAAGGCCGCCTCTGACTGCGCCGCTATGCGCCTGCTGTACTCGCCGCCTCCGGCGACCAGGTTGGGTTCAGAAACCAGCAGCGTCGTCACCCGCTCCGCCAGCAACCCTGCCGCTTCGATGGCGATGCTTCCCCCCATGCTATGCCCGTACAGCGCGAAGCGCTGCAGGCGCAGGTGGTCGAGGACTTGCTCCACTCCTTGCGCTTGTCTATGTATGTTGTAACTAAAGTCGTGCAGTTTATCGCTGTAGCCGAAGCCCGGTAGATCGATAAGTATTTTACGCCGCCCGTTGAGCGCGGGGGCGCTGGCGACGCGGGGGTAGTCGTAAGATGACGCGCAGCCGAGGCCGTGGATAAACACCAGCGGAAGCCCCTCTCCCGGAAGATCGAGCCAGCGCAATGTGGCGCCTGCGACGGACGAAAAGAAACCGTTCACCTGTTTGCCTCCATGATAAGGTTACTGTGTTTTTATACAGTAACCTTATCCTTGCCGCCACCCTTTTCTGTCGTCCGCCGCCGGAGCGTTAAAACAGCGAGACGAGTAGCGCCATCGGGAAGCTGAACGGCCAGGTGGCGCCGATCAACAGGGCCGCCAGCAGGCGGATCACCCGGCTCTCTTTGGTTAAAAACCAGCTAATTACGGCGCAGATCACGCCCATAATGGCGTAAAACACCAACATTTTTTGATATAACGTCATTCTTCGTTTTCCTTCCCTGAGGAGCGTTCCATGGTGGGATAATTATCTGCCATGACGTCGTGATTCAGAGATACCTGTATAACAAATTCAGAATCGGGCTGAATATTCAGAACAAAGCCCGATTCGTCTTAATCCGATAGCGCAACCGCGCCCGCCGTACTATACCTTTAGGGACTTACTCATTAAGGTGGCGTTATGGATGTCTCCAGCAAGACCGTCGTTATGATTAATGTCTGCGCCGCGTTCGCGCTTATCAGCCTGCTGTCGGTGAGATTTGGCTGGTTTTAATCATTTTACTCAGCAACGAAACCTAAAAAAGCAGCCCTCTGGGCTGCTTTTTTACGTGCGGAGGCTCGCGCCTATATTAGGGTCATAAACAATACGGGCTGAGTGGCCTGCGAAAATAACCTTGTTTAGCGCAGGGTTATAATGAGGCAAAACATTCACTTTCTCACTATCCCATTCGGCGGCGGCGCAAACGGCCTGCCCCACTCCCGCGCTCTCACAGCCCTGAATACGTTTTGCCGGCGCGTTACCATAGCTCAGCGCCACGGTGCCGACAGCCAGCAGAATAAAAGCAAAAATTTTCACAGCGACATCAACGTTAAAACCGAATATGCGTGAAATGATCGCATGAGCGGCGGCGGAAAGTCAAACCCGGGAGCATGCGCCACCGCGCTGGCGCGTATGGCGGATTGACGCGCCGGTTATTAAATATTGCGAATAAATATTACCCGTTAACCGTAAATATAAAAGCCTTATTTATCGTCGTGAAATAGTTTCTGTTCAGCGCAATCTGATTCGTCTGATAAAGATAATATTTCACCAATCGCAAACCAAAAGATTATCGCGCGTTGGCCGAAAATGCGATATACCGCGCAGGCGCTGGATCTTAATAAGATAAAAGGCGGCTACAAGCCGTTGTAACTTAACCTTTTCATGTCAGGCCTCGCTGGCGAGGGCCCCAATAGCGCTAAATGACAACAAATATCATTTGCCTTCTCTTCAGAGAATACTTACATTCATAACTATTGGTAATGTTTTTAGCGCTGTGCGCTTTTCTATTTCGAGGTGGATATGTCCGGAATCATCACCCTGGTCATCGCGCTGATCCTGCTGGTCGCGGCGGTGTATAATCTTATTTCCTATATACGGGACCGTCGCAGCGCCAGCTTGCCGAGCAAAAAAACCAAGCGCTGAACACGGTTAACGCGATTTCCTTCCTGCGCCAGCATCACTGGCATACTCCTCTTCCTGGCTTAGTGCAGACATAAAAAAAGCCCCTGCCATCAGGCAGGGGCCGGTATTGGGTCGCAAACCGCGACGTTGCCGCCTCACCCACCGGGCGCGACGCGCCCAGGGTGACTGGCGAACCCCATCCGGCGCTTATCTCCGGCACTCACGATGGCTTAGCTCTTGAAGGGGTATCAGAATAATCTCACATTCCCCGCCGCGAGTTTTAACCATTTTTGCCATCGTGACTATTAGCGAACTAACACACCCATTGCGTAATCATTCGTTGCCGCTTATGGGTCAATCCGTTAGCCATGTTTAACCATCACATGGCGGACCACGGTGTAATCCTCAAGGCCATACATCGACATGTCTTTCCCATAGCCCGACAGCTTCTGACCGCCATGCGGCATTTCACTCACCAGCATAAAGTGGGTATTGACCCAGGTGCAGCCGTACTGCAGCCTGGCGCTGAGCCGGTGGGCGCGGCCAACATCTTTCGTCCACACCGAAGAGGCCAGACCATACTGGGAGTCATTTGCCCAGCTCAGGGCCTGCGCTTCATCGCTGAAAGGCGTCACGCTGACCACCGGGCCAAACACTTCGCGCTGCACGATGGCGTCTTCCTGCCGGGCGCCGGCGAGCAGCGTCGGCTGGAAATAATAGCCCGCGCCGTCCGCCCGATTGCCGCCGGTCACCACTTTAATATGCGGTAGCGCCTTTGCGGCTTCCACCGCGGCGCTAACGCGCTCAAGATGGGCCAGCGAGCTCAGCGGTCCCAGCTCGGTGGCGGCATCCTCCGGCGCCCCCATTTTCAGGCTGGCCACCGCCGCCCCGAGCTTCTCCACCAGCTGCTCATAAATACCCTGTTGGGCGTAGATCCGGCAGGCGGCCGTACAGTCCTGGCCGGCGTTGTAAAACCCGAAGGTCCGAACGCCATCCACCACCGCATCGATATCCGCGTCGTCAAAGACGATGACCGGCGCCTTACCGCCCAGCTCCATATGGGTACGTTTAATCGACGAGGCAGTATGGCCGATGATATGCGCGCCGGTGGCAATCGACCCGGTCAGGGAAACCATTCGCACTTTCGCGTGGGCGGTCAGCGGATCGCCCACCGTTTTGCCACGGCCGAACAGTACGTTGACCACCCCTTCCGGGAAAATATCTTTTGCCAGCTCTGCCAGCTTCAGCGCCGTCAGCGGGGTGATCTCGGAGGGTTTTATCACCACGCAGTTACCTGCCGCCAGCGCCGGGCCCAGCTTCCAGGCCGCCATCATCAGGGGATAGTTCCACGGCGCGATGGAGGCCACCACGCCCACCGGGTCGCGACGGATCATCGAGGTATGCCCTTCCAGATACTCTCCGGCCGCCATTCCCGGCAGGCAGCGGGCGGCGCCGGCGAAAAAGCGGAAAACGTCCGCAATGGCCGGCATCTCATCGTTAAGCACGCAGTGCAGCGGCTTGCCGCAGTTCAGCGACTCCAGCTGCGCCAGGGTCTCCGCCTGCGCCGCGATGGCATCCGCCAGCTTCAGCAGACATTCCGCGCGCGTTTTCGGCGTCGTCTGGCTCCAGGCGTCGAACGCCCGATCCGCCGCCTCAACGGCGGCATCCACCTGGGCCGCTGTCGCTTCGGCAATCTCCAGGATCACATCGCCGGTCGCAGGGTTGTATACCGGCACCTTCTCGCCTTCACCTACCACTAACTTACCGTTTATCAAGAGGTTGTGTTGCATAGCATTATCCTGTTTCATGGTTTTATTTCCCGTTTCCGGCGACGTTCTCGCCGTCGCGGGTGAGCCACCAGGCCCCTAAGATTGGTATCGTTGTTACCAGCATCACCAACAGCGCGACAACGTTGGTGACGGGCACATCTCGCGGCCGCCCCAGCTGATTCAGTAACCACAGCGGCAAAGTTCGCTCATGCCCCGCGGTAAAAGTCGTGACGATGATTTCATCAAATGACAGGGCGAATGCCAGCATCCCGCCCGCCAGCAGCGCCGATCCCAGATTGGGCAGCACCACGTAGCGAAAGGTCTGCCAGCTGGTCGCCCCCAAATCCATCGAGGCCTCCACCAGGCTCCAGGAGGTCCGGCGGAAGCGGGCGATGACGTTGTTAAACACCACCACCACGCAGAAGGTCGCGTGCCCCACCACGATGGTCAGCAGACCAGGCTCAAGGCCGACCGCTTTAAAGGCGGTCAGGAGCGCCAGGCCGGTAATAATCCCCGGCAGGGCGATGGGCAGCAGCAGCAGTAGCGACACCGCGTTCTTACCAAAAAAGGTGCTCCGCCACAGGGCTCCTGCAGCAAGCGTGCCAAGCACTAAGGCGATGGCCGTCGACAGGGCGGCAATTTTAAGTGACAACGTCACTGCCTCCAGAATATCGCTGCGCCCTGCCGCCTCGCTGAACCAGCGCAGCGTCAGCCCCTGCGGCGGAAAACTGAAGGCGGCATCTTCCGTATTAAAAGCATAGATGGCGATGATCAGCAGCGGAAAGTGGAGAAAGACCACCCCGCCCCATGTCGCCAGTTTCAGATACCAGGGTGCGCGTTCAGAGTGCATCGAAGGCTCCCAGACGTTTCACGAACGCCAGATAAAGGGCAATCAGCACGATCGGCACGAGGGTAAACGCCGCCGCCATCGGCATATTGCCGATCGCCCCCTGCTGCGAGTAAACCATATTGCCGATAAAGTACCCCGGCGGGCCGACCAGCTGCGGCACGATAAAATCGCCCAGCGTGAGCGAAAAGGTGAAGATCGACCCGGCGGCAATCCCGGGAATAGCCAGCGGCAGGACCACGTAGCGGAAGGTCTGCCGCGGGGCGGCGCCAAGATCGGCCGAGGCCTGCAGCAAAGAGCCAGGGATACGCTCCAGCGCCGCCTGCACCGGCAGGATCATAAAAGGCAGCCAGATGTAGACAAAGACCAGGAAGCGTCCGAGTCCGGAGGTGGATAAGGTGTTGCCGCCCACCGCCGGGACGGTCAGCAGAGCGTTCAGCGCCCCTTCCAGCCCGAGATGGCCGAGAAACCACTGCGCCACGCCATCTTTGGCTAACAGCAGCACCCACGCGTAGGCTTTGACGATATAGCTGGCCCACATCGGCAACATGACCGCGATATAAAAGAAGGCCTTCATTTTGCCGCTGGTGTAGCGCGCCATATACCAGGCCATCGGCAGCGCCAGCAGAGCACTGGCCAGCGTCACGCACAGCGCCATGACCAGGGTGCGAACGATAATGTCGTAGTTGGCAGGGTTGAACAGCGCCTGCAGATTGGCCAGCGTGAAGTCGCTGGTCACCGACATGGTGAAGTCGTCAAAAGTATAGATACTCTGCCACAGCAGGGTCAGCAGCGATCCCAGATAGACGATGCCAAACCACATCAACGGCCCAAGCAGCAGCAAAAACAGGCCCAGCGCCGGCCGGCGCCAGAAGATCCCCGATACGCGTCCGGCCTGCGCAGGAACAATCGCCATGGTCATCTCAGCCTCCGCTTTCCAGCGGAGTCATCGCCGCGCGCGACCATGACGCCTGCACCGTTTGCCCGGTTCGCGGAACGCTCGCCGCCGCCGCGCCGTCGATATTGGCCTGGCTGACCAGCAGCTTGTCGCCATCCGCCAGCCGGAGCTCGATCCGCGTTGCCGCCCCCTGATACTGTACCGCCTGCACCACGCCCTGCACCTGCACTTCGCCGCCGCCCTGCAGGCGAACATGTTCCGGGCGCAGCGACCAGCAGCCCGCCAGGCCGCATAGCCGCCGGGCCGGCTCGGCCTCAAAGACGTTGGCGGTGCCGACAAAACCGGCGACAAAGGCAGTCTTCGGATGCAGATAAAGATCCTGCGGGGCATCCACCTGCTCAATGCGCCCGTTGTTAAACACCGCCACGCGATCGGACATCGACAGCGCTTCGCTCTGGTCGTGGGTGACGAAGATGAAGGTGATCCCCAGCGACTGCTGCAGCTTTTTCAGCTCCACCTGCATCTGCTCGCGCAGCTTTAAATCCAGGGCGCCCAGCGGCTCGTCGAGCAGCAGCACCCGCGGCTGGTTCACCAGCGCCCGGGCGATGGCGACCCGCTGCCGCTGACCGCCAGAGAGCTGGGAGGGCTTGCGATGGTGCGCAAAACCGAGGGCCACCTTCTCCAGCGCCTCCTGGGCGCGGGCATGGCGCGCTTTCTTCGCCACGCCTTTGACCATCAGGCCGTAAGCGACATTGTCGAGGATCGACATATGGGGAAACAGCGCATAGTCCTGGAACACGGTATTGACGTCCCGCTGCCAGGGCGGCAGCTCGCTGGCCGGCTGACCGAAGATCCGGATGGTGCCGCCGGAGAGCTGCTCAAAACCGGCAATCAGCCGCAGGCAGGTAGTTTTCCCCGAGCCCGAAGGTCCCAGCATGGAGAAAAACTCGCCGTCGCGGATACCAATGCTGACCCCGTCCACCGCCCGCACATCGCCATACAGGCGCGATACATTCTGAAACTCGACCGCGTACGTCATTGTTTGCCTCCGATCCTTAGCGGCCGCCCATTATCGCAATGTAGTCCTGCGTCCAGCGGCTGTAGGGAACGTATTTCCCCCCCTCGGCAACCGGCGTTTTCCAGAAGTGGATGCGGGCAAACTGGTCATAGCCGTTGGTCTCACAGCCCTTCTCTCCGAGCAGCGCGCTGGCTTTACAGCCCTCAGGCACCACCGGCAGCGAGCCGAACCAGGCCGCTACATCGCCCTGCACCTTCGGCGTGAGCGACCAGTTCATCCATTTATAAGCGCAGACCGGGTGCTTCGCCTCGCTGTGCAACATGGTGGTATCCGCCCAGCCGGTCACCCCCTCCTTCGGAAATACGGTAGCGATAGGCTGGCCTTCCGCCTTCAGGCCGTTGGCCTGATAGGGCCACGAGCTGGAGGCGGCCACCCCTTCGTTTTTGAAGTCGTTCATCTGCACGGTGGCGTCATGCCAGTAGCGGTGGATCAGCGGTTGCTGGTCACGCAGCACCTTCAGCACCGCGTTGTACTGGGTTTCGGTCAGTTGATAGGGATCTTCGATCCCCAGCTGCGGTTGGGTGGCTTTGACAAACAGCGCGGCGTCGGCGATATAGATCGGGCCATCATAGGCCTGCACCCGCCCCTGATTGGTTTTGCCATCCGGAAGATCCTGCTTCACGAAGACCACGCTCCAGCTGTCCGGCGGCGTCGGGAATACGCGGGTGTTGTACATCAGCAGATTCGGTCCCCACTGATACGGCGTGCCGTAAACTTTGCCCCCGACGTTAAACCATGCCCCTTGCGCAATGCGCGGGTCGAGAGTGTGCCACCCGGCAATCAGCGCTGTGTTAATCGGTTGAACGCGTTTGCCCATGATCAGACGCAGCGAAGCATCGCCCGAGGCAGTCACCAGATCGTAGCCGCCCTTGGCCATCAGGCTAACCATTTCGTCAGAGGTGGCGGCAGTTTTCACATTAACCTGACAGCCGGTCTCCTTTTCAAACTGGCTGACCCAGTCGTACTGCTTGTCGGTCTGACCGCGTTCGATATACCCCGGCCAGGCAATAATATCCAGCCGCCCTTCCGGTTTATCCAGCGAGGTGAGTGGCTCAGCCGCCTGGACGGTCAGGCAGGCCATCCCCAGCACATAAAGGCTGCAACGGGCCAATTTTTTGCTCATCAGGTGTTACTCCTGTCACAAGGAAATTAGCGGCAGCCGTGCCGTAAAAATATCTCCTGAAATAAGGGTAGTCAGCGGATTAACGCCCTCGGGGGAATTTATTCAGGTTGTGACCCGGGACGCATTACGCAAAAATCGCCAACACAAGACTGACTTTATGGATTATAGACAACGAGTTAGAGAAAAAGGAGGGGTATGCGTATTTCCTATGGTGAGTGCCGGTAAAATAATGACCGGCCTCGATAAAAATCCATCTTCGTTTATTTTTAGCGATTGTTTATCGCGGCGAATAATAGCCAAAGCGATCAGGAAAGCTGCTCACGAATTAGCTCGCCCAGGCGCTTCACCCCCTGCTCTTCGCGTTCTCCCCAGCCCCAGGCGGTATTAAAGCGGAAAAACGAGGTCCAGCTGGCGGAGGTGGAGAACATTTTTCCCGGGGCGATGCTGATGTGCGACGCCAGCGCCCTGGCGCTCAGCACGCTGGCGTCGGCCCCTTCCGGTAGTTCGATCCACAGAAAATAGCCGCTGTCGCTGTGATGGATAGTGACCTCCGGCGGCAGATGGCGCAGCAGCGCCTGCCAGGCCTGCTGTTTACGTTCCGCCAGCTGGCGACGGAGACGGCGCAGATGGGCGTCATAGCGTTTGGTCGACAGGTAATCCACCAGGGCTAACTGCATCGGCGAGCTGGTGGAGAGCGTACTCATCAGCTGCAGCTGCTGGATCCGCCGCGCCTGTTTCCCGGCCGCCACCCAGCCGATGCGAAAGCCGGGCACCAGACATTTTGAAAACGAACTGCAGTGCAGCGTCATATCCTGTTGATCCCAGAACTTCGCCGGCAACGGCTTCTCGCGGCCAAAGTAGAGCTCGCTGTAAACATCATCTTCAATCAGCATCACGTCATAGCGCGCCAGCAGCGCCACCAGCGCTGCTTTTTTTTCGGCGCTGAGGGTGAAGCCGAGCGGGTTCTGGCCGTTGGTCATCAGCCAGCAGGCCTTGACCGGATAGTTTTGCAGGGCCGCCTCCAGCGCCGTCAGGTCAATGCCCTCTTTGACGTCGGTGGCCACCGACAACGCCTTCAGACGCAGCCTCTCCAGCGCCTGCAGGGCTCCGTAGAAACAGGGATTTTCCACCACCACCCAGTCGCCGGGCTCGGTCACCGCCTGCAGGCTGAGGTTTAGCGCCTCCAGCGCTCCGGCGGTAATGACGATCTCGTCGGGCGAGACGTTCATCCCCTGCAGGGCATAGCGCCGGGCAATGGCGTGCCGTAGCTCCGCGTTGCCCGGCGGCAGGTTCTCAATCACGCTCATGGCGGTGGCGGTTTTACTCACCTGCGCCAGCGAACGGTTAAGCTGCTGGAGTGGAAAGAGACGCGGGTCCGGGAAGGCCGAGGCAAAGGGCAGCATTGACGCCTGGCGGCTGGCCTGGAGCACCTCAAAGATGTAAGTATTGATATCTACCGCTTCATCGCGGGTCACCTGAGCAGGCGGCGCCGGCTGACGAAGCTTCACCGGCTGGGGGGCGACGTAATATCCCGACTGCGGTCGGGCGACGATGCGCCCCTGGCTTTCCAGTAGCTGATAGGCATGGCTGACGGTCATAAAGCTCATGCCGCTGCTGACCACCTGCTCGCGCAGCGAGGGGAGCCGATCGCCCGGCAACCAGACGCCAAGCGCGATCTGGTCGGTCAGCTGCTGCGCCAGCTGTTGATACTTTTTCATTGTCACCCTTTCCTTGCTGCAACCTCCCTTTATCATATATCAGTTGTTATAAATTAACACTTTTAAGTAACTGTTATGTAAAACAGCGCAACCAGGTCACACAGAACGCCCGCTGGAAAGGTTCACGAGAAAATTGTCCAAAAAAACGATATGATGCATAACCAAAAAATGAACATGATACCGATGGTAATACATAAGCTATGTAATCCTTTTTCTGACATGACCATTCCCTTTTATTGATATCCTGAGAATAAAATACAAAGCGCGGCTAAACACGACAATTTAAAATTATTTAATTCATAATTAACTGCCTCATACTTTTTACTGATTCTCATACTAACAAACGTGTGCAGACGTTAAATTCATTAATAAAGAACAGATAATAAAATGCTATATCTGTCGTAATCAGAGGATATTACTCACAAAAATTCAACGACCGCGCTTTCCCGCGCAGCTACAGGTCTAAGCTGATCCGTAAGGCTACGATAATACAGTGAAAATAGATTATTAATATTTTCCTGGCCAACAATCTGGCTTTGCTTTCAGCGTTAAAAATGACGCTTTTCACCCGGGGATTTCCATGTTGGCGGTCCCCGGAGACAGGCAAAAAGATCATAACAGCCGCCAACTGTTATGATAAAAAATGAACCGACTGCCTCTGCCCCCTTGCCGCCATCCTGCCTAAAATTGCGCTGAATCAATTTTGTTGTGGAGTCCTGCATGTTCGGTCTTGATGCATTCCATCTGGCGCGAATTCAATTCGCCTTTACGGTCTCGTTTCATATTATCTTTCCCGCCATCACCATTGGCCTGGCAAGCTATCTGGCGGTTCTCGAAGGCCTGTGGCTGAAAAGCAAAAATCCCACCTGGCGCTCGCTGTACCATTTCTGGTCGAAGATCTTCGCCGTCAACTTCGGTATGGGAGTGGTGTCCGGGCTGGTGATGGCCTATCAGTTCGGCACTAACTGGAGCGGTTTTTCGCAGTTCGCGGGCAGCATCACCGGCCCCCTGCTGACCTATGAAGTCCTGACGGCGTTCTTTCTGGAAGCCGGTTTTCTCGGGGTCATGCTCTTCGGCTGGAACCGCGTGGGGCCGGGGCTGCACTTTTTCGCCACCTGCATGGTGGCGCTGGGGACTATCATCTCGACCTTCTGGATCCTCGCTTCCAACAGCTGGATGCAGACCCCGCAGGGGTTTGAGATCGTCGATGGCCAGGTGGTGCCCGTCGACTGGCTGGCGGTGATCTTTAACCCGTCGTTCCCCTACCGCTTGCTGCACATGACGGTGGCGGCATTTCTCAGCAGCGCGCTGTTCGTCGGCGCCTCGGCGGCCTGGCATCTGCTGCGCGGCAATCAGTCGCCAGCGATCCGCAAGATGTTCTCCATGGCGCTATGGATGACGCTGCTGGTCGCGCCGGTCCAGGCGCTGATCGGCGATATGCATGGCCTGAACACCCTGAAACACCAGCCGGCAAAAATCGCCGCCATTGAGGGCCACTGGGAAAACCCGCCCGGCGAGCCGACGCCGTTACTATTGTTTGGCTGGCCAGATATGGAACAGGAGCGCACCCGCTACGGGCTTGAGATCCCGGCGCTGGGCAGTCTGATCCTCACCCACAGCCTGGATAAACAGGTGCCGGCGCTGAAGGAGTTCGCCCCTGAGGATCGGCCAAACTCCACCGTGGTGTTCTGGTCATTTCGCCTGATGGCTGGTCTCGGCATGCTGATGCTGCTGCTCGGGGCGCTGGCCCTGTGGCTACGCCGCGGCGACCGGCTGTACCACTCGCGGCCGTTTCTGCGCTTTGCCCTGTGGATGGGCCCCTCAGGACTGATTGCGATTCTCGCCGGCTGGGTGACCACCGAAGTGGGCCGCCAGCCATGGGTGGTGTATGGCGTTCAGCGCACCGCCGAGGCGGTTTCCGCCCACGGCGATCTGCATATGTCGGTCAGTTTGTTGACCTTTATTGTGGTTTACAGCGCCGTCTTCGGGGTCGGCTACAGCTACATGCTGCGCCTGATCCGCAAGGGGCCGCAGGAGGTGCAACCCGCGACAACCGGTACGCCAGCCCGCCCGCTGTCCGCCGCTACTGAAGGTTATCTGCAGAAGGAGTCCCGCTAATGGGTATCGAATTATCGGTGATCTGGTTCGTGATTATCGTCTTTGCCACGCTGATGTACATCGTCATGGACGGCTTTGATCTGGGCATTGGCATGCTGTTCGGCACGGTCCGGGGCAGCACAGAGCGCGACGTGATGGTGAACAGCGTCGCCCCGGTATGGGATGGCAATGAGACCTGGCTGGTGCTGGGCGGCGCCGGTCTGTTTGGCGCCTTTCCCCTCGCCTACGCGGTGATAATCGACGCCCTGTCGATCCCCCTGACCCTGATGCTGATCGGCCTGATCTTCCGCGGCGTGGCCTTTGAATTTCGCTTCCAGGCCACGCCGTCGCACCGGCCATTCTGGGACCGCGCCTTCTTTGGCGGTTCCCTGCTGGCGACCTTCAGCCAGGGCGTGGTGGTCGGAGCGGTGATCGACGGATTTACCGTCAGCGGTCGCGCCTTCAGCGGCGGCATGTTTGACTGGCTGACCCCGTTCAGCCTGTTTTGCGGACTCGGGCTGTGCGTGGCCTATGCGCTGCTCGGCGCTACCTGGCTGGTGATGAAGAGCGAAGGCGCGCTGCAGCAGCGGATGCGCAGCGCGTCGCGACAGTTGCTGGTTGCCCTGCTGGCGGTGTTTGCCGTCATCAGCCTGTGGACGCCGCTGGCGCACCCGGCGATCGCCGCCCGCTGGTTCAGCCTGCCGAATCTCTATTTCCTGCTGCCGGTGCCGCTGCTGGTGCTCCTGATTAGCGCCTGGCTGTGGCGCACACTGCCTCTGCACGACCGCCATGTCTCGCCTTTCACCCTAACGCTGGGCCTGGTGTTTCTCGGCTTTAGCGGCCTGGGGATCAGCATCTGGCCGCATATTATTCCGCCATCGATTACCTTGTGGCAGGCCGCCGCCCCGCCGCAAAGCCAGGGCTTTATGCTGGTGGGCGCGCTGCTGATTATTCCGGTTATTCTTGGCTATACCTGCTGGAGCTATTACGTGTTCCGCGGCAAAGTCCAGCCAGGGGAGGGTTATCATTGATGAAAACCATCTGGTCGAAACGTCTGCTGTGGCTGATCGCGCTGTGGGGAGGCAGCGTGCTGACGCTGGCCGCCATCAGCCTGCTGTTTCGCCTGCTGATGACCGCCGCAGGTCTTAAAGTTTGAACCAGGATGCAGAGAAATCGGGATCCGGAGTTCTCCATCTTGTCTTCACTTTTACCTGCTGAAATACGCGGACACATCAGAAGAAAGGATATTGCTATGAAGAAGTTAGCTTTACTGTCTGCCGCGATGACGCTGGGAATATCGTCATGGGCTTTCGCTGCCGACAACCCGCCGCCGCCGCCAGAAAAAAGCGCGCAGCATCAGGGTAAATCGGCGGCGAAAAACGGCCAGCACGACGGTAAGCAAGCGCAACACAACGGCAAGCAGCCTCGGCATGATGGCAAGCAGCCGCAACGAGACGGCAAACAACCGCAGCATGGTGGTAAGCAGCCGCCAAAAGGCGGTGAGCACAGCGGGAAACCACGGCCGCCAAAAGCGTAATCCCTCACGCCTGGCCTTCTACGCCAGGCTTTTTTCACCCTCTTTCAGCAGACATTGACAAACCCTTGCCCTTCTTTGATAAACCGGGAAAAAAACCTGCACAGCGCCTGGCATAGTAAGCCCACGCCATTGATTCACAGAGAAAAGGTATGTTGAGGAGAAGCATGAGCGCCCTGCTGTTGCTGTGCGCGCTTTTTTCCGGGCATCTGCTAGCCCACCGTCAGGGGCACGATTACTTTCCGGTACAGAGCCTCGAGCAGCAGCTGCTGCACGAGGCGGATAGCGATGAGCTTCGCAGCCGGTGCGAAGAGAACGCCGCCGACCTGCGCGAGCATCACCGCTGGCAGGACGCCCGCAAACCGCGGGCATCACACAGCCAGTAGCGTCGCCGCGGATCAGGCCCCTTTGCGCTTCGGCAGGGTCTTCATCAGCTCGTCCGGGCTGACGGAGGCCACGATGCTACCCGGGTGCGGCATTTTGAGGATATGGTTTTTGATCTTGCCGACCACGTGCATTTCGCACGGACGGCAGTCAAACTTCAGGGTCAGCACTTCATCGCCATGGATCAGCTGCATCGGCGTGGCTTTCCAGCTCTTGATGGAGCCTTTCGCCTGTTTCGGACAGAGATTGAAGGCAAAGCGCAGGCAATGTTTAGTGATCATCACCGGCACATCGCCCTTCTCTTCGTGCGCTTCATAGGCAGCGTCAATTAGCTGCACGCCATAGCGCTGGTAGAACGCCCGCGCCTTGTGGTTATAGACGTTGGCGAGGAAGGAGAGATGGGTCTCCGGGTAGACCGGCGGCGGCACAGAGACCGGCTTACGGGTACCGCGCTGCCAGGCGTTGAGCCGCGCGTCATCCAGCATTTCGGCCGTTTCACGCCGCAGCTGGTTGAGCAGGCTGTTGGGCACAAACAGCGGCGGCAGATTGACCTGCACCTCGCGCGCATAGTAAATGGTTTGCCCCAGTTTTGTGACACCGTCACGCAGGTTAGCCAGCGCTTTCTCCGCCTGGTTAGCTTCGGCGAACTCCCCGTCAAGGGTGTGGGTCACGCTGACGCCATCTTCA
Source organism: Klebsiella sp. V115_8 (assembly GCF_029967715.1). Lineage (NCBI taxonomy): Bacteria > Pseudomonadati > Pseudomonadota > Gammaproteobacteria > Enterobacterales > Enterobacteriaceae > Klebsiella > Klebsiella sp. V115_8. The sequence continues at coordinate 49,826 of NZ_JASCAR010000037.1, forward strand.
CAGGTCATGGTGAGAACCAGCTGCTCCTGCCAGCCGCTTAGGGTGACGTCTACGGCGATGCGGCGTTCGCTGGAGGTCTTCAGCAGCGCCTGCTGCCAGTTGTGATCAAGGTTGCGGTTGAGCGCCTGATGCGGGCGCACTTTGTGCAGATCCGCAGGCATCTCGTTCGGCCACACCCGATAGCGATTTTCGCCGGTTTTTTCCACGGTATTGGCGCGGAAGCCCACCACTTCACGCTTAATCATCACGTTAAGGCCATCGCCGTTGGTTAACGGTTCGCTGACCTCAACGTCGAGATGGTCTTTACCCACCTTCAGCACTTCGCCCACTGGCAGTCCGATAAATTTTGGCGAATCAAAGGCGCCGATATCGCCTTTACGGGCATTAACGAAGTAATCGGTGCTGCCGCGGTGGAAGGTTTTATCGGTGGACGGGATAAAGAAATGCTCGGTGCGCCCTGCCGAGGCGCGCGCGAGATCGCCGCGGTCTTCAATGATGGCGTCCAGCATCTGGCGGTAGTGAGCGGTGATGTTTTTCACGTAGCTCATGTCTTTGTAACGGCCTTCGATTTTGAAGGAGCGCACCCCGGCATCGATCAGCGCCGCCAGGTTGGCGGTCTGGTCGTTGTCTTTCATCGACAGGAGATGTTTTTCATAGGCCACCACTCGCCCCTGATCGTCCTTCAGGGTATACGGCAGGCGGCAGGCCTGCGAGCAGTCGCCGCGGTTGGCGCTGCGTCCGGTCTGGGCATGGGAAATGTAGCACTGGCCGGAATAGGCCACGCACAGCGCGCCATGGATAAAGAATTCGATGGTGGCGTCAGTATTATCGTAGATGGCTTTGATTTGACTGAGGTTCAGCTCGCGCGCCAGCACGATCTGGCTGAAACCGGCGTCTGAGAGAAACTTTGCTTTCTCCACGCTGCGGATGTCGCACTGGGTGCTGGCGTGCAGCTCGATCGGCGGCAGGTCCAGCTCCATGATCCCCATATCCTGGACAATCAGCGCATCGACGCCCGCGTCGTAGAGATCGGTAATCAGCCGCTGCGCCGGCTCCAGCTCATCGTCATGCAGAATGGTGTTCAGCGTCACAAAGACCTTGGCGCCAAAGCGATGGGCGAAAGGCACCAGACCGGCGATGTCGCTCAGGCTGTTGCTGGCGTTGTGGCGGGCGCCAAAGCCAGGTCCACCGATATAAACGGCGTCGGCGCCGTGAAGGATCGCTTCGCGAGCGATACCGGCGTCGCGGGCAGGACTAAGAAGTTCAAGACGATGATTGTGCAGGCGCATACGCGTGTTGTTATCCAGTATAAGGGGGTCGAAATGGCGGCTATTGTAGTCAGAACCGGGCGCAGACGAAAACCTTTTCCGCCGTCGCGGGACGACGAATTTTCAGTTTTCAGCAAAGTATTGAAGGAAAAGATATTTCCCTCAAATCACCGTACAGAGTACTGTCATCACGTATTCCGGATTTTCCTCGTCACGTTGTGAGTGGTTATCATCAGTCATCTTGTCTGGCCGCGGGTTCGCCCGCGGTTTTTTCTTTTGGATAGTGGATAAGCGAATGGAAATGAGCCGCCTGGGCGCCGCTGTTCCGGTAGGCATGCGCCGCATCGCCGGCGAAGCGCCGACCCTCACCCGCCTGCAGCGAGTGCCACTCCCCCTGTAAGCAGAGATCCAGGGTACCGCTAATCACGACAACATGCTCAATCACCCCTTGCTCATGCGGCGTCGATTCGCTCAGCGCCCCGGGAGCAAGGGTTATCGAGAAATGATCAAAGCGCAACTCCGGGTCCCACGGGAAGACCGGGGTCACCACCATCGCCTGCTGCTGCGGGTCAAACGCGGAGGGCGCCACGCCGTCATCCGGAACGATAAACGCCGAAAACGGCACGTTCAGCCCGGTGGCAATCTTCCACAGCGTCGCGACCGTCGGACTCGATTCATTCCGCTCAATCTGCCCGAGCATGGCTTTCGACACCCCGGTCTCTTCCGCCAGACGCGACAGGCTCCAGCCGCGCTGCTGACGCAGATTTTTGAGGGTGGCCGCCAGATGTTGCGCAATATTCATCCTACCTCCTGATTTTTCAGCCCAGAGTATACCTCCATTTGCCTGATTCAACAGGGCGATTAGCGGCATCGCGGGCCGTTTGCGACAAGAGCCTCGGTGCGCAGCCCTCACCACGCAGGAACCTTGTGCGCTAAAACGCACAATGATAGAGTAATCGGACGTTATAACGCACAAGAGAAAACTATGCGCTCGTTTACCGTTCCGCTTCCCAGCCTGTTCGCCGGCTTCGTCGCCGTGCTGGTGGGCTACGCCAGCTCTGCCGCCATCATCTGGCAGGCTGCCGCTGCCGCCGGCGCCACGCCCGGGCAGATCGCCGGCTGGATGACGGCCCTGGGCCTCGCCATGGGCGTCAGCACCCTCGCGCTGAGCGGCTGGCGAAAAGTGCCGGTGCTCACCGCCTGGTCAACGCCGGGCGCCGCCCTGCTGGTCAGCGGCCTGCAGGGGGTGACCCTCCCTGAGGCGGTGGGGGTATTTATCTTCGCCAATGCGCTGATCGTCCTCTGCGGCGTTACCGGCCTGTTTGCCCGGCTGATGAAAATCATTCCCCATTCGCTGGCCGCCGCGATGCTGGCCGGCATTCTGCTGCGTTTCGGTTTGCAGGCCTTCGCCGGCTTCCAGGATCATCTGCTGCTGTGCGGCGGCATGCTCGCCGCCTGGCTTCTGTGTAAGGCGCTGTGGCCCCGCTTCGCCGTGGTCGCCGCGCTGGTTGCCGGGGCGCTGATTGCCGCGGCCTCCGGGGAGGTGGCCAGCGCCGCTGTGCCGCTGGCGTTTGTGGCGCCGGAATGGATCGCCCCGCAGTTTACCCCGGCGCTGCTGCTCAGCGTCGGCCTGCCCTTATTCCTCGTGACCATGGCCTCACAGAACGCGCCCGGATTCGCTACCCTGCAGGCATCAGGCTATGCCGTACCAGTCTCCGCGCTGATCGTTGTCTGCGGGGGGCTGGCGCTGCTGCTGGCGCCGTTTGGGGTCTACTCGATCTGTATTGCGGCGATCACCGCCGCCATCTGCCAGAGCCCGGAGGCGCACCCGGATCCGCAGAAGCGTTGGCTGGCTGCCATGGCCGCAGGCGGTTTTTATCTGCTGGCCGGTCTGTTCGGGGGATCGATCACCGCGCTGATGTCGGCCCTGCCGACAGCGTGGATCCAGATGCTGGCCGGCCTGGCGTTGCTCGGCACCATCGGCGGTAGTCTGTTTCAGGCGGTACATCAGGCCAGTGAGCGCGACGCGGCGGTGCTGACCTTTCTGATCACCGCCAGCGGCGTGACGCTGGCGGGAATTGGCTCGGCATTCTGGGGCGTGGTGCTCGGCGGAGTGAGCTACGGCGTGCTATCCGCGCTGCGCCGCCCGTAGCTGGGACGGCGTCAGGCCGGTGGCGGCTTTGACCCGATGGCTGAAATGGCTGGCGGAGCTGAAACCGCAGGCCAGAGCGATCTCGGTGAGCGGCAGCGCGCTGTGGCAGATCAGGTTTTGCGCCTTCGCCATTCGCTGCTGCATCACATATTGATGCGGAGCCATATTCAGCGACTGGCGGAACATACGGGCAAAATGAAATTCACTCAGTCCCGCCTGCTGCGCCAGGTCGGCCAGGGTCAATGGCTGATCGAGGTGAGCGTCGATCCAAGCCAGCACATGACGCTTCACCCCCGGCGCCAGTCCCCCGGTGACCGAGGGCAAACGCCACTGCACAGTGGAATAGTGCTGGATCAGATGGGTGAGCAATAAACTGCTGGCGGCGCTAAGGGTCAGCTGGTTCGCCGGCTGTCGCCAGTCATTAGCCAGCAAAAACTGACGATACACGGTGGTGATTTTGTCATCGCTGGCAAAGGTTTTCTCCTGCAGGGTGAAGTTCGCCGGGCTGCGATCCCACACCTCCTCCCCGACGCGGCGCAGATGCGCATCGGTACAATAGAGATGGACAAACGACAGATCGCCGCGGATATCCCAGACGCTTTCATCGCCTTTCGGCATCAGGCAAAAGCGATCCGGGCCGCCGCCATTCTTCCAGCCGTGCGGCGTCTTTTGATAGCTTTCATAACCATCGGCGACGTACAGGCTTAAGGTATGATGATCGCTGCGTACCGTTACGGTATCGCAGTTGTTATACCAGGCGGCCAGTTGAATACCGGAATTCAGCTCCACGGTGCCCTTCAGCACCGCGTTCTGTCGCCGTAATGTTTCAAACGTCCCGTAACCCATCGCCTTCACGCATCTGTCCTGTCTGGAAAAACTCTAGTCTAGGGAGACTGCGACGCGGTTTCCAGTCCTCACCGCCGGCGAAAGACAAATAAGCGCAAGAATTTGCAAGCCGACAACAAGCGGGTGAAAGCCGCAGGTTGCGGCAGGCGGCATACTCCTCCCTTCAACAGGCAGAGGAGAATCAGGGTGAACGCATTACTTTATGCACTCGTTGTCGTTATCTGGGGAACAACGTGGATTGCGATTTTTTTACAGCAGGGGCCGGTGGCGGCGCCGGTATCGATTTTCTGGCGTTTCGCCGTGGCCAGCGTCACGATGCTGGCGATTCTGCTCGTCACGCGACGTCTGCGGCCGCTGGGCGCGAAGGACCATCTCTGCTGCCTGCTGCAGGGCTGCTGCGTCTTCTGCTTCAATTTCTGGTGCTTTTATACCGCCGCCGCCTGGATCAACACCGGTCTGGAATCGGTGATCTTTTCCATGGCGGTGCTGTTTAACGCCATCAACAGCTTTCTTTTCTTCCGTCAGCAGCCGCCGGGACGCTTCTGGGCTGCCGCCGCGCTCGGTCTGGCCGGTATCGTCACCCTGTTCTGGGATGATCTGCTGGCCAACGGGCTGAACGCTTCGCTACTGTGGGGGATCGGTCTGAGCGCGCTGGGCACTTACGGCTTTTCGCTGGGCAATATGTTCAGTATTCGTCACCAGCGGCGGGGGCTGGAGACGCTGACCACCAACAGCTGGGCGATGCTGTACGGCACGCTGGTGATGGGCGCCATCGCACTCCTCCGCGGGGATAATTTTATGCCGGAGTGGACCGTCAGCTATCTTGGCGCCCTGCTTTACCTGGCGCTGTTCGGCTCAGTTGTCGCCTTCGGCGCCTATTTCACCCTTGTGGGGCGCATCGGCGCCAGCAAAGCCGCCTACAGTACACTGCTGTTTCCGCTGGTCGCCCTGTCCATCTCCACCGTCTATGAAGGCTATGTATGGCACAGCAACGCCGTTATCGGACTGGCGCTGATCCTGTTGGGTAATCTGGTGATGTTTGCCAAACCGGAACAGCTGCTGCTGCGCCGAAAGCTGGCCTGAAACGGCGGAAGATAAAACAGCGCCGTCGGCAGACGGCGCTGGCGAGATTACCGCTGGGAAGGGTCGAATTTGACGGCGTCGACCGCCATATCATCGATTACCTGCTTCATGGTTTCGATGGTCAGCGGCGTGTTTTCATTGGCCAGAGTTTTTCCTTCCCCTTTACGAACCACTTTGATCACCGGCTTGTTGGTGCTGGCGTCAATCAGTTCGGCTTCAAAATAGAGGTCGGTGTCCATCGTACGATGGCCGGTGGCGGCCTGAGTACCGGCAACAATCATCGCGACCGGAACCACTTCATAGAACTGCAGCCCTTCTTTGCTGGAGTCCACCCCGGTGATCGCCCCGCGGAAAATAAGGCTACGCTTGCCGGCGGTGGTAGCCAGCGGTTTACGCTCGGAAATGGCCTGTTTGAGCTGTTTGTTGGTGTAATTAAGAATATCCTGCAGCGCCTTTTCACCGACCTGGGTCGTCGGCTTCGGTACCGGATAGTACGTTACCGGATGGTAGACGACATTATCGTAGTTAGCCGGATTGTAGTTTGGGTCGATCCAGCGCAGCTCCGACTTGCCGGAGGCCGTGGTGGCTTCTTTCAGGTTGGAATAATCTTTTAAAAAGCCCGAATACTGATTCGGCTGCGCCAGTTTGGACGCACAGCCCGTCAACGCTAACATCCCCGCCAGAGCGGCGACTTTAAATAACACGCGAGTACGCATAAAGAGATCCCTGTAAATGCAGTTTTTTCGGCAGACGTTATAGCAGATAAGACCCAGTAGTTTTGTGACAAAATGAGGGCTTCGTCAAGGAAGATATACAAATATTGATGGGATCAACATTACGTTATTAAATAATTACTTAATAGGTGAACAGGTCACCTTTAACCCTCTGTTCAGCGAGGCTTTTCGCGCGTCTTTATCCGATGGGTATTAGCGCAAGGCGGCGCGGTCAATCTCAGCCATTTCACGCGCCGCTGAGGATTATGCGGGCTTGCGCGCCAGCAGCGTGGCGAAGCGCAGTTTGATCCGGTTGCCGCTTGCGTCGGTCCGATGCAGCTCACCGACGTCCTCATTGTATTTCAGTAATTCCCAGCCCCGGTAGTACTCCCGAAGTTCATCGGGTTTAAAAGCAAACGGGAAGCCGACGGTGCAGGGATAGTCCTCGGTGTCCATCGCCGCGACAATCAGGTTATAGCCCCCGGCGGCGGTGCAACGCTGCATATTGGCGATGAGTCCCGGGATAGCGCCGGCCTCAAGAAACATCATCACCACGGTGGAGAGGATCAGATCATACTCGCCGTCAAAGGTCAGGCTGTTGAGGTCTTTCACCGCGGTCTGCAAATTATCCAGCCCTTCGGCGTCGCGAATAGTCTCCAGATTATTGATGCTCATCGCATTTTTATCCCACGCCGTCACCGTGAAGCCGTTCGCCGCCAGATAAAGGCTGTTACGTCCGTTGCCGCAGCCCAGATCCAGCGCCCGCCCCGGCGACACCATCGTCGCGGCATGCAGCACCTCGGAGTGGGTGCGGGTCAGGCCATATTTTTCACTAAAATAGTCCGCGTCACGCGTTGTCATGATCCTTCCTTCTTATTAAGGAGTGTTTCCCGGTCGACCTGTAGCAACAGTTTCCCGCTGACCAACAGCAGCCCTGTGCGCAGCAGCAGCAGGCCGATGACCAGATTGCTAAAAATAAAGAGCGGCAGCGCCAGATGATGAAAAAAGCCGTCCGCCTTCGCCTGGCCCAGATGCAGACCGGTAGTGGCCAGTGCGGAAATACCGAACGAGAAGCTCCAGAAAGAAGCATTGAACGGCTGGCGAAGATACCAGGGCATCAGACGCAGCATAAACAACAGCTGCAGCAGACCGTAGCCAAACAGCAGCTTAGCCAAGATATCAGCCTCCCCGCCGTTGACGCTGAGCCAGGCGCTGCAGGCCACCAGCGCAGGCGCCAGCTGGATCCCCAACGACGTGCGCAGCGCGGTCGGCAGTTCGCCTGCGCTGCGCAGACGATGGAGGATAGCCGGCTCAAGGCTCAGCCAGGAGAAGACTCCGGCGCCAAGGAACACCAGTCCGGCGTCGGTAAACCCCAGCGCGCCGCAGGCCATCGCGCTGATAAAATTATTCGCCACCGTGGGCAGATACAGCCCCGGCGTAGTGGCCTCGCGAGGATGGTTTCCCCGCCACAGGCCGCCGCTTTGCCAGGCGGCATAGGCGAGCTGCAGCGCCACGCCCGGCACAAACAGCCCGATGGCCAGCGGCCGGCACCAGGGTACCAGACCAATCGATACCAGCAAGGTGGTGGCGGGAAACAGGCTGACGAAGCTGCTGCTGACCGGATGTCGCATCTCCTGCAGCACACTCGCCGGAAAGCGGATCGCCCGGCTGATAAACGCCATGCTGAGCAGGACCCACATCGCCATCGCCAGCGTCACCAGCCCATCACCAATGCTGCGGCTGACCGGCCAGAGGGTGCTGGCGTAACGCCAGGCAAAGCCCATCCCGATGGTGCCGAGCACCATGCCAAAGTAACCCGCCGGCAGGTTCAGCACCTGCCGCGACGTATGCGTTTTGTTCATTTTATTGATGATATCAATTTAATTTGAAGTTGCATTCTAAAGGAACCTTATCCCACGCGCTACGGCGATCTTTGCTATGTTTATGTTAACCATAAGTAATGAGGATCGGGAATGCATAAATACCGTCTCAGCGAACAGACCCGGCAGTATTGTTACCAGGCAGAGGATGGCAAACAGTGCGTCACCCTGCGCCAGATCGTGGCGCTTATCGATTTCGCTGACGTCAAAGCGGGCAGCGAAGGCGGCTGGGTGGAGGAGGAAAGCGCTCTCAGCCAGCTGGGAGAGTGCTGGATCTACGATGCCAACAGCGTGGTCTTCGCCGGGGCGCGCATCCTCGACGATGCCCGACTCCATGGCCCCTGCGAGGTCAGCCATGGGGCTATCATCAGCGGACGGGCATCCATTCACGCCTCGCAGATCAGCCATCACGCGCAGATTTGTGACAACGTCACGATTAGCCTGAGTACGGTGCGCGGTGACTGTCGCCTCGCCGACGAGGCGCGTCTTCTGCCCCACTGTCAGGTGATTGCCGCCCGCGGGCTGACCGCCGACCGCGACAAAGTGCTGCAGATTTATCAGCGAGCCACCGTCAGCGCGTCGCGCATTCTCCATCAGGCGCAAATCTATGGCGAGGCCTACGTCGAGCACGCTTTTGTCGAACATCGGGCGGAAGTCTTTGACCACGCCAGGCTTGAGGGAAACGAGGAGAATGACGTTTGGGTGTGCGATAACGCGCGGATTTACGGGCATGCCCGTCTGATCGCGGGTCGCGGCGAAGATGCCATTCCCACTGTGCGCTACAGTTCCCAGGTTGCGGAGAATGCGGTGATTGAAGGTAACTGTCTGCTAAAGCACCGGGCGATGGTGGGCGGCGAGGCGCAGCTGCGCGGTGGACCGATTCTGCTTGACGACGACGTGCTGATCCAGGGTCGGGCTGTCATCGTCGGCGATGTGATCGTTGAGCACCAGGTCACGCTTGGGGACGAGGTGCAGATCGCCGCGCGGGAAGGAGAAGCCATTCACCTGCGCGGCCCGAAGACCCTCGACGGCCAGCAGCAGATCACCCGAACGCCGCTGTTAGGCGCCCTGTAGCGCCTCGTCGCGGTCAATAATGCGGGCGTAGATATTCTGATCGTCATAGCTGCCGTTCAGATACTCGGCCTGGCGGAGACAGCCTTCCAGAACAAACCCGTTACGCAACGCCACCTGGTTGCTACGGGTATTCGCCACCCGACATTTGATTACAAACCGGCGCACCAGCCCGCTGCGTGCATAATAGTGGATAAAGGCCTGCAGGGAACGGGACAGATACCCCTGCCCCTGGCAATCTTCATCGATCCAATAGCCAATATAGGCCGTCTTATTCTGCGGCTCGATCTGGTTGAACGACAGAACGCCAATCGGCCGCTTATCGAGAAACAGCAAAAACATTTTGGCGTAATCCCGCTGGTGCAGCATCACGTTACCCTGCACATGGCGGCGGGTCTCCTCTTCGCTGCGCACCTCTCCAGCCCAGCTGAGCGACTGCTGTAGCCAGCGCTGGTTTTTCACCACCAGCTGGTGCAGGTCGCTGACGTAACGCTCATCAATGGCGGTAAGCGTCAGCACCTCGGTCACCGGGATCGACTCAGGTACTGCTGGAATGTCTGTGGTCATGAGGCTCTCTACGGGCCCGCAGGGGGTGCCTGGGGGCCACGGCTGTCACGGGGTTATTTCATAATCCGGTCGTCAACGTAGTTACGTTTATCCGGCGCCGGCGGGAAGTACTGATAGAGCCAGGTTTCGCTGATGGCTTCTCCCTGACAGCGCAGGAACAGACGCATCTCCACCGGGTCGGTCGAGTCGGAGGTCGGATACCAGTCGAACAGGATCCGGTAGCCATCGAACGGCTCGACGTAGAGGATCTCAATCTGCTTCGCTTCGCCGCTGGAGAGGGTGATCACCGGTTCAATACCGCGCGGCGCGGCCGCTTTCAGATCGCCGCCGACAAAGTCGATGGCAAAACGACGCGCCCACTTGTCCGGGTAGTGTTCCCCCGGCGCCCATCCCTCCGGGAAGCCCCCCATCCCGGTGCGGGTGGCGAGCACACGCGCCAGCGGGGTGCTCACCGGCGGCTGCGCGCTCCAGTAGAGACGGTAGCGGAAGTCCAGTTCGTCGCCCGCCTTCACCGCCTTTTCCGGCTGCCAGAAGCAGACGATGTTATCCAGCGTTTCACCGGTGGTCGGGATCTCCATCAGGCTGACCGCCCCTTTGCCCCACTGGTTACGCGGCTCCACCCACAGGCTGGGACGCTTGTTATACCAGCCCATCACGTCCTGGTAGTGGGAGAAATCGCGGTCCAGCTGCAGCAGACCAAAGCCGCGCGGGTTCTTGTCCTGGAAGGCGTTGAACTGCAGCTTCTGCGGGTTGTTCAGCGGCCGGCAGACCCATTCGCCGTTGCCCAGCCACATCGACAGCCGATCGGAGTCGTGGATCTGCGGGTGGATGGTATCGCACATCCGACGCTCGTTGTTGCCGCAGCTGAACATGCTGGTCATCGGCGCGATACCCAGCTGTTTGATATCCTTGCGGGCGTAGAGATGGTTCTCCACGTCCATAATGACCTGGGTATCCTGGCAGTGGATGGTGAACTTGTAGGCGCCAGTGATGCTCGGGCTGTCCAGCAGAGCGTAAACGGTGAATACCGTGGCGTCTCCTTTGACCGTTTCGAACCAGAAAGAGGTGAAATCGGGGAACTCTTCCGGGGTATCGGTAAAGGTATCTACCGCCAGCCCACGGGCCGAGAGGCCGTACTGGTAGGTGCTGTCTACCGCGCGGAAATAGCTGGCGCCGAGAAACGCCACGATATCCCGGCGCGCCAGCTCAGGCGCTTTAAATACCCGGAACCCGGCGAAGCCGAGATCGGACTGGCCTTCCAGCTGGCGGGTATCCACCCCGGCGTCATTGTACTTGAACAGCTCCGGACGGAAGTGGATCTCGCGCGCCTGCTGGGTGGCGGCGTCTAAAGAGAACATGCGCACGCGGCGACGGAACCCCATCCCGACGTGGAAAAACTGGATATCCAGTTTGCGTTCTTCAATATTGTTCCACAGCGAGTGGTTGGCGTCATACTGGATGCTGTTATAAGCCTGCGGGGTGAGATTGGCCAGCGTCGGCGGCAGATCGCGCGGGGCGCCGCCCCACGGCTGGCGCGCCAGATCGTGAGCCATCGCCTGCAGCACGGCATAATCAAAACGGCGTGTCTGCCCGTCGGCAATGCCCGCGTCTTCAGCAAACGCGGCCTGACTGAATAAGGAAGCGACTCCTGACGTTCCGCATACGGCGGCAACAGCCATGGAAGATTTAAGAAAACGTCTGCGGTTCATGCCTGAGAAAGCGTCCTTCTGCACGGGTGAATTGATTCGCAACGCGTCATCACGCTGCGTGATAATTTCCGCCCACTCTAGACAAAAACGATTAATAATCCAATTGTTGCCCGCAGAAAAACGGTAAAAAAGCCCTGTCTACCAGAACAGGCTGTTTTTTCATCACCGGCGGAGGGAGAGCGCAATATCCAGCCCAGGGCCCGCCTGCAAACAAAGCGGACAGCACTCATCCTGTCTCATCGCCGGGGCGTTTCTTAGCCGCCCGCGGCCTGCAGCAGGGCCGCGCCCCGCTGAGCCGCGACCCATCCCCTTTATTCGAGGGTCACGTGATGCTTCATCACCCGGCGAAACAGCGCCAGCCGGGCGCGCATAAAGCGATTCTCCACTTTAAATCCGGCACGCTTATGCAGGCCAATGCGCAGCAGACGATCCCGTCCGCGCACGCACGCCGGCCAGCGCACCGCGCCGGCAAGCACCTGCTCGCCGCTGGCGACGCGGGCAAACTGGGCCCAGTAGTCAGCGACCTGAGCGGCGAAGGCCAGATCCGCTTTACTGGCATATTGCCGCACCGGGTCGGTGAGCCGCAGGTTATCAAACACGTAGGGCACCTCGTTGCCGTGCCAGGCGCCGTGCGGATAGACATCATGCTCCGCTTCCGCCACATAATCGAACCAGTACCGCCAGCATGGCTGGCCCACGCGCTGCTGGGCCTGCATCACCACATAGCCGAGGGTGGTAAACGCCATATCCCGACAGACTTCCCGCCCCAGCGCTTCATCCCCCTTGACGCCGGGATAGAGGAGTTTGATCAGTCCCAGCCCCAGACGGCGCTCGCGGCGCAGCTTCTGGATCTGCCCGGCGATATCGACGCCAAACACCGCCATCACGCTGGCTTCATCGCTGTTGGATCCGATCATCACCGGCATCGGATGCTGGCGCCCGGCAAAAAAGGTCTCCAGCATCGGCTGCGGAAGCACCACATCGCCGGCGATGGGCGCTGGCCCGATATTCAGCGGGGCGGTTAGCGACCAGAAGGCCTCCGCCGGGATCGCCCGCAGTTGTTCGGCGCTGGCCTGCGGCAAGGCGAAGCGTTCCGCCAGCAGGCGGCCTTTCTCCAGCGCCTTTTCTCGCGGCAGGTCGGGTAAGGTATACCCGCTCTGAATAATCGCTTTATGGAACAACCCTTTCGCTTTCGGCGAGGCCATCAGCGACAGCACGCTGCGCGCCCCGGCGGATTCGCCAAACAGCGTAACGTTGGCGGCGTCGCCGCCGAAGGCGTGAATATTCTCCTGGACCCACTGCAGGGCGGCGATCTGGTCGAGCAGCGCGAAGTTATACAGACGCTCGCCCGCCTCTTCCTCCAGAGCCGGATGGGCGAAAAAGCCAAGATGGCCCAGTCGGTAGTTGACCGTCACCACCACCACGTCGCGGCTGGCCAGCGCCAGGCCATCGTAAGGCGGCAGGCTGCCGGCGCCGATGGTAAACCCGCCGCCGTGCAACCAGACCATCACCGGCAGCGGCTGCGCTGCGCTGGCGGGGGCCCAGACGTTGAGATAGAGACAGTCTTCGCTGAAGCGGCCGGGATCCCCGCCGCCAAGTTCGCGGCAGTAGTCAATGTCCTGCCAGCTGGCGGCGGAAAAGGCGTCGGCCTGACGCACGCCATGCCAGCGGGCGGGAGGCTGCGGCGCGCGCCAGCGCAGCGGCCCCACGGGCGGCGCGGCGTACGGAATGCCGCGCCAGATATGGATCCCCTGCTCTGCGCTCCCGGCCAGCGTGCCCTGCCGGGTTTTCGCCAACGGTTTCGACGGATGTTGCATAACCTGCTCCCTGTAAGGCTGATGCCAGCAGGGTACTGATTTTACAGCAGACCGCAACGTCGTTTGCTGCGCTCCTCCGCCTGCCGGTACAGTTCAAACTCATCCTGCACCGGGCAGCCCAGCGCCGCCTCAAAGGCTTCGCGGCTGGCATTCCCGTGGCTGCGCGCCTGGGTTTTGTTACCCAGATTGGACTGAAAAATGCCCGCCGCGCTGACCGGTAAAAAATCCTCATAGACGATGGGCTGGGCCACCACCCATCCGCGCTCGATCAGCGGCTGGGGATCGTCGCCCGGGCGAAACGCCTGGCGATGGGCCTCGCCAGCCGGCGTCAGGCGGTAGCGAAACCAGGCCAGCCCCTGCTGACGCAGCAGAAATTCGCTGTCGGGAAATTCGCGGAACACCTCCTGCAGATGCAGCTGGTGGCTGAGATTGTCTTTGCCGGTCCCTGCCGCCTGCAGCAGCCGGTCGTACAGCGCGCGCCCTTTCGGCGTCAGCGCCACGCCGCGCTGCTCAATTTCGCCAAAGCGGGCGCTGTGGGTGCCGCGGTGTTCGCCGGCGAACATCACCGGCTCCTCAAGCGCCTTGAAGCTGGTCTGCCGCAGGAGGATCGGTACCTCCCGGCGCGGCGGGCCTTCGATCAGGGCCTTTGGCTCAATACCGCACTCCGGCATCAGGGCCTGCGCGCGGTCAATATCCAGCGTCCGCGGCGTGAGGTGGTTGATATGGCATCCCGGGAAGCAGACCACATCGGCAATCAGGCGATGTTCGCGATGCAGCGCGTGGTAGGTCTCCTCATCGACGGTGGCATGCCGGTGCCAGCGGAAGGTCTCCAGCGCCTCCTGCACAAACTCGCGGGCTTCCGCTGGGGTGAAGGCCCCTTCGGCCTCGTGCCGGGCGATCAGCGCCAGGCAGCGGGGAGTGAATATGTTGCGCCGGGCGAGGATCGCCTCGGCCCGCTCGCGCAGAGCGCGGTTTTCGATCAGCTCCAGACGCAGCAGCGAGGTAAATACCCGAAACGGATTGCGCGCCAGCGCGGCATCGTCGACAGGACGAAACGCCGTGGAGTGAACCGGCACGCCGGCCTGCGAGAGATCGTAATAGCTGACGGGATACATCCCCATAATGGCAAACATGCGACGCAGCGTCGCCAGTTCCTCCGCTGTGCCCACGCGGATCGCCCCGTGGCGCTCAACGTTCAGACGCGCCAGCTCGTCGGCGTTGGCCAGTTGTTCATGCAGCTTCGGATTATTTTCCAGTACCGCCAGGTTGACGTCAGCCACCAGCTCCAGCAGCGTCCCGTACTGCGGAACTTCCTGCTGGTACATAGCCGACATGGCCTGCGAAAAGTGCTCCCGAATCTCATCAGCCGTGATGGTGTTCGCCATGATGTGTTACCTCCAGTGAATACTTCCTGGAGTGTAGGAAAGCTGCCTCCCGGCGGGGGGAAGAATTTACAAACTGTGATGGCGATAACCTGCTTCCGGTCACGGGCATAGCGCAGAACATAACCGATGGTTATGAAAAACACCCGGTAATTTCACTTTAAATTAACAATACATTTACACACACTGTTTCTGGCGACATTACAACAACATGCCCCTCTACCCTCTATACGGAGTACCCGATGAACGATAAATGGTCCCCGCGCGAGGTTATCCATCGCGATTACAGTAGTCACCCGCCCGCTTACGCCCCGGGCTATAAAACCAGCGTCCTGCGCTCCCCGAAAAACGCCCTGATCTCCTTGCAGAACTCGCTGTCGGAGATCACCGGCCCGGTGTTTAGCCGCGACGACCTGGGTCCGCTGGATAATGACCTTATCCTCAACTATGCCAAAGAAGGCCTGCCGATTGGCGAGCGGATCATTGTGCACGGCTACGTGCGGGATGGCTTCGGCCGACCGATGAAAAACACCCTGGTGGAAGTCTGGCAGGCCAATGCCGGCGGCCGCTATCGACATAAAAAAGATCAGTATCTGGCGCCGATTGACCCGAACTTCGGCGGCTGCGGCCGGGTGCTGACCGACGAGAACGGCTATTACTGTTTTCGCACCATCAAGCCCGGCCCCTACCCCTGGCGCAACCAGGCCAGCGACTGGCGTCCGGCGCATATTCATTTCTCGCTCTCGGGCGACGCCTGGGCCCAGCGCCTGATCACCCAGATGTATTTCGAAGGCGACCCGCTGATCAAGCAGTGCCCGATCGTCAGAACCATTAATAATGACGACGCCGTGCGCACCCTGATCGCCGAGCTGGACATGCACGCCGCCGTGCCGCTGGATTGCCTGGCCTACCGCTTCGACCTTGTTCTGCGCGGCCATCGCGCCACGCTGTTTGAAAATCGCACTCAGGGGGCCGCCCGATGAAAGAGTATCTGCCTGAAACCGCCTCGCAGACCGCGGGACCCTATGTTCATATTGGTCTGGCGCCGGACGCCGCGGGTTTCCATATTTTTGAGAAAAATTTTGGTCCGGTTCTCACCACCGCCGATACCGTCGGGGAACGGATCACCATTGAAGGCCGGGTTATCGACGGCTCCGGAACCCCGGTCCGCGATGTGCTGCTGGAGATCTGGCAGGCCAACGCCGCGGGACGCTATAACCATCCTGACGATCGTCAGCAGCAGAAAGCGGTCGACCCGGGCTTTCGCGGCTGGGGGCGCACCTGCTCTGACTTCACCTCCGGCGTCTGGCGCTTTGAAACCATCAAGCCCGGCGCGGTGGTTGGCCGCGATGGCCGTCTGATGGCGCCGCACGTCAATCTGTGGGTGGTGGCCCGGGGGATCAATATTGGCCTCAATACGCGGATGTATTTTGCCGATGAGCACGAGGCCAACGCCAGCGACCCGGTACTGAATCTCATCGAGTGGGAGGTGAGACGCAAAACCTTAATCGCTGAGCGCGAAGTTCGCGGTGCGGAAGTGGTCTATCGTTTCGACATTTATCTGCAGGGCGAGAACGAAACCGTCTTTTTCGATATCTAGCGGCCATGCAGACCACCGCCGTCGCCCCGCACAGCCGGGGCGGCGGCGTGTTAAACCATAGGGAAAGATCTTGTAATGTAATCAGCTCAAATGTTAAAAATATTTTGCTATCTGGTTATCAAATTTAAACAAGGCCGCTTGTCTCTTTCACCGCTGTGTTTTTAACATCATCTTACTATGGAAAAAAATGGTCTCTTCAGTCAGCGCATTCGCTTGCGCCATCTACACACCTTCGTGGCCGTCGCTCAACAGGGAACGCTGGGGCGCGCGGCTGAAACTTTAAATCTGAGCCAGCCAGCACTTTCAAAAACGCTTAACGAACTTGAACAGCTGACCGGTACCCGTCTGTTTGAGCGGGGACGTCTGGGGGCGCAGCTGACCCTGGTCGGGGAACAGTTTCTGACTCATGCCGTGAAGGTGCTTGATGCCCTTAACTCGGCGGGCCAGGCGCTGAACCGTAAAGAGGGCCTGAATAACGATATTGTACGCATCGGCGCGCTGCCTACCGCCGCGCTGGGGATCCTGCCGACGGTGATCGGCCAGTTCCATAAGCAGCAAAAAGATATCACGCTGCAGGTCGCCACCATGAACAACACCATGCTGCTCGCCGGGTTAAAGTCCGGGGAGATCGACATCGGCATCGGACGGATGTCCGATCCGGAGCTGATGAGCGGCCTGCATTACGAACTGCTGTTCCTGGAATCCCTTAAGCTGGTGGTTCGTCCGGGACATCCCCTGCTGCAGGAGACGGTGACCCTCAGTCGGGTGATGGAGTGGCCGGTGGTGGTCTCGCCAAAGGGCACCGTGCCGCGGCAAAACGCCGAAGCGCTGCTCCAGAGCCAGGGGTGTAAAATGCCCGCCGGCTGCATCGAGACTCTGTCCGCTTCCCTATCGCGCCAGCTAACAGTTGATTTTGACTATGTCTGGTTCGTCCCTTCCGGGGCGGTGAAAGACGATCTTCGCCGTGGCGTACTGACCGCCCTGCCGATTGCCACCCAGGGCGCCGGGGAGCCCATCGGCATTTTAACCCGCGTCGATGCGACGCTGACCCCCGGGACGCACACCCTGCTCAGCGCTATTCGTAAATCAATGCCTGCCTGATCCGCCGCTCCCCCGGCCCGTCGCGGCCGGGGAGTCGACGCCGACTGAGACACATTCAGCAAAATAATCATTTAGTGCGAAATTATTTATTAACATTTGCGCAAATTTCTTTAACAGATCTATCATATCGCGATTTCACCAAATGGTTCATATGAAATCAAAGCAGGCAATAAATTTGGCTTTATGAAGATAAAAACCACTTCACTCAAAAATAAAACAAAATAACTTTGTTTCATTTGGTTCGTAATGAGGTGGCTGGTGTGGTTAAGGAGATTTCATGACAACTGGCAACGCGCCGCGCGGATTCCCCCGGATCCTGCAGTGGCTTCTCGCCGGACTGATGCTGATCATCGGTCTGGCTATCGGTATTCTGGGGGCAAAACTGGCTCTCGTCGGCGGCACGCTGTACTTTGCGCTGATGGGCGTGGTGATGGTTATCGCGGCAGTGCTAATTTTCCGTCGCCGCCGCGGCGGGATTTTGCTGTACGCCGTGGCGTTTATCGCCTCAGTGATCTGGGCGATCGGCGACGCTGGCTGGAACTTCTGGCCGCTCTTCTCGCGCCTGTTCGCCCTTGGCGTGCTGGCCTTTCTCGCCGCCCTGGTCTGGCCTTTCCTCGCCAGCCCGCCGGCGAAAAAAGGCCCGGCTTTTGCCATCGCTGCCGTGCTCGCCGTGGCGCTGGCGGGAAGCTTTGGCTGGATGTTTAAATCCGAACCGCTGGTCAGCGCCACGGAAGCGGTACCGGTGAAACCCGTCGCGCCGGGCGAAGAGCAGAAAAACTGGGCGCACTGGGGCAACACCACCCACGGCGACCGCTTCGCCGCTCTCGATCAAATCAACAAGCACAACGTCAACCAGCTGCAGGTAGCCTGGGTGGCGCATACTGGGGATATTCCGCAGAGCAATGGCTCCGGTGCGGAAGATCAGAATACCCCGCTGCAGATTGGCGATACCCTCTACGTCTGTACCCCATACAGCAAAGTGCTGGCGCTGGATGTCGACAGCGGCAAAGAGAAATGGCGCTATGACTCCAAATCCTCTTCGCCTAACTGGCAGCGCTGCCGCGGCTTAGGCTATTACGAAGATAGCCAGGCGCAGACGACGCCAGCGTCAGGCGCCCAGCCTGCCGCCTGCTCCCGTCGTCTGTTCCTGCCGACGATCGATGCCCGCCTGATCGCCATTGATGCCGACACCAGCAAACTGTGCGAGAGCTTCGGCGATCGCGGTATTGTCGACCTCAGCGTCGGAATGGGCGAAGTCAAAGCGGGCTACTATCAACAGACCTCCACCCCGCTGGTCGCGGGCAATGTGGTGGTGGTGGGCGGCCGCGTCGCGGATAACTACTCTACCGGCGAACCGCCGGGGGTGGTCCGCGCGTTTGACGTCCATACCGGTAAACTGGCCTGGGCGTGGGATCCGGGTAATCCGGCGCTGACCGGCGTACCGCCGGAGGGCCAGACCTATACGCGCGGCACGCCGAACGTCTGGTCGGCGATGTCTTACGACGCGAAGCTGAACCTGATCTATCTGCCGACCGGCAACGCTACGCCAGACTTCTTCGGCAGCGAACGAACCGCGCTGGACGACAAATACAGCTCCTCCATCGTCGCTGTGGATGCCGCGACCGGCCAGGTACGCTGGCACTTCCAGACCACCCACCACGACCTGTGGGACTTTGACCTGCCGTCTCAGCCGCTGCTGTACGATCTGCCTGACGGCAAGGGCGGCACCACCCCGGTGCTGGTGCAGACCAGCAAGCAGGGTATGATCTTTATGCTCAATCGCGAAACCGGCGAGCCGGTGGCGAAAGTGGAAGAGCGACCGGTGCCGGTGGGCAACGTCAAAGGCGAGCGCTACTCGCCGACGCAGCCTTACTCGGTGGGAATGCCGATGATCGGCAACCAGACGCTGACCGAGTCCGATATGTGGGGCGCGACGCCGATCGACCTGCTGCTGTGCCGTATCCAGTTCAAAGAGATGCGCCACCAGGGAGTCTTTACCCCGCCGGGGGAAGACCGCTCCCTGCAGTTCCCGGGCTCGCTCGGCGGCATGAACTGGGGCAGCGTCTCGGTGGATCCCAACAACAGCCTGATGTTCGTTAACGATATGCGTCTCGGTCTCGCCAACTATATGGTGCCGCGCGAGAAGGTAGCGAAAGACGCCAGCGGCATTGAGATGGGCATCGTGCCGATGGAAGGCACGCCGTTTGGCGCCATGCGCGAACGTTTCCTGTCGCCGCTGGGCATTCCGTGCCAGAAACCGCCTTTCGGCACCATGTCCGCTGTGGATCTGAAAACCGGGAAACTGGTGTGGCAGGTGCCGGTAGGCACCGTAGAGGATACCGGGCCGCTGGGGATCCGCATGCATATGCCGATTCCGATCGGTATGCCGACCCTTGGCGCGTCGCTGGCGACGCAGTCCGGGCTGTTGTTCTTCGCCGGTACTCAGGATTTCTACCTGCGCGCCTTTGATACCGCTAACGGCAAGGAGATCTGGAAATCCCGTCTGCCGGTTGGCAGTCAGTCCGGCCCGATGACCTACGTGTCGCCGAAAACCGGTAAGCAATACATCATTATCAATGCGGGCGGCGCCCGTCAGTCTCCGGATCGCGGCGATTACATTATCGCCTATGCGCTTCCTGACCATCACTGATTGACCTAAGCAAAAGGGCCCATTCGGGCCCTTTTTTGCTGCTGACGAAACGCCTTGCGCGTTAGCGATTACTGGTCGCCAAAGTGGATCACGGTGCGAATCGATTTGCCTTCATGCATCAGGTCAAAGGCCTCGTTAATTTGCGCCAACGGCAGGCGATGAGTAATAAACGGGTCGAGGCGAATTTTACCCGCCATCGCGTCTTCTACCATTCCCGGCAGCTGGCTACGGCCTTTCACGCCGCCAAAGGCGGAGCCGCGCCACACCCGGCCAGTCACCAGCTGGAACGGACGGGTCTTGATCTCCTGCCCGGCGCCGGCCACGCCGATAATGACGCTCTCGCCCCAGCCTTTATGGCAGCATTCCAGCGCCGCGCGCATCACATTGACATTACCGATGCACTCGAAGCTGAAATCCACCCCGCCGTCGGTCAGCTCAACGATCACATCCTGAATGGGCTTATCGTAGTCGTTGGGGTTGATAAAGTCGGTAGCCCCCATCTCTTTCGCGAGAGTGAACTTATCCGGGTTAGTATCGACCGCCAGAATGCGTCCGGCTTGCGCCTGCACGGCGCCCTGGATCACCGCCAGTCCGATGCCGCCCAGACCAAAGACCGCGACGGTATCCCCGGGCTTAACCTTCGCCGTGTTGTGCACCGCGCCGATGCCGGTGGTCACGCCGCAGCCCAGCAGACACACTTTATCCAGCGGCGCCTGCGGATTGACTTTCGCCAGCGAGATCTCAGCGCAGACCGTGTATTCGCTGAAGGTGCTGGTGCCCATGTAGTGATAAATCGGTTCGCCGTTATACGAGAAACGGGTGGTGCCGTCCGGCATCAGCCCTTTGCCCTGGGTGGCGCGCACCGCCTGGCAGAGATTGGTTTTCCCCGACTTACAGAACTTGCACTCGCCGCATTCGGCGGTATACAGCGGGATGACATGATCGCCCGGCTTAAGACTGGTGACGCCCTCGCCCACTTCCACGACCACGCCGCCGCCTTCATGGCCCAGCACCGCCGGGAAGACGCCTTCCGGATCGTCGCCGGAAAGGGTGAAGGCATCGGTATGGCACACGCCGGTATGGGTGATTTTCACCAGAACTTCGCCTTTTTTCGGCGGCGCGACGTCAATCTCTACGATTTTTAACGGCTGACCGGGGCCAAAGGCCACTGCTGCGCGTGATTTCATAACTGTCTCTTCCTCGTCGTGATGTTATTTTAAATAAGATCGTAGCAGATGACCGACCTCTGCCATTCTGGCGGCCCGCTGGTCCGGGGTGGTGTCGCCGCTGACCAGCTCGTCCTGCAGGTGGATCTCCACCATTTCGCCCATCAGACCGTTTGCCGCCCCGCGAATCGAGGCGATCTGCTGCAGGATAGTCATACAGGGTTCGCCTGACTCCAGCGCGCGTTCAAGGGCTTCAACCTGGCCGCGGATGCGGCGTACGCGGCTGAGGGCCCGTTTTTTATCTTCAGGTGAATGTGGCACGATAACGCCTCCGTATCATATAGGGGGGTATACTATATTTTATTAGCCGCAAAGGCAAAAAAAACCCCGTCGCGGGACGGGGTCTGAATGTTGAAGCGAGTGATTCAGCGCTTACGGGGCATCATTCGCAGCAGGGTATTATCTTTCCACCAGTAATGATGAAGCAGCGCGGCAAAGGCATGCAGGCCAATCACGAAGTAACCGGCATTCGCTAACCATTCATGGATCGCTTTCAGGGTGTCCACCCGCTCAAAATCGCTCTGCGGGGCATACGGCATCGTCAGGCCAAAGGCGTACCAGGGATTCCCGCGCCAGTACATCATCACCATGCCGATCAGCGGCAGGGCAATAAACAGCAGATAAATAACCAGATGGCCGAGATGGGCGAAACCGGTCATCATTGGCGACGGCTTCGGCACGATCGGCGGCGTCGGCGTTTTCAGCCGCACCAGCAGACGCGCCGCCATCAGCACGCAAATGGCGATCCCGCAGGAAACATGAATCATATTAATCAGCGGCCGATCGCTGCGGGGGAAAAATCCGCGCAGCTCCATCGCCGCATAGGCCACCACAACCAGCAAGAAGACCAGCCAGTGGATGCCAATCTGCAGGCCGGAATATTTATCGCGCATGGAATATCCTTAATGGAAAGTGTGATGCTGCCAACATAGCGGCCTTCCCTTAAATTTTCATTAACCTTTACGTTGAATTAACAAATGATTACCGCATTGTGCCGAGCCGCTGCGCCCGGGCCACGCGAACGGGCGCCGGATACCATGAGCTATTACAAAATTAAACAGTTTTGTTACCTGCCGCCGCGCTCTCCCCTCTATAGTTGAGAACATCTGTCGGCCACGCTGCGTATGGAGATAAAAATGAAGAAAATCAGCTTACCGCTATTGCTGCTGACCGCGTTGGCCAGCCCGACTTTCGCCGCGGACTGTCAGCCTAACGGCATCGGCGGCTCATTTTGCATTAACGATGACGGGACCACCACCGACACGGTGCCGAATGAAGTCAACGGTATGGATACGTATTCGAACAATGGCGGGTATAGCAGTTCTCTGCCCGACCAGTCGGGGGCAGAGGAAGCGCTTGAAGGGTCAACGCTGTCGACGCAGCAGGACAGCGTCGCCAGCAGCGGTCAGGGAGACAGCGCCCTGGCGGGCCGCGACTGGCATTCGCCGTCCAATCTGAATGATGGCGCCGCCACCTCCAGTATGAGCCTGCTGGATAAACCCTGAGGCCTGGCGTCAGGCAAAGCTCCAGCCTGCGGCGCCGATGGCGACGGCGAACAGCAGGCAGGCCAGCGCCGTTTTGCGTAACAGCATGGTATAGAAGGAGATGGCGACGCCAACGAATACCACCAACAGAATGGGCCACATGCTTAATAACAACAGCAGAAAACCCTCAATATTATTATGGATTACGCTTTCCACATCCGCATCCCTGCCTCATCGTCGATAAAGTAAGCAGAATTTAATATGTAACATGAATACATTCAAATAAAATATAAATGTAAATGATTATGCGCCGCATTCTGCTGCGCCGGCCGGGCCTGGCGCAGGCGTTTGTTTCTTTTGCCTTTTTTCAATCGTTTTAAAGCGTTAGGTATCTGTTGTATAATGACGTGCACTTTAACTAAAAAAAGAGTGCGATCATGATTGATTCCTCATTGCCATTAACCGACATTCACCGCCACCTTGACGGTAACATCCGGGCCCAAACCATCCTCGATCTTGGCCGCGAGTTTAACATCACCCTTCCCGCTACCACCCTTGACACGCTGCGTCCCCACGTCCAGGTCACCAGCCTGGAGCCCGATCTGGTCAGTTTTCTCGCCAAGCTCGACTGGGGGGTAAAAGTCCTGGCCTCGCTGGAAGCCTGCCGTCGCGTGGCGTATGAGAACGTCGAAGACGCGGCGCGCAATGGCCTGCACTACGTGGAGCTGCGCTTCTCCCCCCGCTATATGGCGATGACCCACCAGCTGCCGGTCGACGGCGTGGTAGAGGCAGTGATCGCCGGGGTACGTGAGGGGTGCCGCGATTTCCAGGTCGATGCCCGCCTGATCGGCATTTTGAGCCGCACCTTTGGCGAAGCGGCCTGTCAGGAAGAGCTGGCGGCCCTGCTCGCCCACCGCGATGGCATCACCGCCCTCGACCTCGCTGGCGATGAGCTGGGCTTCCCGGGGGCGCTGTTCCTCAGTCATTTTAACCAGGCTCGCGATGCCGGGTGGCATATCACCGTCCACGCTGGCGAAGCGGCCGGCCCGGAAAGTATCTGGCAGGCCATCCGTGAACTGGGCGCCGAGCGCATCGGCCATGGGGTAAAAGCGGTACAGGATCCCGCCCTGATGGACTATCTGGCCGAGCACCGCATCGGGATTGAGTCCTGCCTCACCTCGAACGTGCAAACCAGCACCGTGCCCTCTCTGGCCCAGCATCCGCTGAAGCAGTTCCTTGAGCACGGCGTGCTGGCGAGCCTCAACACTGACGATCCGGCGGTCCAGGGGGTCGACATTATCCACGAATACACCGTGGCGGCGCCGGCGGCGGGGCTGAGCCGGGAGCAGATCCGCCAGGCGCAGATCAACGGACTGACTCAGGCGTTTCTCAGCGAACAGGAAAAAGCCTCGCTCATTCAGCGGGTGGCCAAAGGCTGATTACCGGCCCGGCAGCCGCGCTGCCGGGCTATTTTTCACACCAGGCTGAGCGTGGCTCGGTGCCGGGCCGACTCAATACCGAGCTCAATCAGGGTCATGATCTGAATCGCCTCGCTGGCCGGGACCGGGTTTTCTCCCACCCCGTTGAGCGCATCGCGGATAGCGGCATAGTAAGCGGGATAATTGCCCGGCAGCGTCAGCCACGTCTCCTCGCTGCGTTCGTCGCCTTCGACGCGAGTGAGAGTACCGTCACGCATATCATACCCCCAGTCCTCCTGCGGCAAACGTTCGCCATTTTTCAACCGCTCCTCCTGCGGGTCGAGACCGTACTTGATATAGCTGGCCCGCGAGCCGTGGACGATAAAGCGCGCGCTCTCCGCGGCGGCGAGCAATGTGCCGTGCAGCACCACCCGCCGCTGGGGATAGGCCAGCACCGCGTGAAAATAGTCAGTGGATTGCGCGCCGGGCCGAAGCTGAGCGAGATCGACCGTGATGCTCACCGGCAGACCAAACAGCGCCACCGCCTGGTCGAGCAGATGCGGTCCAAGATCATACCAAATTCCGCTCCCGGGGCCCGCCTGCTCCCGCCAGCGCTGGCGCACCTGCGGCCGGAAACGGTCGAAATGTGATTCGAAGTAACCCACCTCTCCCAGCTGGCCTTCGTTGATCAATGTTCTGACCGTTAAGAAATCACTGTCCCAGCGCCGGTTGTGAAATACCGACAGCACCCGACCCCAGTGCTTCGCCAGGCTCTCCAGCTCGCGAGCCTGTGACAGTGTCACGGTAAAGGGTTTATCCACCACCACGTGCTTCCCGGCCTCCAGCGCCGCTTTCGCCAGTGGGAAGTGCGTGTCGTTCGGCGTGGCGATGACCACCAGATCGATCTCCGGGTCGTTCAGCAATTCACTCGCCGCACTGACCACCTTCACGCCAGGCCAGTCGGCATGAACTTTGGCCGCGTCGCTGCTGGAGACCGTCGTCAGCGCCAGGCCCGACGTGCCGCTGATTAACGGCGCATGAAACGTTTTGCTGGCGTAGCCATAGCCCACCAGCCCCACCCGGATCGCATCACTCATGTTACCGCCTCGCTTATTCAGCTGATGTCAATATCTGGTTAATGAGAATATTCTTACAAACCGCGACTCAAACTTATCATTTTTCCACTTACGGTTTTACCGCATGCGTGAAAAATCAGACAGATACCCCTTGTGATCTGCTGACCATAGAGTAACATTTCCCACTGTGTTCAAAGGATATTGAAGTGTTATGACGACTGTTTTTACCCGTATTGTAGAACTTATTGGCTGGATTGTTTTTGGGATTTCCGCACTGCTTTTGGTTATCGCGCACCATATTGATAATTACCAGTCGCCACCGCCAGCGGATGTGGTGCAGACAAAGTAGCGCCGCCGTGAAACAGTGACCAGCTTCGCAACTGTGCAACCGGTTTCAGAAACCGGTTGCACACCTCTCCTTGCTTTGATTACACTCCCTCTATCATCAGACTGGGAGCTTTTTCATGGCCGCTTTTCCGCAACATTTTTTATGGGGTGCCGCTACCGCAGCGTATCAGGTCGAAGGTGGGCACGACGCTGACGGTAAAGGACCGTCAATCTGGGATATTTACTCTCACCTGCCGGGAACCACCTTTGAAGGGACCACCGGCGATATCGCTGTCGATCACTATCACCGTTTTCGCGAAGACGTGGCGTTGATGGCCGAGATGGGCCTGCAGAGCTATCGCTTTTCCATCTCCTGGCCCCGCCTGCTGCCCACCGGGCGCGGCGAGGTTAATGAAGCAGGCGTGCAGTTTTATAGCGATCTGATCGATGAACTGCTGGCGCATAATATTGAGCCGATGATCACCCTCTATCACTGGGACCTGCCGCAGGCCCTGCAGGATGAGGGCGGCTGGGAAGCACGCAGCACCGCCGAGGCCTTCGCCGAGTACGCCCGCCTGTGCTACGCGCGCTTTGGTTCGCGGGTGAAGCTGTGGGCAACCTTTAACGAGACCATTGTCTTCATCGGCCACGGCTACATTAACGGCCTGCATCCCCCGGCCGTTCGCGATCCGGCGCGCGCCATCCAGGCCTGTCATCATGTGTTTATCGCCCATGCGCTGGCGGTGAAGGCTTTTCGCGAGATGGCCGTGGCGGGCGAGATTGGTTTCGTCAATGTGCTGCAGCCGCATACCCCACTCACCGACAGCGAGGCAGACCGGCAGGCTACCGACCTGGCTGACGCCATCCATACCCACTGGCTGTACGATCCGGTGCTAAAAGGCGCCTATCCTGCTGCCCTGCTGGCGCAGACTCAAGCGCTGTGGGGCGTACCGCGCTTTGCTCCAGGGGACGACGCGCTGCTGCGAGACAACCGCTGTGACTTTATCGGTCTGAATTACTATCGTCGGGAAACGGTATCCGCCCGGCCGCCCGAAATCCCCACCGGCGGCGAGCCTGGCGTGGAGGGGTTATTCTATTTCGTGCGTAATCCGCAAAGCACCTATACCGAATGGGGCTGGGAGATCTGGCCGCAGGGGCTGACCGACGGCATTATGATGATCAAGGCGCGCTATGGCGATATCCCGATCTATATCACCGAGAATGGCCTTGGGGCGAAAGACCCGATTATTGCCGGTGAGGTGGTCGACGATCCGCGAATCGACTATCTGAGCAGCCATATTGGCGCCCTGGAAAAGGCGCTGGCGCAGGGAGCGGACGTCCGCGGCTATTATCCCTGGTCGTTTATCGATTTGCTGAGCTGGCTCAACGGTTATCAAAAGCAATATGGCTTTGTCTATGTGGACCACCAGCAAAATCTGGCACGCAAACGAAAGAAGAGTTTTTATTGGTACAAATCTGTTATTGCCAGCCGCGGCGAACAGCGTTAATCTTCTCCTGCGGGCGCCATTCGGCGCCCGGTCTGATTTAGAATATTCTTAAACATCTCCCTGCTCTTCAAGGTTGGCTTTGCTCCTTGTCATGGGTTTTTATAACCTGAATCATTCCACGCGGCCCCGGCAGAAGGCGCCGTTGGTTGAGAGTAGGTTTAGTGAATGCTGATAATATTCAACGTAATTATTCCGATTATAAAATGGATACGAAAATGACCGTTCTGGACTATTTATTAAAATTCCGCAAAATCAGTTCGCTGGAAAGTCTTGAAAAACTATTTGATCACCTTAACTACTCCCTGACTGACACCGAAGAGATCGTTAATATGTATCGCGCCGCCGACCATCGCCGGGCAGAGCTGGTTTCCGGTGGTAAATTGTTCGATGTGGGCCAGGTGCCTAAATCCGTTTGGCGATTCGTGCAGTAAGACTGTCATCCTTCACGCCAGTTGCTTATACTTCCCGGCCTGCTTTTATATACTGGCGTTGAATAGGGGAGAAACATGACGTCTCAATCTGCGGAGCGCATCGGCGGCTGGCTGTTGGCACCGCTGGCCTGGTTGCTGTTGGCGCTGTTGAGCGCCTCGTTATCGCTGCTATTTTTTGCCAATGCCCTCATGTCGCCGCAGACCTGGGCCCTGCTGCGCGCCATGAGCACCGGACACATGGCGCTGTGGGTCGCCTCGCTGCTGTTTGCCATCGCCATGTGGTTTTATACGCTCTGGCTGACCATCGCCTTTTTCAAGCGGCGCTCGCTGGTGCCGAAACACTATATTATCTGGCTGCTCATTACGCTGTTGCTGGCGATAAAGGCGTTTGCCTTCTCCCCCGTTTCGGATGCCCTTGCTCTGCGTCAGCTACTGTTTCCGCTGCTGGCCGCCGCGCTGCTGGCGCCCTATTTTCGCCGTTCACAGCGGGTCAAACGGACCTTTGTTAATCCGTAAAAACCCCACACTTAACCTGTTGTCGCCGGTATCGTTTTATTCGATAATAAGCGGCTTTTTTTCGTTTCAGGTCGCATGATGGCTGATTATTTACTGCTCTTTATCGGTACTGTCCTTGTCAATAACTTCGTTTTAGTGAAGTTTCTTGGCCTGTGCCCGTTTATGGGTGTTTCCAAAAAGCTGGAAACCGCAATGGGAATGGGGCTCGCGACCACCTTCGTGATGACCCTGGCCTCTATTTGCGCCTGGCTGATTGATACCTGGATCCTTATCCCGCTAAATCTGGTTTATTTACGTACCCTGGCCTTTATTCTGGTTATCGCCGTGGTGGTTCAGTTCACTGAGATGGTGGTGCGTAAAACCAGCCCGGCGCTTTATCGCCTGCTAGGGATCTTTTTGCCACTGATCACCACCAACTGCGCGGTGCTTGGGGTGGCGCTGCTGAACATCAATCTGGGCCACAATTTCCTGCAGTCGGCGCTGTACGGTTTTGCCGCCGCCGTCGGCTTCTCGCTGGTGATGGTGCTGTTCGCGGCGATCCGCGAGCGTCTGGTGGTGGCCGATGTCCCCGCGCCGTTCCGCGGTAATGCCATCGCGCTGATTACCGCCGGTTTAATGTCTCTGGCCTTTATGGGCTTTAGTGGTTTGGTGAAGTTGTAATGAGCGCAGTCTGGATAGCCGTGATCGCCATCAGCCTGTTAGGGCTGATTTTCGGCTTAATACTGGGGTACGCGTCGCGCCGTTTCGCGGTGCAGGACGACCCGGTGGTGGAAAAAATTGATGAACTGTTGCCGCAGAGCCAGTGTGGGCAGTGCGGCTACCCTGGCTGCCGCCCCTATGCGGAAGCGGTGGGCGTGCAGGGTGAGAAAATTAACCGCTGCGCGCCGGGTGGCGAAGCGGTGATGTTAAAAATCGCCGCCCTGCTCAACGTCGACCCGCAGCCCGTCGACGGCGACGAGCAGGCAGCCGAGCCGGCCCGCATGCTCGCCGTGATTGACGAGCCGAACTGCATCGGCTGCACCAAATGTATTCAGGCGTGTCCGGTGGATGCCATTGTCGGGGCGACCCGCGCCATGCATACCGTGATGAGCGACCTGTGCACCGGCTGCAACCTGTGTGTTGCCCCCTGCCCGACCCAGTGCATTTCACTCGTTCCGGTGGCGACGACCCCGGAAACCTGGAAATGGGATCTGCATACGATCCCGGTGCGAAATATTCCTGTGGAACAACATGTTTAAGCTATTTTCCGCTTTCCGAAAAGACAAAGTCTGGGATTTTAACGGCGGTATTCACCCGCCGGAGATGAAAACCCAGTCTAACGGCACCCCGCTGCGCCAGGTTTCCCTGCCGCAGCGCTTTGTGATCCCGCTGAAGCAGCACATCGGCGCCGAAGGCGAACTGTGCGTCAAGGTCGGCGACCGGGTGCTGCGCGGCCAGCCGCTGACCCGCGGTTGGGGAAGAATGCTGCCGGTTCACGCTCCCACCTCCGGCACCGTTGCCGCTATCGCCCCGCACACCACTGCCCATCCGTCCGCGCTGGCGGAGATGAGCGTGATCATTGACGCCGACGGCGAAGACCGCTGGATCGAACGCGACGGCTGGAGCGACTATCAGACCCGCACCCGTGAAGCGCTGATTGAGCGCATCCACCAGTTTGGCGTTGCCGGCCTCGGCGGCGCGGGCTTCCCCACCGGCAGTAAACTGCGCGGCGGCGGCGATAAAATTAAAACGCTGATCATTAACGCCGCCGAGTGCGAACCCTATATCACGGCGGACGACCGTCTGATGCAGGACTGCGCGGCGCAGATTGTCGAAGGGATCCGCATCCTTGCCCATATTCTGCAGCCTGACGAGGTGCTGATCGGCATTGAAGACAATAAGCCGCAGGCCATCTCGATGCTGCGGGCGGTGCTTTGCGACGCCCATGGCATTTCGCTGCGCGTGATCCCCACCAAATACCCCTCCGGCGGCGCCAAGCAGCTCACCCAAATTCTCACCGGCAAACAGGTACCCCACGGTGGTCGCTCTTCGGACATTGGCGTGCTGATGCAGAACGTCGGTACAGCCTTTGCGGTGAAACGCGCAGTGATTGACGGCGAGCCGTTAACCGAGCGCGTAGTCACCCTCACCGGCGAGGCGGTAGCCCGGCCGGGCAACGTCTGGGCGCGCCTTGGCACGCCGGTGCGCCATCTGCTGAACGACGCCGGCTTCTGCGCCAGCGCCGAGCCGATGGTGATCATGGGCGGGCCGCTGATGGGCTTTACCCTGCCGGGGCTCGACGTCCCGGTGGTGAAGATCACCAACTGTCTGTTAGCCCCCTCCGCCAGCGAGATGGGCGAGCCGCAGGAAGAGAAAGGCTGCATTCGCTGCAGCGCCTGCGCTGACGCCTGCCCGGCCGATCTGCTGCCGCAGCAGCTTTACTGGTTCAGCAAAGGCCAGCAGCACGATAAAGCCACCGCCCACAATCTGGCGGACTGCATCGAATGCGGCGCGTGCGCGTGGGTATGCCCAAGCAATATTCCACTGGTGCAGTACTTCCGTCAGGAGAAAGCCGAGATCGCGGCGATTCGCCAGGAAGAGCAGCGCGCTGCGGAAGCCAAGGCGCGATTCGAGGCCCGACAGGCGCGCCTGGAGCGTGAGAAAGCGGCCCGCGCCGAGCGGCATAAAAAAGCCGCCGTCCAGCCTGCCGCCAAAGATCAGGATGCGATTAACGCCGCCCTGGCCCGGGTACGTGATAAACAGCGCGACGCCGCGCAGCCTATCGTGATCCAGGCCGGCGCCAGACCGGACAACAGCGAGGCGATCGCCGCCCGCGAAGCGCGGAAGGCCGAAGCCCGGGCGCGTAAAGCGCAGCAGCAGGCCGCGCCGGCGGAAACTCCGTCGACCGACGCTGCCGATCCACGCAAAGCGGCCGTGGAAGCCGCTATCGCCCGCGCCAAAGCGCGCAAAGCCGAACAGCAGGCCGCGCCGGCGGAAGCCCCGGCGGCCGAGCCGGTCGACCCGCGTAAAGCCGCGGTGGAAGCCGCCATCGCCCGCGCCAAAGCGCG
>NZ_JASCAR010000045.1:0-64595 GCF_029967715.1 Klebsiella sp. V115_8
GGGTCGGGCCGAGGCAGCGTCCGTGCAAAACACGGCCCTCAGCCCGCATCCATGCGGGCTGCCCCGGCCTTCCGGGAGCGTCTCAGCGATTTTGAGGCCGCCAGCACCGGCAGTTTCAGCAACAATGGTGAATAAATTAACGACAGGTCGTACGAACGTAGGCCGGGTAAGGCGCAGCCGCTACCCGGCATAAAAGCGGCTCCGTGCCTGCTGTCATCGCCTGGTGGCGCTGCGCTTGCCGGGCCTACGAGGTATGAGCCTGTGAGAGGACCCCGCAGGCCGGGTAAGGCGCAGCCGCCACCCGGCATAAAAGCGGCTCTGTGCCTGCTGTCATCGCCCGGTGGCGCTGCGCTTGCCGGGCCTACGGGGTGTGAGCCAGTGAGAGGACCCCGCAGGCCGGGTAAGGCGCAGCCGCCACCCGGCATAAAAGCGGCTCCGTGCCCGCTATCATCGCCCGGCGGCGCTGCGCTTGCCGGGCCTACGAGGTGTCAGCCAGTGAGAGGACCCCGCAGGCCGGGTAAGGCGTAGCCGCCACCCGGCATAAAAACGGCTCCGTGCCTGCTGTCATCGCCCGGTGGCGCTGCGCTTACCGGGCCTACGAGGTATGAGCCTGTGAGAGGACCCCGTAGGCCGGGTAAGGCGGAGCCGCCACCCGGCATAAAAGTGGCTCCGTACCTGCTGTCATCGCCCGGTGGCGCTGCGCTTGCCGGGCCTACGATGTGTCAGCCTGTGAGAGGACCCCGTAGGCCGGGTAAGGCGCCAGCCGCCACCCGGCAATAGGACGGGCGTGGTGCCTGAAAGCGTGCCCGGCGGCGCCCCTTTATTCCTGATGGCGGGTGATGTTGAGGATCTTCGCGCTGGCGCCGACCGGGAAATTGCTGAGGGCGCCGAAGTCGCTGCCCTGATAGCCCATGATCTTGCCGTCGGTGCGCATTTGCTGAAGATCGATCAGGATCACCCCCAGCGTCGGAATGATTTTCTCGCGCCAGACAAACAGATAGAGATCCTCCGCCACCAGCACATAGTGGCAGCGGTCGACATCCGCCAGCCCCTTTTCCACGCCGTCCAGACACTGCCAGGCGTAAAAATTATCGTTGAGATAGATGTGCTCATAGCGCTCGGTCGGGCTGTAGGTGTACTGATTGCGCATGCCGACCAGCGCAGGAGTAAAGCCCGGCAGCGGCCCCGGCTGCGCATCCAGGCGGGCGAAGAC
Organism: Klebsiella sp. V115_8; assembly: GCF_029967715.1. NCBI lineage: Bacteria > Pseudomonadati > Pseudomonadota > Gammaproteobacteria > Enterobacterales > Enterobacteriaceae > Klebsiella > Klebsiella sp. V115_8. Next base: position 1,214 of record NZ_JASCAR010000045.1, read on the forward strand.
AAAGCGCGCTTCTACCGCGGTCAGCGGCAGGCCTCGCTCCACCCGGCTGAAGGCGTCCAGCCGCGCGGCGGCTTCGTCCGGCAGCTGGCCATAGACCAGGGTAGCGTTGCGCTGCGTCAGGTTACATACCGCGCTGATGCTGGCGTTATCCCGCTCCGGGTCAAGGAAGTCGATAAACAGAATATCCGGGCGCAGGGCGGTCGCCCGCCAGGGGGCGCGCGTGCCGTTCCAGCTTAGCGTCTGCTCATCTTCGATGATCAGCTGCTGCGGCTCGCTCCCGGCGACATAAAAGGTAAAGCGCTCGCCTGCGGGCAGGCTGGCGGTGGCGAGTACATTACCGTGTGGCGCAAAACCATCGGCCAGCGCGCCGACCTGGATAAATACGGCTTCTGAAGTCATAGGGGCTCCTGAACAGAGTAGGGCGTTAGGCAAACGCCAGAGTGGGAACATCGACGATACTGGCGCCGCCGTCGGCGACCAGCGTAGCGCCGCTGATGATGGCGGCCTGCGGTGAACAGAGAAACTGACAGACCTCGGCTATCTCCTCGGGGCTGGCGGGTCGGCGCAGCGGAACGTCGCGACAGACCCGCTGATACGCCTCAGTCAGCGACAACCCTTCCGCCTGCATCAGCGGGAGCATCTCTTCATCCGCCATCGGCGTGGTGACCCAGCCGGGGCAGACGGCGTTGGCGCGCACCCCCTGCGGGCCGTAATCGCGGGCGACGGAGCGCATCAGGCCGATTAAGGCGTGTTTGGCGGTGACGTAGCCGCAGGCCTGCGGACCGGCGGCCAGCGAGGCGATGGAGGCGACAAACAGCACGTTGCCGCGGCGGGCAATCAGCGAGGGCAGGCAGGCGCGAACGCTGGCGAAGGCGCTGGTGAGATTGCCGTCCAGCGCCTCGCGCCACTGGCGGTCGCTGGTATCGGCGGCGGGGCTGTTGCCCATCCCGCCGGCGCTGCAGATGAGGACATCAATACCGCCGGCCTGGTCGAGAATGGCCGGCAGCAGCCGCTGGCGCCACGCCTCGCCGTCGGCGGCATCGCCCATCAGCGCCGTGGCGCCGGTCTCATCGGCGACCGCCCGCAATGGCGCCTCGCGCCGTCCGGTAATAAACACCCGGTCGCCCGCGGCGCGCATCAGCCGCGCGCAGGCGGCGCCAATTCCGGTTCCGCCGCCGGTGATCACCACGACTCTCGCCATTCGCTCTCTCCTGTAATGGGGTTTCCGGTTACCTTAAAAAGCGCGCCAGCTCCCGGCTATCGCCCGGAAGAACGATAGCCGGGTCGGTTAATGGAGCTCGCTCACCGGGATCGCCTGCGGCGCCGGAACCGGCTTCATGGTGGCGGGGTCGACCGCCAGATAGCGTCCGGTCTTGCTGTCGATACCGACGTAATCGATCATTTTGCCCTGCGCCCGGGTGACCATGGTGCGTCTGGCGAACGCCTCGTAGGCTTCGCTCATCGCTTTGACCCGATCGGGGTGTTGGGCCGCGACGTCATGAGTTTCCAGCGGATCGTCGTGCAGATTAAACAGCTGCCACGGCGCGTCGCCGGCGGTGAAGCCCCGCGGCACCAGCCGCCGCAGCTTCCATTCGCCATCGACCCACGCCGCCTGATGATGCAGCTCGACGCCGTAGTTCCCGCGCGGCGGCTGCTGCACTTCGCCGGTGAGATAGCGCTTAAAGCTGACGCCAATCATCGGCAGCACCGGCTTCTTCGCCAGCGATTTGTTCGGATCGATACCGGCGAATTCATACAGGGTCGGCGCCACGTCATACACCGCCATCGTCGAGGCGTCGATTTTACCGTGGCGGGTAATCCCGGGGCCGGCGATCATAAAGTCGGTGTTAATCCCGCCCTGAGCGCTGGTGGTTTTGTGATAGTTGGCGTAAGGGGCGTTGCTGACGTTGGCCCAGTGCGGGCCGTAGGAGACAAACGAGCCTTTGCGGCCAACGTTGTCATAGCTGTTGTCAAACTGCTTCCAGAATTCCGGGGTGGATTCGTAGTAGAAGCCCTGCGCCGGGTTGGCGCCGTTGTCGGTTAAGAACACCAGCAGGGTGTTTTTATCGCGACCGGTTTGCTTCAGCGTTTCCATCAGGGTGCCGATCTGCGCGTCCATATTGGCGATCATCGCCGCGTAGACCTGCATCACTTTCGCGGTATATTTCTGCTGCTCCGGGGTCAGCGCGTCCCACTCTTTATCCAGCTCAAGGTGCGGGAGCGGGGTGTTGTCCTGGATAATCCCCAGCGCTTTCAGGCGGGCGATACGCTGGCGATAGACCTCGGCGTAGCCCTGCTCATACTGGCCTTTGAAGCGCTTGATCCATTCGTCAGGCGCCTGCAGCGGGTCGTGCGGGGCGGTAAAGGCCAGCCAGGCGAAGACCGGTTGTTCCTGCGGCGTGTCTTTAATCCAGCTGTTCATCTGCCGGGCGTAGGCCTCGCTGGAGTAGAAATCGTCCGGCAGGGAGACGCGCTCGCCGTCGCGGGTGTAGTAGGTGTGAAACGCTTCAACGGTACCCAGCGGAATAGCGTCGTTAAAATGGCTGGTGCCGCCGCCCATAAAGGCGAAAGCGTGGTTAAAGCCGCGGTCCTTCGGCGTGGCGCCGGGAACAAAACCAAGGTGCCACTTGCCGGCCATCAGAGTGTTATACCCCGCGTCTTTAAAGCGCTCGGCCATGGTGGTGACGCGGTCGGTCAGCCGCAGCTCGTAGCCCTCCTTGCCAATAGTGCTGTCATACCACCACATGCCGCCCATCCCGGCCTGCTGGTTGCTGTTGCCGGTGAGCAGCATGGAGCGCGCCGGGGCCGACATCGGCGAGGTGTAATACTGGCTCATGCGCATCCCCTGCTCGGCCATCGCCTGCAGGTTGGGGGTGGGGATCTCGCCGCCGAAGGGGCTAATGTCCGAGTAGCCCATATCATCGGCGATAATGACGATGACGTTCGGACGCTCCTGCTGCGCGGCGTGCGCGCCGCCGGCGAGGATGACACTGACCGCCGCGGCCATGGCTGTTTTATTCACAACGGATTCTCCTGTTTCAAAGGGATAGCTTCAGAGCAACGGGTTACGCCGGATGCGCGGCCCCGACAAACGCGGCCCGCCAGGCTTGCAGCCCTTCAAGGTCGCGGGAAAAGGGGCGCACGGGCGCAAGAATTTCGCTAAAGAAGCGGTAGTAGCCGCCGCAGAGGCGGTTGTTGCCCGCGGCGTTGAGATGCGCCGGACAGCCGCCCTGGCAGACCATTTTGACCGCGCAGGTCTGGCATTCGCGGCGCAGGCTTTTCTGCTGACCGAAAGGCAGTTGCACCGAGGCGTCGACCGCGGCGGCGAGCGTCTGCTCATCGAGGCGGCCCAGCCGATGCTCGGCGTTGATCAGATGATCGCAGGCGTAGAGCTCTCCGTCGGGCTCCATCACCAGATTGCTGCCGCAGCGGGCGCTGTGCACGCAGCTGCCGCTGGTGTGGGTGAAGTACTGCGCCCACGCCTGCTCGATATTGATGACGAACACCCGCCCCTTGTCGCAGCGCTTCTGCCACTGCCGCCAGATGCCGACCATAAAACGCCCCCAGTTATCGGCGCTCAGCTGATAGCCCTCGCGCAGCGCTGCGCCTTCGCTCATCAGCGGCTGAAACTGCAGATAGCGCGCGCCGAGGCTGACCACCCGGTCATAAATCGCCGCCGCGTGCGCCGCCATCTCGTTATGCACCACCACCAGCAGGTTAAACTCCACCTGATGCTGGTGGAGAAGGTCGATGCCGCGCAGCGCCGCCGGCCAGGTGGCCCGGCCGCGTTTATCCGGACGATGCTGGTCCTGTAGCGCTTCGCTGCCTTCGAGGCTCAAGCCGATAATAAAGCGATGCTCGCGAAACAGCCGGCACCAGGCGTCGTTGAGCAGCGTGCCGTTGGTCTGCAGGCTGTTGCTGATGGTGACGCCGTCGGGGGCATAACGCGCCTGCAGGGCGAGCGCTTTTTTGTAGAAGCTCAGGCCGGCCAGCAGCGGCTCGCCGCCCTGCCAGACAAAGTTGATTTCCCGCGCGCCGGCGGGCTGGGCGGCGATATAGCGGCGGATAAACTGCTCCAGCCGCGCCTCGTCCATCTTGTTGACCGGCGTTTCATCCTGCGGGTAATAGCAGTAGCGGCAGGCGAGATTGCAGGCGGGGCCAATCGGCTTCATCAGAATATGAAACGGCACCGGCGAGCGCGGCTCAGCGGCCAGCGGAATTTGCTGCTGGCGCAGGGCGGTGATATTCAGCATCGGCTTATCCTCGGTTAATGACCGGCGCTGTTGATATTATTTTGGCAACAGCGGGTCAGGCGTAATCACATGATTAAGCCGCGGCGAAAATTAATTGCATCCTGTTAGAGGTATAAGTGAAAAAAAACAGAAATCCATCGTTCTTAAGGATGAGAGAGACGCGTCCGGGATAGGATTTTTTTATCACCAGGGGCCTGTCCGCCGGGTGTTAATCTTTTTTGTTTATTTTTTAACGCCGCTATCGTAAAGCATGGCGGGTGTGTTTTTTAAATGCTTTATATAACAATGGATTGCTGAAAATTTTGTAACGGCTATCACACTGTTAATATGTTAATGATTGTGTTACTTAAATGTGAAATGTATGCTTCAATAATCGGTAGTCATTCATGTGTCATGTACCAGCACCTCGACGGGGAGGCCCTATCATGTCTGCTTTGTTAAAAGCCAGCCGTAATGATGCGATAATAGCCCGTTGTTTACAGACTATTTCCCAGTTAATTCCACTGTCTTCGGCGGTATTTTATCGAGTAAATAATCGGTTAAAACCCGAAAACTATATATTGCATAATATTTCTGATAATACGCACCAACAATATCTGGAAAACTTCCAGCCGCTGGATCCGTTGCTGCCGTCGCGCTTTAGCCACCAGAACACCACCATGGCGGCGATGACGCCGCGGCTCTGCGACCGCAACCGGCATTATTATCATGAATTTATGTTGCCGAATAATGTGCGCGACATGACCGAGATCTTTATTCGCCGCGAGCGGCGGATCGTCGCCGGTATCTCGCTGATGCGCGACGTGCCTTTCTCCAGCGAAGAGCGTCATCGGGCCCAGGCGGTGCTGCCGCTGGTGGAGCTGGCGATCCGCGACTGCCTGCAGGACGAAGATGACCTGCCCGCCATCCTGACGGCCAAAGAGCGGGAAATCGTCGGCATGGTGCGCGAAGGGGCCAGCAATAAGCTGATTGCCCGCCGGCTGGATATCTCGCTCTCGACGGTGAAAACGCACCTGCGCAATATTTTCGCCAAGACCGAAGTGGTCAATCGTACTGAACTCGTTTCCCGAACCTGGATGCCGGCCGCTCAGCGTACGCTGCATCTGTGATCTGACTATCGCATCCCGCGCGCGCCGTGGCAGCACGGCGTTTTCCTGATGCCTGTGGGTATCACTCCCTGGAGACCCCTCCGGGGGGAGGCTTTTTTGACCGGAGCACGCCCTACGATGTCAAGTACCCCTCTCACTGAACATGCGCTTTCCCGGCCCGCCGGGCTGGTCGTGTCCCTGCGTTTGCTGGCGGCGATTGTGATTTTCGCCGCAATTGCGCCAGGTATTCTGATGACCGCGCCGGCGGTGGCGGCGCAGCTGGCCAGCGAATGGCAGCTAAAACCCGGCCAGATCGGCTGGTTGTTCTCGGCGGAACTGGGGGCGATGAGCCTGGCGACGCTGCCGGCGTGGTGGTGGATGAGTCGCCTCGACTGGCGGCGGGTCGCCCTGACGGCCGGGGTTGTGTTTCTGACAGCCAATCTCGCCTCGGCGGCGGTGACCCAGTATGAGACGCTGCTGGCGGTGCGCTTTCTCGCCTCGCTGGCGGGCGGCACGCTGATGATTCTGTGCATCAGCTGCGCGGCGGGAACCTCGAACCCGTCGCGAGTCTATGCCTTCTGGGTGCTTGGGCAACTGCTGCTGGGGATGCTTGGCCTGCTGGTGCTGCCCGGGCTGTTTGCCAGCTTTGGCCTCAAGGTGGTCTATCTGATCCTCGCCGCCATTATGCTCTGCTGCCTGCCGCTGGTGTCGGCTTTCCCGCCGCGCTTTCAACCGTTGTCCGTCTCGCGCCAGCAGCCGCCGACGGCGCTGTGGCGTCAGGCGCTGGCGGTCCTCGCGGTGCTGACCTTCTATATCAGCCTTAGCGCGGTGTGGACCTTTATCGGCACCCTCGGCGCGGCGGCGGGCCTGAGCCCGACGCAGGTCGGCCTGGTGCTGGCGGCGGCGACGGTGTGCGGCATTATCGGCGCGGGGGGCGCGGCCCTGCGCGGCACCCGCCGGGCCGATCGTTTGCCGGTGTGGCTGGGCTACGGCCTGCTGATCCTCAGCGTCGGGCTGCTGATCGGCCAGCCGCTGCTGGCGCGCTACGCCATCGCGGCGCTGCTGTTTAAGTTCACCTGGACCTTCGTGCTGCCCTTTATTCTCGCCCGCGTCGCCGGGCTCGATAACAACGGCCGACTGATGAACAGCATTAATCTGGTGATCGGCGGCGGCATGGCGGCCGGTCCGGCATTAGCCGGGGCTTTACTGCAGCATTTTGCCAGCGCCGATCCGCTGCTGCTGGCGGCAGGGGGCTGCGCGCTGCTGTCACTGATTTTGATTGCGGCGGCGTCGGCCGCCGGCAAAGGCTTAGCCAACGGGAGGATAGAGTGAAAAGAAAAACCGGTTTCTTCTTTGATGAACGTTGTTTCTGGCACAGTACCGGTCTGCACGCGGTGACGCTGCCGGTGGGCGGGTGGGTGCAACCGCCCGCCGGCGGCGGTCATGCCGAATCGCCGGAGACCAAACGGCGGATGAAAAACCTCATGGACGTCTCCGGGCTGACGCCGCAGCTGGCGCTGCGCAGCGCGGCGCCGGCAAGCCTTGCGGACCTGCGGCGGATCCATCCCGACAGCTATCTTGAGCGCTTCAAGGCGATAAGCGATAACGGCGGCGGCATGCTGGGCAAAGAGGCGCCGTTGGGGCCGGGCAGTTATGAAATCGCCTGTCTCTCCGCCGGACTGGCCTGCGCGGCGGTGGAAGCGGTGCTGAAGGGCGAGCTGGATAATGCCTATTCGCTGTCGCGGCCGCCCGGACACCACTGCCTGCCGGACCAGTCGATGGGCTTCTGTTTCCTCGCCAATATTCCGATTGCCGTCGAGCGGGCGAAAGCGCTGCTGGGGCTCGGCAAGGTGGCGATCATTGACTGGGACGTTCATCACGGCAACGGCACCCAGCATATCTACCTGCAGCGCGACGACGTGCTGACCATCTCCTTGCATCAGGACGGTTGCTTCCCACCCGGTTATGCCGGTGAGGACGATCGCGGCGCTGGCGCGGGCGAAGGTTACAACATCAATATTCCGCTGCTGGCCGGGGCGGGGGACGATAGCTGGCGCTATGCGCTGGAAACCATCGTTATTCCGGCGCTGGCGCGTTTTGAGCCGGAGCTGATTATTATCGCCTGCGGCTATGATGCCAACGCCATGGACCCGCTGGCGCGGATGCAGCTGCACAGCGACAGCTTCCGGGCGATGACCGGGCTGGTGCAGCAGGCGGCGGATCGTCTGTGCGGCGGGAAACTGGTGATGGTGCACGAGGGCGGCTACGCCGAATCCTACGTGCCGTTCTGCGGCCTGGCGGTGATGGAAGCCCTGAGCGGCATTCGCACCGCGGTCCAGGATCCGCTGCTGGACTTTATTCAGCAGCAGCAGCCGCGGGCGGAGTTTGCGCAGTTCCAGAGGCAGGCCATCGATCGGCTGGCGCAACGGTTTGGCCTGCAGTAAACCGGCTCAGCTTCCCCGCTGTGATGGCGGGGAAGAAAATGCTTTCTCATCTACGATTTCACCGCGCATCCACTGACTGACTGCCTGAACGATCATCGCCAGCACGCTGAGCAGCAGCATCCGCTGCTGCGCTTCCAGCCGCAGATAACGGCGCAGCGGCGGCATTTTACAGACCACTTCGCTGGCGGCCCAGGGTTCAATACTGCAGCGCCAGCCGTTACCGTCAAAGGTCAACGAAAAGCGGCGGTAGTCCAGTTCGCTTAGGGTCTGCTGGAGATTAGGAAACCCGTTGAGATAGCCGGCGAGTTCCTCGCTGCCTTTGCCGCCGATAAAGCGGATCGGCTGGCGTTTCCACCAGCCGGATTGATGGGCGCGAATGTGACCGCGCACGGGCCGGGTGACCGGCCCTGCGACGACAAATTCGCAGCTGTGAATGCTGGCCATAAACAGCCGCTTCTGACGCACGCTGAAGGTGACGGCGGTGGCGTCGTTCAATCGCAGCAGCGCGCTGCGCTCGCTCAGCTTTTCGCAGGGCCAGCCGGCCAGATCGCGCTGTACCGCGTTCATTAACGGCGTCTCAAACCAGGGGACGGAGGACATCTGGCGTCATCTCCCCGCGGGTCTGTTTTTCGTAGTTGCTGATGGCGCGGTCGACCACCTCTTCCACCACCAGCGGCTTGAACGGATTGACGCGCTGTACGCACACCGTCCAGAACAGGGCGTAGGCGGCGGTCAGGCCGAGCATAATGCCGAACGGCACCAGCACCTGGCGGCTGTCCATCCCCGGCGGGGTGATATTGACGATAGCGATGATAATTCCGACGCTGGAGATAATCTGCGGCAGCGGGAACCACGGCGAGCGGTAGGCGCGCGGCAGGTCCGGGCGGCGAATGCGCAGCATCACCACCGACAGAGTAACCAGCAGATAGGCGACGCCCCAGGCGCAGACCGCGGCGAGGATCAGCGGCACAATGCGGTCCAGATCGCCGTTCAGATACCAGGCGTGCAGGCAGGGGATCGCCACCCCGATGGCGATGGCGATCACCGGCGTTTTAAAGCGCGGATGCAGCCAGGTCAGGAAGCGGGGCAGCGCGCCGTCCAGCGCCATACCGTAAATAATGCGCGGTACCGCGGCCATCAGCGTATTGATGGTGGCGCAGCCCGCCAGCAGCAGCCCGACCCCCAGCCAGTACTGGCCGGCGTGGCCCATCACCCGCTCGGCAAAGGCCGGGATCGCCATCGGCGTATCCAGCAGATGGACGTTGTTGGCCGCGTCGAGCACGGTGTTCTCCACCTGGCGGTTGATCGCCGCCCCGTAGATAAACATGCAGCTGGCGACCCCCAGAAGGCCCAGCGCCATCGCCCGCGGAATGGTACGGTGAGCCTGTTTGATCTCCGGCGCCATCGGCGTCACCAGTTCGCAACCGACGAACATAAACATCGCCATGCCGATATAGCCGAACAGGCCATGGATATCGCTGACGTTCAGCGGCGTGCCGAACCAGCCGGAAAGATGGGTGACCGGCGCCATAAAAATGCCGCACAGGCCGAAAATGGTCAGCGTGGTCCACATGCCGAAAGTCAGCACCACTTCGACCTTGCCGAAGATTTCCACGCCGATGGCGTTCAACAGGCCGAAAACCACCACCATGCCGACGCCCACCATCCAGGTGTTCTGGTGAGCGGCCATCTGGGCGTTGATCGATTCGAAGTTCACCAGCGCCATAATGCCGGCCAGGATCGTCTCCGCCGTCCCGGCGAAAATATGCACGATCAGATAGGCGCACAGCGCGCCGGTGATGGCGAAGAAGCGTCCCATGCCGCAGGAGATATAGTCGTACACCGAACCGGTGGTGGGAATGAGCGTCGCCGCCTCGGCAAAGGTGGTGACCTGCGCCTGCATCATAATAAAGGCCAGCAGCACCGCCAGCGCGAAGGTATCACCCCCCATGCCGAAGCCGCTGGTCACCGTCAGGATCACCGGGCTGGCCATAATCAGCCCGACGGAGCTGGCGAGAGTGGTCGGGAAGCCGACGACCCCGCGCTCAAGATGGCTGGCAAGTCTGTTACTAAACATAGTCAACCTCTGCACAATAGTGGGGGAGGGCAGGGAATAGCCAGCGCCACTCCCGGATAGTCATAATTTAGGCGGGCATCCTGCTCAACGAATATCGTCCGGAAGGTGGAGGGCGGCGCATGATTCTGTGACGCCGTCGATGAATGTGAGGGTGGATAAACAACATGACCCCGAAAACCGGGGCCATCCGTCTTGCCACATTGCGCCTGTTTCTGCCGGGTGGCGGCTGGCGCCTGACCCGGCCTGGCGACGGCATTCGTCCTCCCGGCCCGGGCAAGCGCAGCGCCGCCGGGCAGTATCAGCGCGTTAGCGCGTCTCGACGTTCGCCAGGTAGTGCTTCACAAATCGCGGCGTCAGGATTTTCCACTCCACTTCGGTACCCTGTTTAACAAACCAGCTGTCGCCCGGCGCAAAGCGCTGCGGCTCGCCGCCAGCGACGGTCAGCTCCACTTCGCCTTCCAGCACGGTGGCGTGTTCGGTAAACGGATAGGTCATGGTAAAGCTCCCCTCAGTGGACGAAAACAGTCCGCAGGTAAAGGCATCCTGCGGCTCGCCGTAGATCATCGCCCCGGCCACCTGCGGGTCGCCGGCGGTCGGCGTCGCGCCGAGCAGGCTGACGCTGCCGATTGGCTGCAGGTCGGGCACCGGGTGTTTAAGTTTAAAAGCGTGCATAGCGTTCTCCTGGTTAACTCCGGCCTTTCCAGAAACCGGCGGTTTGATGCATCAGTTTTCCGGCGGTGACTAATAGCAAGCGCAGGCTGTCACGGCCGTGGATGGTCGCGTGGGGGATGCTGCTCAGCAGACGATAGCGGTCGGAACCGCCGTTGATCCCTTCGGCGAGGATTTTGCACACGATGTGCGATGGGGTGACGCCGAAGCCGGAGTACCCCTGGACGTAAAAGACGTTGTTGTGATCGCGTAGGGTGCCGATCTGCGGGAACAGGTTGGCGCTACAGGCCATCGGCCCGCCCCAGGCGAAATCGATCTTCACATCCTTCAAATAGGGGAAGACCTCCGCCAGCAGGGTGCGGTTCCAGGCGGCGAAATCGTTCGGCGTATACTCCACAAAGCGGGTGGCGCTGCCGAACAGCAGGCGGTTTTCCCGGGTGACGCGGTAATAATTAATCACCGGGCGAATATCGCTGAAGGCGCCGCGCAGCGGGCTGATGCGCTCGATCAGTTCATCGGAGAGCGGCTCGGTCGATACCTGGTAGGAGTAAGTGACCAGCGTTTTGTTGTAGATCTCCGGCTCCATATTGTTGAGGAAGCTGTCGCAGGCCCACAGCAGCTTGGCGGCTTTGACGCTGCCCATCGCGGTCCGTACCCGCACCTGTTTGCCGTAATTCACCTCCACCACCGGCGAGGATTCGAAGATCTTCACCCCCAGCGAATGGGCGGCCTGCGCCGAGCCGAGGAGCATATTGAGCGAATGGATCTGCCCGCCGCCCATATGTTTCAGCGCGCCGCAGTAGACCTCGGAGCCGACCACCTGCTGCACCTCTTTCCCGGTATACAGTTCGATATCTTCATCCGGGGTGGCGGCCTTAAACTCTTTCTCCCACTGGCGCAGCGTTTTGAGCTGCCGCTGGTTATAGGCGAGGTAGCCGTAGCCGGGGACGAAATCGGCGTCGATGTTGTATTTGCGGATGCGCTCGCGAATGATGCCTGCGCCGAGGTTGGCGATTTTAAACAGCGTCTCCAGCCCCTCTTTGCCGACGTGCTTTTTTACCGCTTCGATATCGTGACCGATACCGGCCATCACCTGGCCGCCGTTGCGCCCGGTGCCGCCGTAGCCGAGATGGCGCGCTTCCAGCACCACCACGTTAGTGATGCCCTGTTCCGCCAGCTCAAGGGCGGTGTTAATGCCGGAGAAGCCGCCGCCGATAATCACCACGTCGGCTTCAATATCTTCCCGCAGCGCCGGAAAATGGAGGTGGTATTTCTTCGTCGCGCCGTAGTAGTTCAGCGCATCGATTTTGATGTTCATCGCGTTACCCTGTGGTCTTGCCTCGCTCAAGTTCCTCATCACAGCACGCCGCGCGGGCGTTGAATATCGTCCGGAAGAATGACGTTCTTTAGAACGATGGGCGGCGGCGGGAAGCCGTGCTGTGATGGGCCAACGTTGCTGAAAAAACGGGTACTGACGATGAGCGAGATAACCTTACTGGCGGAAGTGACCGCCTTTTTACGCCAGCCGCACGGGCAGTTTATCGCCGGTGAGCGAGAGGCGGGCCGCGGCGCGCCGTTTGCGGTGATCAACCCGGCCACCGGGCGGGCGATCGCCGAGGTCACCGCGGCGGATAGCGACCAGGCGGACCGCGCGGTAGAGAGCGCCCGCCAGGCGTTTAGTCAGTGGCGCGAAATGCCGACGCTGGCGCGCGGAACCTTGCTGCTGAAGCTGGCGGATGCCCTGGCTGAGCATCGCGAAGCGCTGGCGCAGCTGGAAAGTCTCTGCTCCGGTAAGACCATCACCCTGGCGCGGATGTTAGAGCTGGATCAATCGGTCGCGTTCCTGCGCTACTTCGCCGGCTGGGCGGGTAAGGTGACCGGCGAAACGCTGGATGTGTCGCTGCCGTCGATGGCCGGGGAGAAATATACCGCCTTCACCCGCCGCCAGCCGCTGGGGGTGGTGGTGGGCATCGTGCCGTGGAACTTCTCCATCATGATTGCCGTCTGGAAGCTGGCGGCGGCCCTGGTCTGCGGCTGCACCATCGTCCTCAAGCCGAGTGAGTATACGCCGCTGACGCTGCTGCGCGTGGCGGAGCTGGCGAAAGCGGTGGGTATTCCGGACGGGGTGATTAACGTGGTCAACGGCGCCGGCGGCGAGATTGCTCAGCGGCTGATTACTCATCCGGCCTGCGCCAAGGTGAGCTTCACCGGCTCGGTGGCTACCGGCGAGAAAGTCCAGCAGTCGGCTGGCGCTTTCGGTAAACGGGTCACCCTTGAGCTGGGGGGCAAAAACGCCGCGCTGTTTCTTGACGACCTGACGCCGGAGGCGATGGTCAACGGCATTCTTGAAGCCGGCTACCTGAACCAGGGGCAGATTTGCGCCGCCGCGGAGCGCTTTTATCTGCCGCAGGGCAAACTGGATGCGGTGCTGGCGCTGCTGAAAGAAAGACTCAGCGCCTTCGCGCCGGGATCGCCGCTGGATGAGCGCACGCTGATGGGGCCGCTGGCCAACCGCCAGCAGCATGAAAAAGTATTGCGGCTCATTCAGACCGCACGCGACGAGGGCGATACCATCGTCTGCGGCGGCGAAGCCCTGCCGGGGGAGGGCTATTTCCTGCAGCCGACGGCGGTCAAAGTGCGCAGTGAAGAGAGCACCCTGATGCGCGAGGAGACCTTCGGCCCGGTGTGCAGCTTTATCGGCTATCACAGTGAAGACGAGGCGCTGGCGCGGATGAATGCCTCGCCGTATGGCCTGGCGGCCAGCGTCTGGTCGGATAATATTCGCCTGGCGCTGCGCTACTCGGAGGCGATAGACGCCGGCATCGTGTGGGTCAATATGCATACCTTCCTCGACCCGGCGGTGCCGTTCGGCGGCATGAAGGGCTCGGGCATCGGGCGCGAATTCGGCAGCGCGTTTATCGATGACTACACGGAGCTGAAGTCGGTGATGGTGCGATATTAAGTTTTCCTGACCGGGATACAGGCGTCTGCGTAGGGCCGGTAAGCTCAGCGCCAGCGGGCAAAGAGAGCGGGTAGTCACCGCGTATGTGCCGGACGACGACGCCTTGCCCGGCCTGGGATCGTGCAAGCGTGGGGGGGAATCTAGCCGCCGCCATAGCCCCACGCAACTTGCGACAATCCCCCCTAAGTGATAAAAGGTGCCCCTTCGCAAAAACACACAGGGGAACGACGTGAAAGACGCGTCAACGTCGTCGGATGCCGTAGAAGAGAGCGGCCCGACGCTTCATCGCGGTTTACAGAACCGACACATTCAACTTATCGCCCTTGGCGGCGCGATTGGCACCGGCCTGTTTCTCGGCATTGGTCCGGCGATTCAAATGGCTGGCCCGGCGGTCTTGCTGGGCTACGCGGTGGCCGGGATTGTCGCTTTTCTGATCATGCGCCAGCTGGGCGAGATGGTGGTGGAAGAGCCGGTATCCGGCTCCTTTGCCCACTTTGCCTACAAATACTGGGGCCCGTTCGCCGGCTTCCTGTCCGGCTGGAACTACTGGGTGATGTTCGTGCTGGTGGGAATGGCGGAGCTGACCGCCGCCGGGATCTACATGCAGTACTGGCTGCCCGACGTTCCGACCTGGATCTGGGCGGCGGCCTTCTTCCTCATTATTAACGCCGTCAACCTGGTCAACGTGCGCCTGTATGGCGAAGCGGAGTTCTGGTTCGCGCTGATAAAAGTGCTGGCGATTATCGGCATGATTGCCTTTGGCCTGTGGATGCTGTTTGGCGGCCACGGCGGCAGCAAGGCGGGTTTCGACAACCTGTGGAAGCACGGCGGTTTCTTCGCCACCGGCTGGCACGGTCTTATCCTGTCGCTGGCGGTGATCATGTTCTCCTTCGGCGGGCTGGAGCTTATCGGCATCACCGCCGCGGAAGCGCAAAATCCGGAAAAGAGCATTCCGAAAGCGGTCAACCAGGTGGTTTATCGTATCCTGCTGTTCTATATCGGTTCGCTGGTGGTGCTGCTGGCGCTCTACCCGTGGGTGGAGATCAAATCCGATAGCAGCCCGTTTGTGATGATTTTCCATCATCTCGACAGCAACCTGGTGGCGTCCGCGCTGAACTTCGTCATTCTGGTGGCTTCGCTGTCGGTGTATAACAGCGGCGTGTACTCCAACAGCCGGATGCTGTTCGGCCTGTCGGTGCAGGGCAATGCGCCGACCTTCCTCGCCCGCGTCAGCAAGCGAGGCGTGCCGGTGAACTCTCTGCTGCTCTCGGGGATTATCACCTCGCTGGTGGTGGTGCTGAACTACCTGCTGCCGCATGAAGCGCTGGGACTGCTGATGGCCCTGGTGGTGGCGACGCTGCTGCTGAACTGGATCATGATCTGTATGGCGCATCTGAAGTTCCGCGCCGCCCAGCGCCGCAAAGGGCGTGAGTCGAAGTTTAAAGCGCTGCTGGCGCCCGCCAGCAACTACTTCTGCATTGCTTTCCTTGGGCTGATTCTGGCGCTGATGTGCACGATCGACGGGATGCGCCTGTCGGCGATCCTGCTGCCGGTGTGGATCCTGTTCCTGTTTATCGCCTTCAAACTGCTGCGCCGCCCGGCGTAAGCGAGATGCCCCGCCGTCCGGCGGGGCTGCCTGCCTTTTTATTGTGATCCTCTTCGCAGGTGGCGCATTTGCCTGGCGATCTTCTTTTTGTAATCGATTACTTTTGTGTTGAGCGATTTTGTAATCGATTACTTTTCTGAGGGCGAGCAACATGGTCACAACAACAGAAGGTCGGGAAAGTGTCCGCGTGAGCCACCGTTTTCTGGTGCCGCGGCTGTCGTTAATGATGTTTATGCAGTTCTTTATCTGGGGCAGCTGGTCGGTGACCCTGGGGCTGGTCATGACCCGCTATGAGATGTCATTGCTGATCGGCGATGCGTTCTCCGCCGGGCCGATCGCCTCCATCCTGTCTCCCTTTGTGCTGGGGATGCTGGTGGATCGCTTTTTCGCCTCGCAGAAGGTGATGGCGGTGATGCACCTGGCCGGGGCGGCGATCCTGTGGTTTGTCCCCCAGGCGCTGGTGGCGCAGAACGGCGCGCTGCTGATTGGCCTGCTGTTCGGCTATACGCTGTGCTACATGCCGACCCTGGCGCTGACCAACAATATCGCCTTCCACAGCCTGGCTAACGTCGATAAAACCTTTCCGGTGGTCCGCGTGTTCGGCACCATCGGCTGGATTATCGCCGGGATCTGCATCGGGGTGACCGGCATCTCTGACACCACCGGCATCTTCACCCTGGCGGCGCTCTGTTCGGTGGCGCTGGCGATCTACAGCCTGACGCTGCCCCACACCCCGGCGCCGGCCAAAGGCATGCCGGTTCAGTTTCGCGATCTGCTGTGCGCGGACGCCTTCGCGCTGCTGAAAACGCGCCATTTCCTGATTTTCTCTCTCTGCGCCACCTTAATTTCCGTGCCGTTAGGCACCTATTACGCCTATACCGCGTCGTATCTGGCGGATGCCGGCGTTAAGGATGTCAGCACCGCGATGTCCTTCGGCCAGGTGTCAGAGATCGTCTTTATGCTGGTGATCCCGCTGCTGTTCCGTCGCCTCGGGGTGAAATACATGCTGCTTATCGGCATGGCGGCGTGGTTTGTGCGCTATGCCTTTTTCGCCCTCGGCGTCAGCGAAGAGGGGCGCTTCCTGCTCTATCTCGGCATTTTGCTGCACGGCGTGTGCTATGACTTTTTCTTTGTCGTCGGCTTTATCTACACCGACCGCGTGGCGGGCGAGAAGGTCAAAGGCCAGGCGCAGAGCATGATTGTGATGTTCACCTACGGGATCGGCATGCTGCTGGGCTCGCAGATCTCCGGCGCGCTGTATAACCATCTGGTGGCCGGGCAGAGCGTGCCGCAGGCCTGGGTGACCTTCTGGTGGATCCCGGCGGTGGCCGCCGCGGTTATCGCGCTGATTTTCCTTTTCTCTTTCCAGTACAACGAGAAAGAGCCGCACTAATTTTTCAGGAGGGGGTATGAAAACGATTAAGGGACCGGGCATTTTTCTGGCGCAGTTTATCGGCCCGCAGGCGCCGTTCAACACGCTGGAGGGGGTGGCGCAGTGGGCCGCCGGCCTCGGGTACAAGGCATTGCAGATCCCCTGCAACCACCCGGCGATTTTCGATGTCGAGCGGGCGGCGGCGAGCCAGACCTACTGCGACGAGGTCAGTGGTGTCCTAGCGGAGCATGGGCTGGCGATCAGCGAGCTGTCCACCCACCTTGAAGGACAGCTGGTGGCGGTGCATCCGGCGTATGACGCGGCGTTTGACGCCTTTGCTCCGGCGGCGCTGCATGGCGATCCGCAGGCGCGCCAGCGCTGGGCGGTGGAGAAGGTCAAGCAGGCGGCGGTGGCCTCCGGTCGCCTGGGGCTGAAGGCCCATGCGACCTTTTCCGGGGCGCTGGCATGGCCCTTTTTTTATCCATGGCCGCCGCATAATCAGCCGCTTCTGGATGAGGCCTTTGCCGAGCTGGCCCGGCGCTGGCGGCCGCTGCTGGACCTCTTCGACGAGCAGGGCGTCGACGTCTGCTACGAGATCCACCCCGGCGAAGACCTGCATGATGGCGTGACCTTTGAGCGTTTTCTCGCGCGGGTGGATAACCATCCGCGCTGCAATATGCTCTATGACCCGAGCCACCTGCATCTGCAGCAGATGGATTACCTGACCTATATCGATATCTATCATTCGCGAATTAAAGCGTTTCACGTCAAGGACGCCGAATTTCGCCGCAACGGGCGCAATGGCGTCTACGGCGGCTATCAGCCCTGGCAGCAGCGGGCTGGCCGTTTCCGCTCTCCCGGCGACGGGCAGATCGACTTCAAAGGGGTGTTCAGTAAGCTGACCGAATATGATTTTGACGGCTGGGCGGTGCTGGAATGGGAGTGCTGCCTGAAGGACGCCGAGACCGGCGCGCGCGAGGGCAGCGAGTTTATTCGTCGCCATATCATTCCCGTTGCCGGGCGGGCCTTCGATGACTTTGCCGCCGGCGGGAGGGAATAATATGATTCAGGTCGCGATTATTGGGGCAGGGTTTATTGGTCCGGCGCATCTGGAGGCGCTGCGGCGGCTGGGGGATATCGAGGTGGTGGCGCTGTGCGACAGCAGCCTTGAGGCGGCGCAGCGCAAGGCGCGAGCGCTGAATATTGCCCATGCCTACGACAGCGTGGAGGCGCTGCTGGCCCATCCGGGGCTGCAGGTGGTGCATAACTGTACGCCGAACCATCTGCATGCCCAGATTAACCGGCAGATCCTCGCCGCCGGGCTGCACGTCTTCTCCGAAAAACCGCTGTGTATGACGGCGGAGGAGGCGCGGGAGCTGGTGACGCTTGCCGCCCGGGCCGGCGTGGTGCATGGCGTCAGCTTTGTCTATCGCCAGTTCGCCATGGTCCAGCAGGCGGCGGCGATGATCCGCCATGGCGATGTCGGCAGAATCTTCGCGGCGCACGGCGGCTATTTACAGGACTGGATGCTGCTGGAGACCGACTACAACTGGCGGGTTGATGCGGCGCAGGGCGGCGCGTCGCGGACGGTGGCCGACATCGGCTCCCACTGGTGCGATACCGTGCAGTTTATGACCGGTCGGCGGATTGTCGAGGTGATGGCGGATCTGTCTATCGTCTGGCCGACGCGTAAAGCGCCAGTGAATGGCAAAGCGACCTTCAGCGCCGTTCACGAGGCGCAGGGATATGAAACCCGGCCTGTCGATACCGAGGACTTTGGCTCGGTGCTGTTGCGTTTTGACGATGGCAGCAAAGGCAGCTTTATGGTCTCTCAGGTGAGCGCCGGGCGGAAAAACCGTCTGGCGGTGGAGATTAACGGCAGTCGCTGTTCTCTGGCCTGGGATCAGGAAGTGCCCCAGCGGCTGTGGATTGGCCACCGCGAGCAGCCGGATCGGCGGCTCAGCGACGACCCCAGCCTGCTGCGGCCGGAGATCGCTGACAGCGCCCATTACCCCGGCGGCCATATTGAGGGCTGGCCGGACGCCTTTAAGAATATGATGGGCCATTTTTATCAGGCGGTGCGCGCCGGGAAGATGCCGGAGGCCGGGGCCCGGCGCTTCGCCGCTTTCGACGACGGCGCCGATGTGATGTACATCATCGAGGCGATCGTCAAAAGCCATCAGCAGCAGCGCTGGGTGAGCGTCGAACGCTGAATTCTGGCGGGGCGCAGGACGCGCGCCGCCGGGTTATTTCACCCCAAGATAGCCGTCGAGATAGGCCCCGGAGAGCTCATTGCCGAACAGGACGGCATCTTTATTTTCCATCGCATTATCCCATTTGTCGCTGGCGTTGCCGGTAAAGGCGTGCTCGGTGCGGGTGCCCTGCGCCGCCTGTTGTTTGAT
The DNA here is from genome assembly GCF_029967715.1 of Klebsiella sp. V115_8. Lineage (NCBI taxonomy): Bacteria > Pseudomonadati > Pseudomonadota > Gammaproteobacteria > Enterobacterales > Enterobacteriaceae > Klebsiella > Klebsiella sp. V115_8. The sequence continues at coordinate 20,087 of NZ_JASCAR010000045.1, forward strand.
GGCCTCGGCGGTGCGGCGGGCGTCGCTTTCGCTCATGCCAGCGGCTTTATCCTGCTGGCCGCGGGCGTACATCGCCGTGAAGGTCGGCAGGTTTAAACGGTAATTTTCCTGACGGTTGACGGTGAAGTTGCCGCCGACAAAATCGGAGCGGTGGGCGACGAACGCATAGGCGTGGCGTTCCGGTGACGATTTTGACGAGGTGCAGCCGGTGATCGTTACCAGGGCACAGCTGAGGGCGAGAATCGCGGTGGAGAGCCTCATGGGGATATCATCCTTAATCATAAAAGCACAAATGGGGCGCAGGCGGTCTGTTGCGCCTCCTGCGCTAATAAGCATATGAAACGGCAAAAGGATGCGCGTTAACGGGGCGGGAGAGAAGCCCTGATTATTAATAGTTTCCCGAGACACCGTCTTACTGAGCCGCGCTTGCGCGCCAGGCTGGCAGGCCAACCAGAGGTCATTTATGATAGCCTGCAGGATCCACCTCTATCGCAGGAAGTGCAGGGTTTATGTCTATTCAGAAAATTGCTCGTCTGGCCGGCGTTTCGGTGGCCACGGTGTCGCGGGTGCTGAACAACAGCGATACGGTAAAAGCCAAAAACCGTGAGCGCGTGCTGCAGGCGATCAAAGAGAGCAACTATCAGCCGAACCTGCTGGCGCGACAGCTGCGAACCGCCCGCAGCAATATGATCCTGGTGATGGTCTCCAATATCGCTAACCCCTTTTGCGCCGAGGTGGTGAAAGGGATAGAAGAAGAGGCGGAAAAGAACGGCTACCGCATTCTGCTGTGTAACTCCGGGTCGGATCTGGCCCGCTCGACCTCCGGCCTGCAGCTGCTCTCCGGCAAAATGGTCGATGGCATTATCACCATGAACGCGCTCTCCAGCCTGCCGGAACTGACCACCATGATTGGCGATGCGCCCTGGGTACAGTGTGCGGAGTATGCCGACACAGGCAGCATCTCCTGCGTCGGGATTAACGACGTCGAGGCGGCCCAGGGGGCGGTGTCCCGGCTGGCCGACGGCGGCCGCCGCCGCATCGCGCTCATTAATCACGACCTCAGCTATCGCTACGCCCGTCTGCGCGAGCGCGGCTATAAAAGCGTGCTGCACGTGCACGGTCTGGCGTATCAGCAGGTAACCTATGCGCAGGATCTTAGCGCGGCGGCCGGTAAACGGGCGATGGAGCAGCTGCTGTCGCAAGACGAGAAGCCCGACGCGGTATTTGCCGTATCGGACTCCCTTGCCGCCGGGGCGCTGCGGGCGATTGACCAGGCCGGGCTGCGGGTGCCGGAGGATATCGCGGTGATCGGCTTCGACGGCACCGAGCTGGCGGAAGTGGTCTCCCCGCAGCTGACCACCGTTGAACAGCCCTCCCGGGCGATCGGCCGCACGGCGGTGGATCTGTTAATGAAACGCATCGACGATCCCGACGCCGCCGTCGAGCGGGTGATGATGGACTGGCGCGTGATCGCCCGCGCCAGCGCCTGAGGTTAGCGGGGGAAGGCCCCCGCCAGCGCGCGAATGTCGTTGCCGGTGGGCGTTTGATGAATGCGTAAGCCAAACTCCTCCACTACGGCGAAGACATGGTCGAAAATATCCGCCTGGATCCCCTCATATTCCGCCCACACCACGGTGTTGGTGAAGCAGTAGATCTCGATCGGCAAGCCGTTGGCATCCGGCGCCAGCTGGCGCACCATCAGGGTCATATCCTGGCGGATGCGCGGATGATGACGTAAATACTCCTGCAGATAGGCGCGGAAGGTGCCGACATTGGTCATTCGGCGCTCATTGAGAACCGATTGCTCCCCGGCATACTGCTGGTTCCAGGCGCTAATCTCCTCGTGGCGCGAATCCATATAGGGTTTAAGCAACTTCGCCCGGATCAAGCGCTGCTGCTCCTGTTCATCGAGGAAATGAATGCTGGTGGTGTCGATGTTGAGGCTGCGCTTAATGCGGCGGCCGCCGGAGGCCGACATCCCGCTCCAGTTTTTAAATGAGTCGGAGACCAGCGACCAGGTTGGAATGGTGGTGATGGTGTTGTCCCAGTTGCGTACCTTGACCGTGGTGAGGCCGATATCGATCACCGCGCCGTCGGCGCCGTACTTCGGCATCTCCAGCCAGTCGCCAAGCTTGAGCATATCGTTGGCCGAGAGCTGGATACCGGCCACCAGACCAAGGATCGGATCTTTAAATACCAGCATCAGTACCGCGGCCATCGCGCCGAGCCCGCTAATCAGGATCGCTGGCGACTGGCCTATCAGCAGGGAAATAATCAGGATGCCGATAATAATCGCCGTCACCAGCTTAATTCCCTGGAATATCCCCTTCAGCGGTAGCTGAGAGGCGGCGGGAAATTTCTGCGCCAGCTTTAAGATCACATCCAGCAGCGAGAAGAAGGACAGCATGGCATATATCATCACCCATAGCTGAGCCACGGTGGTTAATATTTCCGCGGCCTCGCTGCCTTTTTGCAGCCACAGCACCGCCTGCACGTTAACGATGATCCCCTGCAGGGTAAAGGCCAGTCGGTGAAAGAGTTTATTCTGCGTGATGATTTGCAACCACAGATGGCTGCTGGCCAACGCCCGTTTTTCAAAAGCGCGCAGGACCACTTTGTGCAATATCAGATGCACGACGACGGCGGTGAACAAGATAATGCCGAAGATAATCATCAGCGAGCGGGTGGGGGTTATTTCGATTCCTAAGGCGGCAATTTGCGATATTAATTCCTGCATAACGTCTCCTGAATATCCAGCGGGTATGATGACCGCTGGATAACGATTATGCAAATTACCGCCGCCGGTATTACGACGCCGCCGTCGCCGGCTGTCGGTTGAGATGATGGCGCAGCCACAGCGCGATGGCCCCCAGCAACAGCATCATGGCCACCTCGACCAGCAGAAAATCAATCAGCGCCTGCGGATAGTTTCCGCCGCCGCGGCGGGCCAGCGCCAGGAACAGCGAACCGAGGATAGCCGGCCCGAGACCGAGGGTCGCCTGCTGCAGGGTGCTGAGGATAGCGCTCCCGGCCCCGGCGTCGCTGGCGCTGATATCGCGCATGCCAATGCGGTAAAAGCTGTTGACGATCAGCGCCTGACCGTAGCCGATCAGCGCCGTGGCGGGGACCAGCGTCAGGGCGGTGGTGGCGATGCCGAAGCGGGAGAAGGTGGCGCACAACAGCAGTAGCCCGGCGATCTGCACCGTCAGACCGGTCAACAGGATCCGCCCCATGCTGTAGCGGGCGATAAGCCGCGGGGCATACAGCGCCGAAATAAAATAGGCCACGCCGAGGGCGATAAAGCTATTGCCGGACTGCCACGGCGCCATCCCCAGCCCCTCCTGCATGGTCAGCGCCATACAGAACATAAAGCCGGACCAGGCGCTGAAGAACAGCAGAGCGATGGCCATCCCGAAGCGGATGCTGGTCAACTGCAGCAGACGCGGCGGCAGCAGGGGATGGTCGCCGCGCTGCTGCTGGCGCAGGGCGCTCTGACGCATGGCGAACAGCAGCGGCAGAACCGCCACCAGCATCAGCTGCAGCCACAGCGGCCAGTGCAGCTCCGGACCGAGGGCCATCGGGAACAGCAGGCAGCAGAGGATGAGGGCGAGGTACAGGGTGCCCTGCCAGTCAATCCGCGACGGCGTCTCACGACGGGTTTCCGGCACATAGCGGCGGCTCAGGGCCAGCACCAGCAGGCAGATCGGCACATTGATAAAAAAGGCGTTGCGCCAGCCCAGCCCGGCGATATCCGCCGATACCAGCCAGCCGCCGCCCATCTGACCGACGATAAACGCGATCCCGCCGATCCCGCCATACAGGCTGATGGCCCGGGCGTGGGCCGGGCCTTTGAGGGTGACGTGCAGGGTGGCGAGGATCTGCGGCACAATCAGCGCCGCCCCGGCGCCCTGCAGGGTGCGGGCGGCCAGCAGGGCGCTGATGCTGTTCGCCATGCCGCACAGCAGGGAAGCGATGCCAAAGAGAGCGACGCCCCACATAAACAGGCGACGGCGGCCATAGTTATCGCCAAGCTTACTGCCCATCGCCAGGCAGACGGCAAAGGCGACGCCGTAGAGCGCGACGATAAGCTCCAGCTGCGTGGCGCTGGCCGCCAGGGTGTGGGTGATGGCGTCCAGCGCCACATTGGTGATCGAGGTATCAATAAGCGGCAGCATCTGGCCGCCCAGCAGCAGCCACAGACCGGCGCGGCCGGGTGAAACAGCAGACGTTTTCATGGGGTTCTCCATTGCGTCATTCAGCAGACCGACGTAGCATTACCGATAAATTAAACGGGTACCAGTTCCTGTCTATACTGGTACTGGAACTACCATGCTGGAGGGGTGATGACCACGATGCCGCAACGAGAGTCGACGTTCGCCGTGCCGGACGATCGGCGCAAACAGCTGGGGGCGTTTCTGCGCGCCCGGCGTGAGAGCCTCGATCCGCAGCGCCTGGGGTTGCCCCGGGTGGGCCGCCGGCGCACGCCGGGTCTGCGTCGGGAGGAGGTGGCGATGCTTGCCGACGTCGGCGTCACCTGGTACACCTGGCTGGAGCAGGGGCGGGAGGTGAATCCGTCGGAAGCGGTGCTGGTGGGGGTAGCGAATGCCCTGCAGTGCAGCCCGCTGGAGACCCGGCACCTGTTCGTACTCGCCGGGCTGACCCCGCCGGAAGCGACCCAGGTGACGGTATGTGAAGGCATCAGCCCCGGCACCCGGCGAATGCTCGACAGCCTGATGCCGCAGCCGGCCAGTATTCAAAAACCGAACTTTGATATTGTGGCCTGGAACGACAGCTTCTGCCGCCTGATGGGCATCGATTTCGCCACCCTCCCGGAAGAAGATCGCAACTGCATTTATCTGTATCTGACCCATGAGACCTGGCGCAGCCGGATCGAAAATCGCGATGTGCTGCCGACCTTCGTCTCCTATTTCCGCGCCGCGATGGCCGAGCACCGCGGCGATCCGGCATGGGAAAACAAACTGGCGCGCTTTTTCGCCGCCTCGTCGGAGTTTGAAGCGCTGTGGCATCAGCGCTACGAGGTGCGTGGCGTGGAAAACCAGATTAAACATTTTAACCACCCGCAGCTCGGGCGATTCAGCCTGCAGCAGATGTACTGGTATTCGGCGCCGCGCAACGGTTCGCGCCTGCTGGTCTACCTGCCGATGGACGAGGCGGGCGAGCAGGCGCTGGCGTGGCTGGACCAACATTAATCACAAGGAATCAGATGGCTGGCAATGTGCCATCTTCGGGTATTGCCCGGCCGGCCGGGAACGTCTCAGCGATGTTGAGGCCGCAACACCGGCAGTTTCAGCAGCCCCAGGCCCGGCGGTGATTTGGGACCGTAGGCCGGGTCAGGCGCAGCCGCCACCCGGCAATATGACGGGTATCGAGCCTGATATCATGCCCGGCGGCGCTGCGCTTACGCGGGCCTAAGTTGCGGGGTAACAATCTGATATATAAATGGTTAGGTAGGCCGGGTCAGGCGCAACTGCCACCCGCAGAAAGGCGAGCACATTAGCGAAAACAGGTTTGTCATCAGTCTCAAGGAATGCCTATGAACGTAACCCGAAAAGAGCAGCGCATTATTCAGCGCGCGCTGAACGCCTGGCAGGCCAGCGGGGAGTTAACCCCGGCAGACAGCCAGCGGCTGGCGCAAACGCTGCGCGTCTCCCCCTTCGACTGGCGGCGTCTGAGCCGCTATGCCTTCTGGACCGCGCTGGCCTGCGTGCTGATTGCTCTGGGCAGTCTGTTCGCCGACAATGAACTGGTGGCGTGGCTGCTGAGCCTGTTCAGCCGCTCGGCGCTGACGCGGATCCTGCTGCCTGCGCTGCTGGCGGTGGCCTGCTACGCCTGGGGTTTTCGCCGCCAGCGGCGGGAAACGCAGTGGCACTACAGCACCGAGGCGATTTTGTTTCTGGGCGTTGTCTTTACCGCGGTGGCGCTATGGCAGCTTGGCGAACGGCTGGATAACGGCAGCGGCCATATCGCGCCGCTGTTTCTGGCCGGATGCGTGATTTACGGCGCTATCGGCTATGCTGCCCGCTCCGGGCTGGTGTGGCTCTTTTTTCTGCTGGCGCTGGGCAACTGGTTTGGCGCGGAAACCGGCTATGTCTCGGGGTGGGGCGCCTACTGGCTGGGCATGAACTACCCGATTCGCTTCGTCCTGTTCGGCGGCGCGCTGCTGGCGCTCTGCTACGGCGCGCAGTCCCTGCTTCGCCAGCGGCAGCTGTTTACCGTCAGCAAGGCGATGGGCCTCACGTATCTGTTTATTGCGCTGTGGATCCTGTCGATTTTCGGCAATTACGACGCTGACAGCTGGTACAACGTAAGCCAGGCGCGACTCCTGCCGTGGGGGCTGCTGTTTGCCGCGGCGGCCGGCGTCTGCATTTTTATCAGTCTGAAAACCGATGACGCAATGCTGCGCGGCTTTGGGTTAACCTTCCTGGCGATCAATCTCTATACCCGCTTCTTTGAATTTTTCTGGAACGGGATGCACAAGGTGCTGTTTTTCCTGATCCTTGCCGTCTCGCTGGCGGTGATTGGCCGCTATGCCGAGCGCATCTGGCACGCGGGGAACGTTAAACCATGAAAAATTAAGCGCTTTTAAAGAAGTGTGGCTGGCGGCAGCGACGTCCTGCGCGAATTGTCGTATAAGCGAATTTTACGCTTTTGACAGGGGAGCGAGATGAACAAGGAGTCGATTTTTCGCCAGCTAGAACAACGGATCGCCGGGCGAGCGCTGACGGCGGAAGCGCTGGGCGAGTTTAACGCTATGGCCATCGCCGATAGCTTGAAGCAAAAACGCAGCATCATCAGCCATCATCTGAATAATCTTCATCGCGAGCAGCGGGTGGTCAAAGTGAACGGTCGCCCGGTGCTGTTTTTACCCGTTACCGTTCTGCGCGATCATCACCGGCTGGCGGTTCGGCACGGCGAATACGCCTCCATTCAGGCGCTGTGCGCGGAGCGTCAGGATAGTCTGGCGCAGCTGATTGGCGCGCAGGGCAGCCTGCAGGAAGCATTGCGGCAGTGCAAGGCCGCCATCAGCTACCCTGGCGCAGGTCTGCCGCTGCTGCTGCGGGGCCCTACTGGCACCGGGAAAAGCTTTCTAGCTCGCCAGCTCTGGCACTACGCAATAGATGAAGGTATTTTACCTGCCGATGCGCCTTTTACCGTATTTAACTGCGCCGAGTACGCGAATAATCCAGAACTACTGACCTCGAAGTTATTTGGTCATGCGAAGGGGGCCTTTACCGGCGCCGATAAAGCCGTTCCTGGTCTTATCGAGACCAGCAACGGCGGGGTGTTGTTTATCGATGAGGTTCATCGGCTGCCGCCCGAAGGTCAGGAAAAGCTGTTTCATTTTATGGATAACGGTAGCTGGCGCCGGCTGGGGGAGAGCACCGACGAGCGCAGCGCGACGGTGCGGCTAATTTTTGCTTCAACCGAGGATCTGGAAAAACACTTCCTGGCGACCTTTATTCGCCGTATTCCGGTGATTGTAAAAATTCTGCCGATCGCTGAACGCGGCCAATTCGAGCGGCTGGCGTTTATCCACCACTTTTTCCGCCGTGAAGCCCAGCGTTTGAACCACGATCTTGCGCTGGATGGCGAAATCGTCAGCCAGCTAATGCGTGAAACGCTTGAAGGAAATGTCGGTGGGCTGGAAAATTTGATTCGCAATATTTGCGCCAGCGCCTGGACATTTGGCGAACGTGATAGCGGTCTTTTACACATAAAAGCGGGTTTGCTGCCCGACCGATTACTGGCGGATGCGCCTTTTTCCCTTCAGCAAAATAGCGAGCGGGTGATGATTTACCGCGATGGCGATGCGCAGCCTCTTTTTTCTGGTCGTCACCATGAATACCAACGGCTAACGGAAAATATTTGTAGCCTGTGCGAGGAGTTGGCTCAGGATAATATTAGCGTGCGGACCTTTGAAAAGCTCATTTATCAAAACGTGACGTTCTATCTCGATGCGTTGATGAATCAGGAGAGCGCGGTCTCTCTTCAGGACAAGCGGCTGCGCTTTATTGAGGATGTGGGCAAGGCGATCGCCGCCAATTACGATCTCCAGCTGAATGCCGAATTCGCCTATCTTACTGGCCGCTACCTGACCAGCCTTCCTCTGGCGCCGCGCAGCGTTGCCGAGCCCGCGCGTCTGGTGATGCAGCGCTGGCTGGAGTCCTCAGCGGGGCTGGCGCAGCGTATCGCGGGGAAACTACTGGATGTCGTCAATAACAAATACGATCTGCTCATCGATACGCTTGACCGTCTGGCGATTACCGCCATTGTCAGTAATGCTATCGATGCGACCAGCGGCGGAAAAGTGAAAGCGCTGATAATCGCCCACGGTTATTCGACCGCCAGCAGCATTGCCGGCGTTGCCAACCGCCTGATTGGCGAGAAGATCTACCAGGCCATGGATATGCCGATGGAGGTGGCGTTCAGCGACGTCAGTCGCGCCGTGGTTGATTATCTCCAGCATACGGACACGCGTGCGGGTGTGATGGTGCTTATTGATATGGGCTACACAAAGGAGATTGCCGATGCGCTTTTGTCGGTGATTAACGGCCCGCTGGTGGTGGTGGATAACGTCACGACCCGCATGGCGCTGAATGTTGCCAGCGAGATCGCGCTGGAAAAAAATATCGAACAAATCGCCGAAGAGATCGTGCCGCTTAATCAGTCGCGTTGGGATGTGTTCTGGCCCGCAGAAAAAAAAGAGCGTGCGCTGCTGGTGACCTGTATTACAGGTATCGGTACCGCATTTAAATTTAAAAATCTGATGGAGAAGAGCCTGCTCAACGATTTTGATATTAACATCATCGCCTGCGAGTATACGCGCTTAAAAAACAGTCGTACGGCGGTATCGTTGCTCCACCAGTATGAAGTTATTGCGGTCGTGGGTACCCACGACCCGCAGCTGGCCGGAGTGCCCTGGGTTGGCATTGAGGAACTACTTGGCGAGCAGGGGCATCGACATCTGAGTCAGCTCTTAAGCGGCTATCTTAATGAAAAGCAAATTGCGCTGATTAATAAAAATATGGTACGTGAGTTTTCGCTGCATAACGTTGTCAACTCTCTGACGATACTGAATGCCGGAAAAACCATGGGTCATATCGAAACCATTATCGCTGAGTGGCAAAATACGCTTGGTTTGCATTTTAATAATAACTTAATTATCAGTTTATATGTGCATCTCAGCTGTATGATTGAGCGTCTGGTAATGCGTAATGAAATTAGCCATTATAAAGATCTTGAGCAATTTACCCGCCAGCATGGCGAATTTATTGCCATGGTCAATCACTCGTTCCAGCGCCTAAAAATACTCTATAACGTGGCGCTGCCGGTAGCGGAAATTGGCTATATTCACGATATTTTTGAATTACGTATTGAAGATTTTAGCTGGTAATCCTCAACGCAGCCCCGGAGAATTACGCCGGGGCTGGCAGGCGGTTAGCGAATCAATATTCGACTTTCCACATATAGCGGCGGGTGGTCAGCGGATGGTTGCGGGCGGTGGCCAGCGCCAGGTTGTAAACATCCAGTACGCAGTTGTGCAGCAGGCCGCAGAAATATTCGCGCACGCTGGCGTGCAGTGTGTCGATTCCCACCTTTTCCACGTCAATAATCTGCAGTTTTCCCTGGTAACGTTCGATAAAGCGGATCGCGCGGTCATCCAGCGGGCGGGTGCGGCCGCTGCTTTTTAATAAAATAAACGGCGTTCCCGCTTCGGTAATCTCAAAGGGGCCGTGGAAATACTCGCCGCTGTGGATGCTGGCGGAGTTAATCCACTGCATCTCGAGCAGAATACAGATGGATTCCTGATGCGCGGCGCCGAATGAGGGGCCGCTGCCCATCATGTAGATGACCTTTTCGCTCTTCCAGGCTTCGGCAAAATGGCGCGCATCCGCCTGAACCTGCTGCTGAGCGCCGCGTACCACGGATTCAAAACTGGCAAAGGCGCTGACCATCTCATCGTAATGGGCGTATCCCTCAGTTTGCGCAAGCACTTCCAGCGCCAGCCACAGGCTGTATGCCGCTTTTTGCTGCGTCGGATCGACGGTTTCGGGATAGCGCGCCCAGCAGTATTCAATAGTGTAATCGCTGTGTTCGCACAGCGGCGTGCCGGGGGTATATACCAGTCCAATAGTGGCGGCGCCTTTCTGACGCGCGATGCGGGCGGCTTCCACCGTTTCAGCGGTGTTGCCCTGCTGCGAGGCGAGGATCACTACGCTGTTTTTACCTAACGCGTTCGGCGTCGCGTGGACAAATTCATTACTGGTCACATAGCCGACGGCCAGCTTTTTCGCTTCACAATCGAGAAAATATTTCCCCGGCCAGAAACCGGTTAATGAACCACCGCAGCCGACAAACCATACCCGCTCAATGTGCTGCTTAGATAAAATATCGCGAATAATAGTATGTGCGTTTTTATGAGCTATAGACATATTGGTCTCCTTGGGATGTAACGGGTCCTCCGCTGAATAGCGGATAACTTTTACTATGCGTCAATTAATTGGGTTGTTTACTTTTCATTTTCTGGTGGAACTGCGGATCCTTCGGTATTGCGGGATCGATGCCCTTCACTGGCGGCAGTCGGGCACAAACCATTTGTAACGGAATAATATATTCAAAGATCGCAAAGTCGGAATCGTTAATAAATGCGAAGGGCATATTTTTGCCGTTATTTTCGACTTGTGGACCAATGCGATAAATATGCTGAGTCCAGCCGCCAAGTATTTCCGCCAGGCGATCCTGACGCTCATCGGGAAACGGATCGAGCATGATCAGGGTAGAGCGTTCGTCGAAGGCGTTATAGATCCCGTGGATGAACTCCTCAAATTCGTAACCGGCAACCGGACAGCGTAGCGTTTCAAGCATCTTTAGCGCACCTTCCTGAACGGTGCCAAACAGCCCTGCCGGACCGGTCAGGCGAATGTCCGCGCTGTCGATAAGCGGCCGGGCGTGATTGAGAACCCACGCCTGCGAGGCCTCAATGAGCGTCGGCAAATGATTGAACGTCCTCTCCATGCGGACGAGTAGCGCCTTGCGCTCCTCATCGCTCAGGCGCTGCTGGCGACTGGCGACGGCAAGCGCAAGCAGTATCAGGTTGAGTATGGTGCAGTGATACCCTTTGGTTTTGGCGCCGGCGCGCTCTTCTCCACAGGGGACCGTCAGGATCAAATCTGCCGCCTGGTCGATGGCAGCTGGCGCTTCCCCGGCCATGGAAGCGGTAAGGTGCCCGGCTGCCCGGGCGCGCTCCATTGCGGCGAGAGTAGAGAGGCTACCGCCTCCCTGAGAAATGCCGATGACCAGCGCTTTGTCGCTGAGGGATAGAGCCGTCTCGTCCAGCAGGAAGGGCCAGTACACATCGACCGGGATGCCGCACCACTGCTGCATAAACGACCGCGCGGTCAGCGCGCCGTGGTAAGACGTACCGGAACCGGTCAGGATGATTCGAGAGATCCCGCGATCCGCCAGCGCTTTCGCCGCTTGCCAGAGATCTTCCCGCGTCTGCGTTAGCATAGCGAGCAGGCGAGCGGGGGTTTCATTCATATAGTCTTCTACGTGCATGGGTAATATTCCTCTTTTTAAAGCAGGCCTAACGCGCTGGCCGCCATGCCAAACGCGATGGTGCCTAACAGGATCCAGTTGATGTTGACTCCCTTACGGATCAGCTTGTACATCCCAAGGGTGAAAAGCAGAGGCAGCAGAGAAGGAAGTATTTTGTCGATAAACTCCTGCGCCTTCATGGTCGTCTGCCCGGCAGTGAAGCTGAGCGGGGTGGTGATATCTATCATACTGGCGGTCATCGCGCCGACGACCATCAGGCCAACGATTGACGCGATATAGGTGACCCGATCCATGAGTCCGCTTTGGTAAATCCGCATCAGCCAGGTGGTGCCAGCCCGATAGCCGAGCTTCAGCCCATACCAGCGGCACAACAGATGCGGTAGGTTATAAACTAACAACGCCATTATCGGTCCCAGGAGGCTGCCCTGCTGGGCGAAATAAATCCCCATCCCGGCGGCAATCACCTTCAATGACCCCCAGAATATGGAGTCACCGATACCCGCCAGAGGCCCCATCAGGCTGGTTTTAATCGCGTTTATTGATTCTTCATTAAATTCGGGATTGCGTTGATTCTCCTCTTCCATAGCGATCGACAAGCCGAAGATAAAGGTGGAGAGGTGCGGCGTAGTATTAAACAGCACCAGATGGCGCTGCAGGGCGCGCCCCAGTTCCGTCGGGTCCTGATAGATGCGCTTCAGGGCCGGCGACATTGCGAAGGCGTAGCCCATATGCTGTTGGCGCTCGTAGTTCCACGAGCCCTGCAGCGTAAAGGAGCGCCAGAACACGCTGCGTAAATCCCGAGCGGTGACCCGGCTTGCGTCATCGCTTTGCGGCTGGGCGGCGCCTGACAGGGTCTGCGTCATTTCACTCATGATTAGCTCTCCTGCTGCTTAAGATTAAGAAACTGGCTGATGATAAAAGCCAACACCACGGCGAATAGCGCGATGGCGATGATATCCAGTTTGGTATATGCCGCTATCAGAAATCCCAGACCGAGGTACGGCATCAGTTTGCTGCTGAGCATCATGCTGATCAGCAGGGCGAAGCCGAGCGCCGGCAGGATCTTACTGGCGACGATCAATCCGTTGGTTATCACCGGTGGAATGGCCTCCAGGAACCAGCTTACCGCCGAAGAGCCAAGCAGGATGGCGAAAAAAACCGGTAGAAATCCGTTTAAAAAATAGAGTAGCGTCGGACCGGCGAGGTGCATCAGGCCGACCATTCGGGTATTACCCTGTGCCGCATAGCGATCCGCCAGATGACCGAAGCGGGCGTTCACCACGCGCACCAGGATGCCCAGCGTCTGCGCCAGCATTGAAACAGGAATGGCGATGGTGAGCGCAGCCTCCGGACCGCGGCCGGACATGATCGAAAACGCGGTCGCCAGTACGGAGCCGGTCACGATATCTGGCGGGTGCGCGGCGCCGATGGCGACGTTGCCGAGGAAAATAAGCTCCAGCGTAGCGCCAATCAGAATCCCCTCATGCAGATTGCCGCAGACCAGACCGGTGAGGGCGCACATCACCAGCGGCCGGTCGATCATCGATACCCCAAGCAGGCGGCCATCGAGGATCCCCAGGGCGGCAATCAGTCCGAGTAACGTTGCGGTGAGCAACATAGTGACCTCCGAAGTTAAAGTTGGTCGTTAAGGAGTTCAGCCGAGTGGGCGGGTACCTGACGCATCTCCAGCCGAATGCCTTTTTCTTTAAGCGCTCTGCTATGGGCGATTTCCTCTTCGGTCAGATAGATGGCCTTGCCGAATTGTCTTGCCCCTTCCTTCTGTGGCAGACCGCCGTAATTAATTGCGCTAATTCCCGGGACTTTTTCTACCAGCGCGAGGGTTTCAGCAGTATTGCCAAGGACCACCATGACTTTTTTATGATCCAACTTGCCGCCGTTAAGCTTTTCCGCCGCCTGTTCAACGGTGGCGATGTCCAGCGTGACGCCCGCCGGCTTGGCCAGGTTAAGCGACATCGTAATGAAGGCATCCGCCGCGGCTTTGGCGTTAGCGACGATGATATGATCGATATCCAGCGCTCGGGTCCAGGCAAAAACCACCTGGCCGTGCAGCAGCCGATAATCAATGCGCACGAGTTTAATCATGAGATTCTCCCTGTGGGTCAGAGGATGGTTGTGTTAGTAGAGGGTTGATGAAAACAATGGATTCACGCGCCGCGCTGGTGGCGTAGACAATCGCGGCCTCGGTAGTGGCTTCTTCGCACAGCAGAAACTCCAGCAGCAGAGTCAGATTGATGCCGGCGACCACGAAAACGTTACGATGACGCATCAAGACGCTCACGGCGCTATTGTTGATACTGCCGCCAAGCAGGTCGGTAAAGATCACCACTTCATCACCATTCGCCTGGACGATGAGATGCTCCAGGGTTTGCTCCAGCTGTTCGGTGGTCACGATATCTTCGTCATAGGCGCAGACCGGGATAACGCCGTGTTCGTCGCCAATCAGCAGTGACAAACTGTTCACCAGTCCGCGAGCAAAATGGCCGTGGCTGGCCACATAGATATGTTTCACCCGGTTTCTCCTTCATCCAGATAGCGGTATCTGTTAAGAGCAAAGGGCGTGCCAGAAATAAAAAATATTATTTATCAATTAATTAAAGCGGCTGGTTCACACTAAAGGCGTTATTCCTGGCACAAGCGGGCTTATTAGCGCCAGAAACCTGGCACAAACGGCAGAAAAAGAGGGGGAAAGAGTGGGGGAAGAAAGTCCCGGGCGAGACGCTGTTGCGCCATGGCCCGGGCGTTCCCGGCAGAAGGGAATTAAATCTCGGTAATCGTCGTCGACTGCGGCAGACGCGACTTCGGCAGGGAGGCGTTAAAGTCTTCAACGCTATGATGGCCGACCGGGACCACCACCAGGCTGGTGTAGCCCTGGGCTTTCAGGTCAAATTCCTCATCAAGGATCGCAAAATCAACCCCTTCAATCGGCACGGCGTCGAGACCCATCGCCGCTACGCCCAACAGGAAATTGCCGACGTTGAGATACACCTGCTTCGCCATCCACTGATCGTCATCCTTCAGCTCTTTGCGGTGCATATCGGCAAAGAAAGTGCGACCCTTGTGGTTAGCGGCTTTTGCGTCCGGGGTGGCGAAACGGCCATCGGCCTCTTCCTGATCCACGACGCGCTGCAGCCAGGCGTCGTCCATCGCGGTTTTCGCGCAGAACACCACCACGTGCGAGGCGTCGAGAATTTTACGTTCGTTGAACACGTAGGTACCGCTGGCGGCTTTCGCCACGCGGGCTTTCCCTTCATCGGTGCTGGCGACGATAAAGTGCCACGGCTGGGAGTTGGTGCTAGACGGGCTGTACTGCAGCAGCGTTTTCAGCTGTTCCGCTTCCCCGGCAGTCAGCTTTTTCGTGGCGTCAAAGGCCTTGGTGGAATAGCGCTTCAAAGCGACCGATACGATATCCATAACTCTTCCTCACAGTTTACAGCACCTTACCGGTGCGTTCAGGAGAGGAAGAGTACAGCGAAGATCGCCAAATGATAAGGGTGAAAAATGCGATAACACTTATCGCGTTTGGCTGAAAATCAGCGCGGACGCAGGCGCTGCTGGGCCTTTTTGCTCAGCTTGTTCACCACCTGATGCCATGAGTCGTCAATCAGCTCGGCCAGCAGATCCTCGCTGATATCGTCCCCCGGCACCACCGTGATCCAGTGTTTCTTGTTCATATGGTAGCCCGGTTCGATACTGCGATAAATTTCCTGATTGAGCAGCGACTTCTGCGGCTCGGCCTTGAGGTTGACCAGCGCCCGGCCGCGAATGGTCATGGTGATCATAAAGATGCGGCCGTCGACCTTAAACACGTCGTACTCCGGCCCAAAGGGCCAGCAGTGCTCGGTAAACGGGTAGGTCAGGGCGATACGGTGGGCGCAGGGGTGCAGCGTTTCCGGCGTCATTTGGCGTCCGCCTCATGCAGGGCGTTCCACATGGCTTCAAAACCGAGGGCGATAATCTCCCGGGCGCGCTGCGGATCGTGGCTGGCGAATTCGATAGTGGTTTCCGCCAGCGACAGAAACAGGGCATCGCCAAAGGCGCGATACGCTTCGCTGAGGAATATCTCTTTCACCGACAGCTGGCACATTTCGTTGAGCTCCGGAAAACTCTCTTTCACCTGGCGGCGGGTTTCGTCCGTGATGCGCTCGCTGAGCGCCATCCGGCGGATCGCCTTGTGCTCCATCGGGTTGCGCACGCCCCAGTCGATATAGCTGTTCCAGATATTGCGCGCGTTCTCTTTCGGGCGCTTTTCGTCCGGATCCAGCCCGGCGATCATCATCCGCACCAGGCGCAGCTTAATGGCGAGGTACAGTTCGTTGAGCAACTCATCCTTGGTGGCGAAATAGCGAAACAGCGTCCCCTCGGCAACCCCGGCGCTGCGGGCGATGGCCGACGTCGAGGCGGCGATGCCGGACTGGGCGAAAGCCGCGGCGGCAGCTTCCAGTAACGCTTGCTTTTTATCTTCACTCTTTGGACGAGCCACTACATTTTTCCTCACGCAGGTTTAAACAAACCGCCGATCTTTGCACGTCTGACCAGGTCGCTGCAACGGCGGAACGCAAAAATTGAAAATCGTCTTGACGACTTTCATCACATTCCTAATAATGAGTGCGTACTCACTCATAATCAAGTTATATCATAAAGCCTCCGGGATGGGGGCTTTTGTCTGGTCAGGATATGAACCGTGTCACTTTCAGCGTGGTCGCCATCATGTTACTCGCAGCAGCAACGACATTGCCGTTTGTCCTCAATGCCGGTTTTGGTAAGGCGCCGCAGGGGGCACAGCTTAGCCAGGTGGAAGCGTCTCCCCACTACCGGGACGGCCAGTTCCATAACCAACTGCCCACGCCGGGATTCACCGGGCAGAAAAATATGCTGGCGGCGTGGTGGGATTTTTTGATGACCAAACGGGAAAACGCCCGTCCCGCGCAGCCGCTGCCGCTGGTGAAAACCGATCTGGCGACGCTGCCCCTCGGGCAGGACGTAATGGTCTGGCTCGGCCACTCTTCCTGGTATCTGCAGCTGGCGGGAAAACGCATCCTGATCGACCCGGTGTTCAGCGATTACGCGGCGCCGTTCTCCTTTATCAATAAAGCCTTCCCCGGCGATTATCCGTGGCGAGCGGAAGGGATGCCGGCGATCGATCTGCTGATCGTCTCCCACGATCACTACGACCATCTGGATTACGCCACCATCCGCGCTCTGCTGCCGAAAATTAAGCGGGTCATTACGCCGCTGGGGGTTGGGTCGCACCTGCGCTACTGGGGAATGGACGGGGCGCTGATTACCGAAGCGGACTGGCAGCAGGCGATTCCGGTTAGCGATGAGCTCAGCGTCCACGTCCTGCCGGCGCGGCACTTTTCCGGCCGTGGGCTGAAGCGCAACCAGACGCTGTGGGCCAGTTTTCTGTTCGTTACCCCGCAGCAAAAGATTTATTACAGCGGCGACAGCGGGTATGGGCCGCACTTTAAAGCGATAGGCGATGAGTTCGGTCCGATCGATCTGGCGATCATGGAGAACGGACAGTATGACCAGGACTGGAAATATATCCACATGATGCCGGATGAAACGGCTCAGGCTGCTGACGACCTGCGCGCTCGCGCGGTGCTGCCTGGGCATGCAGGACGATTCGTTTTGGCGAAACACAGCTGGGATGAACCGTATCAACGGCTGGCGGCTGCCAGCGAAGGAAGGGCCTGGCGTCTGCTGACGCCTGTGCAGGGCGAGCCGGTGTGGGTCGCCGATAAGACGCAATCATTTAACGCCTGGTGGCGCTAAGCGCCAGTGCAGCATCAGAGGAGAGAGCATATGACGATTTCCGCTCAGGTGATTGACACTATCGTCGAGTGGATTGATGACAACCTGCATCAACCGCTGCGTATTGATGATATCGCTCGCCATGCCGGGTATTCGAAATGGCATCTGCAACGGCTGTTTTTACAGTATAAAGGGGAGAGCCTGGGGCGCTATATACGCGAAAGGAAGCTGCTGCTGGCCGCCCGCGATCTGCGCGACACCGATCAGCGGGTCTACGATATCTGCCTGAAGTATGGCTTCGATTCACAACAGACCTTTACCCGCGTCTTCACCCGGACCTTCAATCTGCCGCCGGGCGCCTACCGTAAAGAGAACCACAGCCGCGCCCACTGAGGCGCGCCCTTCCTGATTTAGCGTTCGAGGGAAAACCAGCGACGCCACACCCAGCGCAGCACCAGATACTCAATGGCGCCCAGCGCCAGGAACCACAGACAAAACAGCACGGTATAAAGCTGGTTGAGATCCATCATATGGAATGTCTCAACCAGCTTTTGCGCCAGCGTCAGGCCCAGCGACGGCGCGGGCAACAGCAGACAGGAGAGCAGGGCCAGCAGTAAGATCCCGGCGGCGGAGAGGAGCGTTTCCAGCGGATGTTTCATGTCATGTTAATCATCAGTTAAAAAACATATTGTCCGGCAAAATAACACCTAACGCAATATGCTTTGTATTTTACTCGCCTTAATGCGCCTCTTTTTAATATTATTGCCTGCGTTGTCTTCGCATGTTAATTAATCTGAAATAATTTGTAATTAAATTAAATCCCGTTACTTGTAAATTAACGTCATTATTATGCCAGCGCTTTTACAAAACTATAAGTGCTATACCCCACCAGCGTGGCAGCGATGATGGCCAGCAGGATGTACAGCGCCAGACGGCGTCCGCGGTAGATTCCAAACATATTTGACCTCGTTTAGTTTTGGTTTATTAATATTCTGTAATAGTTGGTTCGTGGAATTAACTTACCACATATTTTTTATTTTGCGAAAAATTTAGGCTTGTAATGGTTCACATTTTTATCGGCTTTTTCGCCACCTTTTATTGCATTGGCCAGGAATGATTTCAGGCTTTCCGACTCACGGAATTTATAAGGAAAATGTAATTTGACCAAGATGAATAACCCAAAGTTTACGACGCCCTCGGGCGACACCGCGCCACGGCAGGTCTGGCAGCAGACCGTTGACGCAGTGCTGGCGCAGACCAAAAGCCAGGCCGCTGGGTTAAGTTCCGCAGACGCCGCCGAGCGCCTGAATACCTGCGGGCCGAACGCGCTGCCGGAAAAGAAGGGAAAACCGGCCTGGCTGCGCTTTCTCGCCCACTTTAACGACGTACTGATTTATGTGCTGCTGGCCGCCGCGGCGCTGACCGCCATCATGGGGCACTGGGTCGATACCCTGGTGATCCTTGGCGTGACGGTGATTAACGCCCTGATCGGCCATATCCAGGAGAGCAACGCCGAAAAATCCCTGCAGGGGATCCGCAACATGCTCTCCAGCGATGCCCGCGTCCAGCGTAACGGCAAACATGAGACTATCCCGACGCGCGACCTGGTTCCGGGGGATATCGTTATCCTGCGCGCCGGCGACCGCGTGCCGGCGGACATGCGGCTGATTGAAACGCACAACCTGCGGGTGGAAGAGGCGATCCTCACCGGCGAGTCGACGGTGGTGGATAAAATCACCGACGCGCTGGAGGGCGACCTGCCGCTGGGCGACCGGGTGAACATGGTCTTCTCCGGGACCACCGTCAGCGCCGGCGGCGGCGTCGGCGTGGTGACCGCCACCGGCGCGCAGACCGAACTCGGCCATATCAACCAGATGATGGCGGGCATTGAGAAGCACCGCACCCCGCTGCTGGTGCAGATGGATAAGCTCGGCAAAGCGATTTTCGTCATTATCCTCGCCATGATGGTGGCGCTGTTTATTTTCAGCCTCGCGTTGCGGGACATCCCGATGGGCGAACTGCTGCTGTCGCTGATTAGCCTGGCGGTGGCCGCGGTACCGGAGGGACTGCCGGCGATCATCTCGATTATTCTGTCGCTCGGCGTCCAGACGATGGCACGCAAGCGGGCGATTATCCGTAAGCTGCCGACCGTGGAAACCCTCGGCGCCATGACCGTGGTCTGCTCGGATAAAACCGGCACCCTGACGATGAACGAAATGACCGTCAAGGCGATCATCACCGCCGACTGCTGCTACCGGGTGGAAGGCGACAGCTATGAGCCGCAGGGGCGGATCTTCCTTGAGGGGAGCGATGAGCCCGTGCAGGTTCAGCCGGGTACCGTGCTGGAGACCTGGCTGCGCACCATCGACCTGTGCAACGACAGCCAGCTTACCCAGGATGAGCGCGGCCTGTGGGGGATCACCGGCGGGCCAACCGAAGGGGCGCTGAAGGTGCTGGCGGCGAAAGCGCAGCTCCCGGCGGTGGAGGCCCGTCTGGTGGCCAAGATCCCCTTTGACTCGCAGTACAAATATATGTCGACGCTGCAGCACATCGATGGCGACGCCCGGGTGCTGATCACCGGTGCGCCGGACGTCATCTTCGCCATGTGCCGCGAGCAGATGACCCGCCAGGGCGCGGTGCCCTTCGAGGCGCAGTACTGGGAAGAGGAGATGGCGCGCTTCGCCCGTCAGGGGCTGCGCATGGTGGCGGCGGCCTGTAAGCCGGCCAGCGTTGATGCCACCACGCTGAACCATGAGGACCTGCAGGAGGGACTGATTTTCCTCGGCATCGCCGGGATGATGGATCCCCCGCGTCCGGAAGCGATTGACGCTATTCACGCCTGCCAGACCGCCGGCATCCGCGTGAAGATGATCACCGGCGACCACCCGCAGACGGCGATGAGCATCGGCCAGATGCTGGGGATCACCAACAGCAGCCAGGCCATGACCGGCTACCAGCTGGAGCACATGGACGATGCGGCGCTGGCGAAGGCGGCGGTGGAGTACGACATCTTTGCCCGCACCAGCCCGGAGCATAAGCTGCGCCTGGTGAAAGCCCTGCAGGATAACGGCGAAGTGGTCGGCATGACCGGCGATGGCGTCAACGACGCGCCGGCGCTGCGCCAGGCCGACGTGGGTATCGCCATGGGCATCAAAGGCACCGAAGTCACCAAAGAGGCGGCTGACATGGTGCTGACCGATGATAACTTCGCCACCATCGCCAGCTCGGTGAAAGAGGGCCGTCGGGTCTATGACAACCTGAAGAAGACCATCCTCTTCATCAT
Source organism: Klebsiella sp. V115_8 (assembly GCF_029967715.1). Taxonomy (NCBI): domain Bacteria; kingdom Pseudomonadati; phylum Pseudomonadota; class Gammaproteobacteria; order Enterobacterales; family Enterobacteriaceae; genus Klebsiella; species Klebsiella sp. V115_8. The sequence goes on from NZ_JASCAR010000045.1 coordinate 40,725, forward strand.
GCCGACCAACCTGGCGCAGGGGCTGCTGATCATCATCGCCCTGCTGGCGGGGAACATGATTCCGTTGACCCCGGTGCTGATCCTGTGGATGAACATGGCGACGTCGGCGACGCTCTCCTTCGGCCTGGCCTTTGAGGCCGCGGAGCGCAACGTGATGAACCGCCCGCCGCGTAAAACCGGCCAGCACGTGATGGATGGTTTCGCCGTGTGGCGGGTGGCTTTCGTCGGGTCGATGATCGCGATTGCCGCCTTTATCCTTGAGGCCTGGCTGGCGCCGCGCGGCCACAGTCCGGAGTTTATCCGCACCGTGCTGCTGCAGATGCTGGTGACGGCGCAGTGGGTCTACATGATCAACTGCCGCAGCAGCGACAGCTTCTCCCTGAGCATGGGCCTGCTGCGCAATAAAGGCATCTGGCTGGTGACCGGTGTCCTGCTGCTGATGCAGCTGGTGATTATCTATGTCCCGCTGATGCAGAGCATGTTTGGCACGGAAGCGCTGCCGCTGCGCTACTGGTTTGTCACCCTGGTCATCGGCATCGCCATGTTCCTGGTGGTGGAAGTCGAGAAGCGTCTGACGCGCCGGTTCCGCAAAACGGCCTGATCGATCTCGCGCGCCTGGCTGCAGGCGCGCGTTACTTTCGCAAGGATCCTCTATGATTAACACCTTTCGCTTTGCGCTGCTGGCCTGCGTCCTGGGCGGTAGCACCCTGACGGCGACCGCCGCGCCGGCGGTGCCGGTCCGCGTCGCCACGGTAGAACGGGCTCCTCACGCTGAAGAACGCGCCATCCCCGGGCGGGTCGAGGCGATCCGCGCCGTCGACATTCGCGCGCGCACCGAAGGGGTGATTGTTCAGCGCCACTTCCAGGACGGGCAGTATGTGACCGAGGGCGACCTGCTGTTTACCCTCGACGACGCGCAGCCCCGCGCGGCGCTGGCCCTGGCGCAGGCCGAGCTGAAAAGCGCCGAAGCCTCGCTACGCCAGTCGCAGCAGCTGCTCACTCGCTATGAGCGGCTCATCAACAACCACTCCATCAGCCGCAACGACCTCGACACGGCCCGGATGCAGCGCGACGTCGCCGCCGCCGCCGTGCAGCAGGCGAAAGCCCGCGTCGAGGCTCAGCAGATTGTGCTCGGTTATACCCGGATTGCGGCGCCGGTGACCGGGCGGGTGGGCCACAGCGCCTTTCACGTCGGGACGCTGGTCAACCCGTCCAGCGGGGTGCTGGCGGACATCGTGCAGCTCGATCCGGTACGGGTGTCGTTTGCCCTCGACGAAGCCGCGTTTTTCAGCAAAACCGGCCAGCATGCCGACATCCACGCCCTGAAGCAGGCATGGCTGGCGCAAATTGACGTGGATGGCAAACGGCGCGACGGCGTGTTGACCTCCATCGATAACCGGATCGACGCCCGCACCGGCAGCGTGGCGGTGCGGGCGGAGTTTGCCAATCCGCAGCACCGTCTGCTGCCGGGCGGCAGCGTGACGATCCTGTTCCGTCCGCAAGCGCTGTCGTCGCGGGTGATGATCCCGGCTGCCGCCGTGCAGCAGGATCCGCAGGGCTTTTTCAGCTGGGTGCTGAAGCCGGACCACACCGCCGGGCAGCGTCGTCTGACCCTTGCGGGGCAACAGGGGCAGCAGTTTGCGGTCGAGAAAGGGCTGCAGGCGGGCGAGCAGGTGATCACTGACGGCGCGCAGCGGCTGCGCGAAGGCGCCGCGGTGCAGGTGCTGAACTAGCTAAGGAGAGGGGATGCTGACCTTTTTTATCCGTCGTCCGCGATTTGCGATGGTGATCGCGCTGCTGCTGACCTTTGTCGGCGCGGTATCGCTGAAGCTGATCCCGGTGGAGCAGTACCCGGCGATCACGCCCCCGGTGGTGAACGTCACCGCCAGCTGGCCGGGCGCCAGCGCGTCAGACGTGGCGGAGGCCATCGCCGCCCCGCTGGAGACCCAGCTCAACGGCGTCGATCATATGCTGTATATGGAGTCCACCAGCTCGGACGAGGGGACGTACCGCCTGAGTATCACCTTCGCGGCAGGCACCGATGCCGATCTGGCGGCGATCGACGTGCAAAACCGGGTGGCGCAGGCGCTGGCGCAGCTTCCGGCGGAAGTGCAGCAGAATGGCGTCCAGGTGCGCAAGCGCGCCAGCAACCTGCTGATGGGGGTAAGCCTTTACTCGCCGCTGGTCACGCTGTCGCCGCTGTTTGTCAGCAATTACGCCAGCACCCAGGTGCGCGAGGCGCTGGCCCGCCTGCCCGGCGTCGGCGAGGTGCAGATGTTTGGCGCCCGGGATTACAGCATGCGCATCTGGCTGCGCCCGGACCGCATGAACGCCCTCAACATCACCACGGATGACGTTGCCCAGGCGCTGCGCGAGCAGAATGTGCAGGGGGCGGCGGGGCAGGTGGGCACCCCACCGGTGTTCAACGGCCAGCAGCAGACGCTGACCATCAACGGACTGGGGCGTCTGAACGAGGCGGCCAGCTTTGGCGAGATTATCCTCCGTCGCGGCGCGCAGGGGCAGCTGGTGCGCCTCGCCGACGTGGCGACCATCGAGCTGGGCGCCCGCAGCTACAGCTCCGGCGCGCAGCTGAACGGTAAAGCGTCGGCCTATCTGGGGATCTATCCGACGCCAACCGCCAACGCCCTGCAGGTCGCCAGCGCGGTGCGCGCGGAGCTTAACCGCCTGCACACTCGCTTTCCGGCGGATCTCACCTGGGAGGTGAAGTTCGATACCACCCGCTTTGTGGCGGCGACGATCAAAGAGATCGGCGTCTCGCTGGCGCTGACCCTGCTGGCGGTGGTGGTGGTGGTGTCGCTGTTCCTGCAGAGCTGGCGGGCGACGCTGATCGTGGCCCTGGCGATCCCGGTGTCACTGATCGGCACCTTTGCGGTGCTCTATCTGCTGGGCTACAGCGCCAACACCCTCAGCCTGTTCGCGATTATTCTTGCCCTGACGATGGTGGTGGATGACGCCATTGTGGTGGTGGAGAATGTCGAAACCAAAATGGCGGAAGGACTGGATCGCCTGCAGGCCACCGCCCAGGCGCTGCGGCAGATCGCCGGGCCGGTGATCGCCACGACCCTGGTGCTGTTGGCGGTGTTTGTGCCGGTGGCGCTGCTCCTGGGGATCGTCGGCGAGCTGTATCGGCAGTTTGCCGTGACGCTCTCCACCGCGGTGGCCCTGTCGAGCCTGGTGGCGTTAACCCTGACCCCGGCCCTCTGCGCGCTGCTGCTGCGCCCGCGACCCGCCCGGCCGGCGGCAGTGTGGCGGGCGTTTAACCGTCTTCTCGACGGCACCCGCGACGGCTATGGCCGGCTGGTGGGGTGGATGAACCGCCGCCCGTGGCTGGCGCTGGCGGCGACGGTGGCGGCGGGCGCGCTGGTGGCGTTCAGCTTCACCTCGATGCCGAAAGGCTTCCTGCCGCAGGAAGATCAGGGCTACCTGTTTGCCAGTGTGCAGCTGCCGGAGGCGGCGTCGCTGGAGCGCACCGAAGCGGTGATGGCCCAGGCGCGCAAGCTGCTGACGGCTAACCCGGCGGTGGAGGATGTGATTCAGGTGTCCGGCTTTAACATTCTCAACGGCACCAGCGCCGCTAACGGCGGGTTTATCTCGGTGATGCTCAAGGACTGGCATCAGCGGCCGCCGCTGGATACGGTGATGGCGGATATTCAGCGCCAGCTGCTGTCGCTGCCGGAGGCGACGATCATGACCTTCGCGCCGCCGACCCTGCCGGGCCTGGGCAATGCCTCGGGGTTTGATCTGCGCATTCTGGCGCAGGCCGGTCAGTCGTCGGCGGAGCTGGAGCAGGTGACGCGGGAGATCCTTCAGCTGGCGAACCAGCATCCGCAGCTGAGCCGGGTATTTACCACCTGGAGCAGCAACGTGCCGCAGCTGACCCTGACGGTCGACCGCGATCGGGCGGCGCTGCTGGATGTGCCGGTGGCGCAGATCTTCAGCAGCCTGCAGACGGCGTTCGGCGGCACGCGCGCCGGCGATTTCAGTCTTAACAACCGTGTCTATCATGTGGTGATGCAAAATGAGATGCAGTGGCGCGAGCGGGCTGAGCAGATTAGCGAGCTGTACGTCCGCAGCCGCGACGGCGAGCGGGTGCGGCTGAGCAATCTGGTCACCATTACGCCGACGGTGGGGGCGCCGTTTATTCAGCAGTACAACCAGTTCCCGTCCGTGTCGGTGAGCGGTTCAGCGGCCGAGGGGGTCAGCAGCCGCACGGCGATGGCGGCCATGGAGCAGATTTTGCAGGCCCATCTGCCGCCGGGGTATGACTACGCCTGGAGCGGGATCTCCTGGCAGGAGCAGCAGACCGGCAATCAGGCGGTGTGGATCGTGCTGGCGGCGGTGGCGATGGCGTGGCTGTTCCTGGTGGCGCAGTATGAAAGCTGGACGCTGCCGGCGAGCGTCATGCTCTCGGTGCTGTTCGCCATCGGCGGAGCGCTGGTCTGGCTGTGGACGGCGGGCTATGCCAACGATGTGTATGTCCAGATAGGGCTGGTGCTGCTGATCGCCCTGGCGGCGAAGAATGCGATTCTGATCGTTGAGTTCGCCCGCAGCCGGCGCGAGGAGGGGATGTCGATAGTCGACGCCGCGCGCGAGGGCGCCACCCGCCGCTTCCGCGCGGTGATGATGACCGCGGTGTCGTTTATTATCGGCATCATGCCGATGATGCTCGCCACCGGCGCCGGGGCGCAGAGCCGGCGGATCATCGGCACCACGGTGTTCAGCGGGATGCTGGTGGCGACGATGGTTGGCATCCTGTTTATTCCTTCGCTGTATGTGCTGTTTCAGCGTATGCGCGAGTGGGCGCATCGGCGGGGGTAAGCGCGGCGCCACAACGACTACCGGGCTCTCCCCTCTCCTCTGGGGGAGAGCCGGGGTCAGGGGGAATCGGCCCCGCTGCAAGCCCGTAGTTTTCAGGGGCCATACCATAGCGAGCAGACTTTGTAGGCCCGGTAAGCGCAGCGCCACCGGGCAAGGACATCGGGCACGGCGGCAATCCCTTGCCCGGCCTGTCGTTAATTTATTCACTCTCCTGGCTGGAATGGCCGCCCCCAAACGCGCCCGCTATTTCCTCTCCACCGTTATCATGGTCACGAACGGATGATACTGCCACGGCACGCTGCCGCCTTTGCGGTACATCTTCGACAGGGTGCCGTCGAGATAAAGCATCTGCCGCACCCCAAGCTTTGACTGCGCATAGCAGGCAAAATCATAGAAGTTGGTTTCCCGATCGCTGAGCATAAACACCACCCGGCCCTGCTTATCGATGCCAACGCCGTTGCGCAGTTTGCGGGAGCTGGCGGAGGGCTTCAGCCGCCAGTTGATAGCGCCATTTTCAATCAGCATCGGGCCGGACTGCACCGCATAGCGGATGGCGGGAGAGCGTTTAAACGCCGGCAGCGGCACGATTTTCGCCCGGCCGTTCTCCACCAGGAATACGCCGCCGGGGCGGATAAAGAAGTTCCCGCCGCCGGCGGAGCGGTTTACCGGCGTCAGGCGCTTGCCGTCTTCGATATACAGCCCCAGCGGCGCGTAGGCCTTATCGTAAATGCCGCCGTTCATCGCCATCTGCACCCGGCCATCGCCATCGATACCCGCCAGCAGCGAACGCAGGGAACCCCAGGCTTTGCCGTGCCGATCCTGCCAGTACATCGCAATGCGCTCTTTCTGCGCATCCACCCGATAGCTCTGCAGGGTCAGCGTCGGGTCGGTGAGGGTACAGGCGGCGCTGGCGAGGGTGGCCAGGGGCAGCAGCGCCAGGGGGAGCAGGCAGCGTAATAACATGGGCGGTCCTTTCTATGGTCTGCGCCGAGTATACCCGCCTCGCTGCCTTATGCCGCCCAAATCTCACAGTGTTTTTGCACCAGCCCGGAAAGCGAACCGCCGTTGGCGATAAACTCGCGCATCTGCTGCGCCTCGCTGTGCGGCGATTTCGCCTGGCGAACCACCGCCTCCAGCGCCGCCGTCGCCTTCAACTGATGGGCGAAAGGAGCCAGCCGGTCGGCGAGCTGCAGGATCTCCTGGCGGATGCTGCGCTGCTCCCCGCCGCGCACATCGGTGAGAGTCCCGTCCAGCCCGTAGCGACAGGCCTGATAGCGGTTAAAAGGGTACAGCAGATAATCGTCAGGCTGGTGCTTAAAAGGACGCTCCGTCAACAGCCAGCAGGCCAGGGTCTGAATAAAGCCGGCGATGTGGATCGCCTGGGCAAGGGTCAGGGGGGTGTCCATCACCCGCACCTCGACGGTCCCAAACTGCGGGCTGGGGCGAATATCCCAGTGCAGATCCTTCATGCTGTCGATCATGCTGGTGTAGCTCAGCTGGCGGAACAGGCGACGAAACCCCTGCCAGTCGGCCACCCACGGCATCGGGCCGTTGTCGGGATAAGAGGAGAAGCGGTTGAGGCGCGAACAGGCGAAGCGGCTGTCGGTGCTGTCGAACCACGGCGAGGCGGCGTTAAGGGCGATGAAATGCGGTACAAAGCGCGACAGGCCGTGCAGCAGATAGATGGCGTCGTCGCCGCTCTGGCAGCCGACGTGCACATGCTGGCCAAAGACCGTCGCCTGCTGCGCCAGATAGCCAAAATGCTCGACGGTTTTGACATAGCGCGGATTGTCGCTGATCTGCTGGCGCTGCCAGGCATGAAAAGGGTGCGAACCGCCGCCGCAGATCTGCAGATGATGATGCAGCGCCGCGCGCTGGACCGCCTGCTGGATGGCGCTGAGCTGGGCTTGCGCATGGCTGATGTCGCGACATACCCCGGTGGCGATCTCCAGCATGCTCTCGGTGATATCGTGCTTGGCTTCTCCCACGGTCAGTTCATGCTGGACGTCGGCAATCAGAGTCGAGGCATCCTGGCTGAGGTCGTAACCCGGCGGGTTCACCACCTGCAGCTCCAGTTCGATACCGAGGGTAAACGGATCGGAGCGGTGAAAATCGGCTAAAGGCATAGTCTCTCCCGGTCGATGTGTTCTCTGAAGTATAGAAGGGATTGTTCCCGGCGGAGAATACGCCGCGGCGGGGGAGGGGGAAGCATAAAAAAGTGACGCGACGTGATTATTTAAATTTTGCGATATAGCGACTGGTGCAATTCTGCAACATATTTCCCGCTGGCGGTGCGGCAGAATAAGGTTGAATTATTTTCCCATAATTATCATGGTGATAATATAAGTCCTTCTTATTTTATCGGTCGGTTTCGGCCTATTTCCGCCCGCACCAGAGCTGGTACGCATTTTGCCTGTTAATCAGTGACACTTTATTTAACAGGGATCATGTGATGCACAAAACGACGTTATTTTCGCGTGCCGGTCGTCTCGCCGTGGCGGTGAGCGGCGCACTGGCCCTGGCGGGCGCCGCCTTACCTGCCAACGCCTCCACGCTGCGGATCGCCATGACCGCCGCGGATATTCCGTTGACCCTCGGCCAGCCGGATCAGGGCTATGAGGGCAACCGCTTTACCGGCATCCCGCTGTACGACGCGCTGGTGGAGTGGGATCTGTCGCAAGGGGAAAAGCCCAGCGGTCTGGTGCCGGGGCTGGCGACCGAGTGGCACATCGATCCGCAGAACACCCGCCGCTGGATTTTCACCCTGCGTCCGGGGGTGAAATTTCATGATGGGATCGAGGTGAACGCCGACGCCATCGTCTGGAACGTGGATAAGGTGCTCAATAAAGCAGCGCCACAGTACGCCCCGGGTCAGATCGGCAACACCCTGTCGCGGATGCCGACCCTCGCCGGCGCGGAGAAAATTGACGATCACACCGTGGCGCTGACCACCTCGGAACCGGACGCGCTGCTGCCGTACAACATCACCAACCTGTTTATTGTCTCGCCCACGGCGTGGCAGAAGCAGTATGACGCGGTGCCGGCCAGCGCGGGCGATAGCGCCGCGCGCAGCAAACAGGCGTGGACCGCCTTCGCCGCCCATGCGGTGGGCAGCGGCCCGTTCAAACTGGAGAAGCTGGTGCCGCGTCAGCAGCTGATCCTCGCGAAAAATCCCGACTACTGGAATAAAGATCGCATTCCCCGGGTGGATAAGGTGGTGCTGATCCCCTTGCCGGAGGCTAACGCCCGCACCGCGGCGCTGCTGTCGAAGCAGGTGGACTGGATTGAAGCCCCGGCGCCGGACGCCATCGATCAGATCAAGTCTCAGGGTTTTCACCTCTACGCCAACACCCAGCCGCACCTGTGGCCCTGGCAGTTCTCCTTTGAAAAAGGATCCCCGTGGCAGGACATTCGGGTGCGCAAAGCGGCCAACCTGTGTCTGAACCGCGCCGAGCTGAAGAGCTACCTCGGCGGCTATATGACCGAGGCCACCGGGGTCTACGAGGCCGACAGCCCGTGGCATGGCAAACCCACCTTCCAAATCAAATATGACCCGGACGCCGCCCGTCAGCTGATGACCGAGGCCGGATACAGCGCCGGCAAGCCGCTGCACGTCACGGTGGCGACCTCGGCTTCCGGCTCCGGGCAGATGCAGCCCTTGCCGATGAACGAGTATATCCAGCAGAGCCTGAAGAGCTGCTTCTTCAATGTGGATATCAAAGTGGTGGAATGGAACACCCTGTTCACCAACTGGCGTCTGGGCGCCCGGGATCCCTCGGCAAAAGGGATCGACGCGATCAACGTCAGCGCCGCGGTCAACGATCCCTATTTTGGCCTGATCCGCTTCTCCACCGCCAAAGCGTTTCCGCCGGTGGCGACCAACTGGGGCTACTTCTCCACCCCGGAGACGGAAAAACTGGCCGCCGCCGTCAAGCACGCCTTTACCCCGGAAGCGATGAATAAAGCCGCCGGCGAGCTGCACGCCGCGCTGGTGGATCAGGTGCCGTTCCTGTTTGTCGCCCACGACGTCGGGCCGCGCGCGATTTCGCCCGCGGTGACCGGGGTGGTGCAACCGCAGAGCTGGTTTATCGACCTCAGTCTGGTGAGCAAAAAAGAGTAATCGCGAAAGGGGCGACCGATGATCAATACGCTGCTATACCGCATTCTGCTGGCTATCCCCACCATGCTTGGGGTGGCGGTGATCTGTTTCATGCTGGTGCAGATAGCGCCTGGCGACCCGCTGGTGTCGGTAATGCCGCCGGACGCCTCGGAGGCGCTGCGCCAGACGTTGATGCAGGCCTACGGCTTTGATAAGCCGCTGCCCCTGCAGTTTATCCACTGGCTGTGGCGGGCGCTGCACGGCGACCTCGGAATGTCGGTCGCCACCGGCCGCCCGGTGATAGACGAGGTGATGACCGCGGTAAGCTACTCCCTGCGCCTGGCGCTGCTGGCGACGGCGATCGGCTTCGTCCTCGGCAGTCTGTTCGGCTTTGTCGCCGGCTATTTTCGCAACAGCGTCATTGACCGTCTGGCCTCGGTGTTGTCGGTGTTTGGCGTCAGCGTGCCGCACTACTGGCTGGGGATGCTGCTGGTGATCCTCTGCAGCGTCAAGTTCGCGCTGCTGCCGGCCACCGGCGGCGGGCCGATAGGCGAGGTGGGCTGGCAATGGGACTGGGCGCACCTGCAGTTCATGCTGCTGCCGGCTATCACGCTGTCGGTGATCCCGACCGGGATTATCGCCCGCACCGTGCGCTCGCAGGTCGCCGATATCCTCAGCCAGGAGTTCATCGTTGGCCTGCGCGCTCGCGGGCTCAACGAGTCGCGCATCTTTGTCCACGTCATGAAAAATGCCGCGCCAACCGCGCTGGCGGTGATGGGGCTGCAGGTGGGCTATCTGATGGGCGGCTCGATCCTCGTGGAGACCGTCTTCTCCTGGCCGGGAACCGGACTGCTGCTCAACACCGCCATTTTTCAGCGCGACCTGCCCCTGCTGCAGGGCACCATCTGGGTGCTGGCGCTGTTTTTCGTATTGCTCAACCTGTTGGTGGATATTCTGCAGACCACCCTCGACCCGCGCATTAAGAGGAGCTGACCATGGTGGATACGGCAACGACGAAAGCGGTCCCGGCCGCGCCGGCCAACGCTTCCCGGCAAGGTTACTGGCGCGGCGTGCTGCGCCGCCTGCTGCGCGATCCGGGCGGGGTATTCGTCGGCGCGATCATTCTCGTTCTGCTGGCCCTGGCGCTGTTCGGGCCGTGGCTTATCGTCAAAGACCCCTATCAAACGTCGATGTTCCTGCGCCTGAAGCCCATCGGCAGCGACGGCTTCCCGCTGGGCTCTGATGAGCTGGGGCGCGACATGCTGTCGCGACTGATCCTCGGCACCCGGCTGTCGCTGTTTATGGGGATTGTCCCGGTGGTGTTCGCCTTTTTTATCGGCGGCGCCATCGGGATCATCGCTGGCTACATGGGCGGCAAAATCAATACCCTGATCATGCGCACCGTGGATGTGTTCTATGCCTTTCCCTCGGTTCTGCTGGCGATTGCGCTGTCGGGGGCGCTGGGGGCGGGCATCGGCAATGCGCTGCTGTCGCTGACCCTGGTGTTTGTCCCGCAGGTGGCGCGGATTGCCGAGAGCGTGACCGCCCAGGTACGGCATATGGACTATATCGATGCCGCCCGGGCCACCGGCGCCAGCGCGTTGACCATTATCCGCGTCCAGGTGCTGGGTAACGTGCTCGGGCCGATCTTCGTCTTCTCCACCGGGCTGATTTCGGTGTGCATGATCCTCGCCTCCGGCCTGTCGTTTCTCGGCCTCGGCGTGCGGCCGCCGGAGCCCGAGTGGGGGCTGATGCTCAATACGCTGCGCACGGCAATCTATACCCAGCCGTGGGTGGCCGCCCTGCCGGGCCTGATGATTTTTATCACCTCCATTTCGTTCAATATCCTCGCGGACCGCCTGCGTGCGGCAATGGCGATTAAGGAGTAAGCGATGCAACCCTTTACCAATATCGACCTCGGCGGGCCAGCGCAGCCGCTGCTGAAAGTCAATCACCTGCTGAAGTACTTCCGCGGCGGCAAAGGCCGGGAGGTAGTCCAGGCGGTGGACGATATCAGCTTCACGGTGATGAAAGGCGAAACCCTGGGGGTGGTCGGCGAGTCGGGTTGCGGCAAATCGACCACCGCCCGGCTGCTGATGCAGCTGCTCACCCAGGACAGCGGCGAACTGATCTTCGACGGGCTGGGGGTCGGCTCGTCGCGTCTGCCGCTGAAAGCCTACCGTCGCCAGGTGCAGATGGTTTTCCAGGACAGCTATGCCTCGCTCAATCCGCGCCTGACCATGGAGGAGAGCATCGCCTTCGGCCAGCGCGTCCACGGCGTCAGCGCCAGAGAGGCCAGCGAATACGCCCGCTATCTGCTGGCGCACGTTGGCCTTGAGCCGGCGCGCTTTGCCGACCGCTATCCGCATGCGCTCTCCGGCGGCCAGCGGCAGCGGGTGAATATCGCCCGCGCGCTGGCGATGAAGCCGCGGCTGGTCATTCTTGATGAAGCGGTGTCGGCGCTGGATAAATCGGTGGAAGCTCAGGTGCTGCAGCTGCTGCAGGAGCTGAAGCGGACCCTCGAGCTGACCTATGTGTTTATCAGCCACGATCTGCACGTGGTGCGCTGGCTGTCGGATCGGATCCTCGTCATGTACCTTGGCGAAGTGGTGGAGATCGGCCCGGCGGAGCAGCTGTTTACCGCCTCCGCCCATCCCTATACCCGGGCGCTGTTAAGCTCGATGCCCTCCATGGATCCGCAAAACCGCACCCTGACCTCGCCGCTAAGCGGCGATCCCCCCAGCCCCATCGCGCCGCCGAGCGGCTGCCGCTTTCACACCCGCTGCCCGCACGCGAAGGCGGTTTGCGCCGAGGTGAAACCGCGGCTGGAGGCGGTCGGGGAGGGGCACCAGAGCGCCTGCCTGATGGCGCAGTCAGCCTCGCCCTGGCATCAGCGCATCCCCCTTAAGGAGGTCAGCCATGTCGCATAACGCCTTTGTCCATGTGCGCGACCTGCGGGTCGTCTTTCGCCGCGACGGACAGACCATCAACGCGGTCAACGGCGTCTCCTTTGACGTACAAAAGGGGGAGGTGATGGCGTTGATTGGCGAGTCGGGTTCCGGCAAGAGCGTGACCCTGCGGGCGCTGATGCGCCTGCACCCGCCGGGGAGCAGTGAGCTCTCCGGCACCCTGCGGGTGGGGGACGACGCGGTGCTGACGATGAACGCCAGCCAGCTGCGGCGCTATCGCGGCGGGCGCTGCGCGATGATTTTTCAGGAGCCGCTGCTGGCCTTCGATCCGGTCTACACCGTCGGCCAGCAGATTATAGAAGGGCTGCGCCGCCACGAAGGGCTGTCGCGCCAGGCGGCCCGGGACAGGGCGCTGGAGGCCCTGCGCCAGGTGCGCATTCCCAGCCCCGAACGGCGGCTGGAGGCTTACCCGCACGAGATGTCCGGCGGGATGCGCCAGCGGGCGATGATCGCCCTTGCGCTCTCCTGTAACCCGCAGCTGCTGCTGGCGGATGAGCCGACCACCGCCCTCGACGCCACGGTGCAAATCCAGATCCTGATCCTGCTGCGCGAGCAGCAAAAGCAGCGCGGGCTGTCGATCGTGTTTGTGACCCACGACATCGGCGCCGCGGTGGAGATTGCCGACCGGGTGGCGGTGATGTACGCCGGGCGGATCGTTGAGGAGGCCGCCATGAGCGAGATCCTGCGCCACCCGCGCCATCCTTATACCCGGGTGCTGCTGGGCAGCCGGCCGAAAGAGGGGCTCAAGAAAGGCGATGCCCTGCACTGCATTCCCGGCGCGCCGCCGGATCTGGCGCGCTTGCCCCCCGGCTGCGCCTTTGCCGAGCGCTGTCCGCACCGTCGCCCGGTCTGCGAGCAGAGCCTGCCGCCGACGGAGGCCGCAGCGGAGCGCCACACGGTGAGTTGCCACCGCTGGCGCGAGCTGGCGATTGACGCCCACGCGCAGGCCCTGGCCGTCTGACCGACGGCAACACACTCTACAGATGAAGGCCAGGCGCTGATGCCTTATTTTCCACCGCCGGTTGCGCTGGCGGCGACCTTGATGTCAGGAGACCACCATGAGCAGTGATGTACTTTTTACCCCCGCCACCGACACCACCCGCTGGCGCATCAATGGCGACCGCCTGTGGGCGTCGTTAATGGATCTTGCTCAGATCGGCGCCACGCCGAAGGGCGGCTGCCGCCGTCTGACCCTCACCGACCTCGACCGCCAGGGGCGGGACCGGGTGATTGGCTGGGCGCGGGAGGCCGGGATGAGCGTCACCATCGATAAAATCGGCAATGTGTTTATGCGCCGGGAAGGGCGCAACCCCAGCCTGCCGCCCATCGTCTCCGGCAGCCATATCGACACCCAGCCCTCCGGCGGCAAATTTGACGGCAACTACGGCGTCCTGGCGGCGCTGGAGGTGGTGCGCACGCTCAACGATCGGCAGATTGCCACCGAGGCGCCGATTGAGGTGGTGTTCTGGACCAACGAAGAGGGGTCGCGCTTCGTGCCGGTGATGATGGGCTCCGGGGTCTTTGCCGGGGTCTTCCCGCTGGAGGAGACCTGGGCCGTCACGGATAAAGAGGGCGTCAGCGTCGGCGAGGCGCTGGCGCAGATCGGCTATATCGGCGAGCAGACCCCGGGAGAGCATCCCATCGGCGCCTATTTTGAGGCGCACATTGAGCAGGGACCGATTCTCGAAGATGAAGCGAAAACCATCGGTATCGTGCAGGGCGTGCTGGGGATCCGCTGGTACGACTGCGTGGTGACCGGCCAGGCGTCGCACGCCGGACCCACGCCGATGCGCCTGCGTCAGGATGCCCTGCAGGTGGCGACCCGCATTATGCAGGAGGTGGTCGCCATTGCCGGGCGCAGCGAAGAGGGACGCGGCACCGTCGGCAGCGTGCAGGCGTGGCCCAACAGCCGCAACGTGGTGCCCGGGGAGGTCACCTTCTCCATTGATATGCGCAATCTCAGCGATGCGCTGGTGGATGAAATGGATCGCCAGCTGCGGGCGTTTATCACGGAGGTTGAACGGGAGAGCGGTCTGCAGGTGGCCCTGAAGCAGGTGAGTCACTATCCGGCGGCGCCGTTCGATAGCGAATGCCAGCAGGCCATTGCCGATGCCGCGCAGCGGCTGGGCTACCCGGCGCGACCGATTGTCTCCGGCGCCGGGCATGACGCCGTGTATATGAGCTACCTGGCGCCGACCGGGATGATTTTTATCCCCTGCAAGGACGGGATCAGCCATAACGAAATGGAGTATGCCTCGCCGGAGCACGTCGCCGCCGGGGCCAACGTGCTGCTGCAGGTGATGCTCCAGTACGCGCGGCCGGTGTAGGCGCTCATCCTCCCCGGCGGGGCGACGCGTCAGGTCAAGCGCGGCTCCCGCTCCCTGCGCCAACCCGCTGGCGGCCAAATTTGCGCGAGCCCACCACGCTCAGCACCACCCCGAGGGTGACCGCCAGCATCAAGGGGCTGACGGTTTCGTGCAACAGCGCCGCCGACAGGCCAAGCCCAAAGAACGGCTGCAATAGCTGGAGCTGGCCGACGGCGGCGATCCCGCCCGCGGCCAGCCCTTTGTACCAGAAGATAAAACCAATCAGCATGCTGAAGAGCGACACATAGCCCAGCGCGGCCCAGGAGGAGGTCGATATGGCGCGCCAGGAGGCGGGCTGAACCATCAGCGAGGCGGGGAGCATCAACGGCAGGGCTATCACCAGCGCCCAGCAAATCACCTGCCAGCCGCCGAGCTCCCGGGTCAGCTTTGCCCCTTCCGCATAGCCGAGGCCGCAGGCGATCACCGCCGCCAGCATCAGCAGATCGCCGCTGAGCGACGCCGCCGCACTTTGCGTCAGGGCGAATCCCATCACCAGCAGGCTGCCCAGCAGCGAAAAGATCCAGAAAGCCCGCCGCGGACGTTCGCCGCCGCGCAGTACGCCGAAGAGGGCGGTCATCAGCGGCAGCAGGCCAATGAACACAATCGAATGCGCCGAAGTGATGCGCTGCAGTGCCAGCGCCGTGAGCAGGGGAAAGCCGATCACCACCCCGGATGAGACGATGATCAGGGGCACAAGCTGCGCCAGGCGCGGGCGTTTCTGACGAAAGCCGACCAGCAGGGCGACGGCAAGCAGCCCTGCGATGGAGGCGCGCAGAAAGGTCAATAACAACGGATCCATATCCAGCACCGCCAGCCGCGTCGCGGGCAGCGAACCGCTGAAAATGATCACCCCCAGTAAACCATGAAGCCATCCGGACCAGGGGCCGGGCGCCGATTTATCCAGTGTTGAATCTACCACGTTAACCTCGCGTTATCTGATTGGGCTGCGCCCGCTTGAGCATCGTCAGCGGCGATGGTAATGTGGCCAATCTGATACAATCAAATTATTGTCATAGATACATTTCACGATGAAAGCCCGATACAAAGCCGTTGTCGACCGATACGCGCAGGCGATCCGCAGCGGGCAGCTGCCCGCCGGCACCCGTCTGCCGACGCACCGTACCCTGGCCGCCGAGGAACGCCTCTCGCTGGCCACCGCCACGCGCGTCTACCGTGAACTGGAGGAGATGGGGCTGGTCAGTGGCGAAACCGGGCGCGGCACCTTCGTGCGGGACCTCTCGCTGCCGCCGGGGCATGGGGTCGACCAGCAGGTGGTGGCCGCCGACGTCGTGGATCTTAACTTCAACTACCCTTCGCTGCCGGCGCAGGGCGATGCGCTGCGCGAGGCGCTCAGGCAGCTGGCGATGGCGGGCGATATTGACTCGCATCTGCGCTATCAGCCTCACGCCGGGCGGCTCGCCGAGCGGGAAATTATCGCCCGCCATTTGACCTGCCGGCACTTTGCGCCGGACGCGGAAAATGTCCTGATCGTCAACGGCGCGCAGCACGGGCTGGCGGTGACCGTTATGGGGCTGTTACGTCCGGGGGATGTGGTGGCGGTGGATGCGCTGACCTATTCGGGCTTCAAGGTGCTGGCGGCGCTCTATCATCTGGAGCTGGCGGCGATCCCCTGTCGGGCCGAAGGGCCGGACCTGCAGGCGCTTCACACGCTGTGCCAGCAGCGGCGGGTGCGGGCGGTGTATACCATGCCGACGCTGCACAATCCGCTGGGCTGGGTGCTCAACGCCGGGCAGCGGCAGGCGCTGGCCGACCTCGCGCGCCAGCACGATCTGCTGATTATCGAAGATGCCGCCTACGCCCGGCTGGTGAGCCGTCCGCCGCCGCCGGTGGTCAGCTATGCGCCGGAAAGAACGGTGTATGTCACCGGATTTTCGAAAAATATCGCCACCGGACTGCGCGTGGGGGTGGTGATTTCTCCGCCGCGCTATCGGCCGGAGATTGAGCGCGCCATCCGGGCCACGACGTGGAATACGCCGACGCTGATAAGCTCGCTGATCTGCGCCTGGATTGAAGATGGCACGGTGGCCCGCTTTGAAACGCAGAAACGACAGGATGCGCGACAGCGGCAGCAGGTGGCCCGCGAGGTGCTTTGTGGGCTTCCCGTCGTGAGTCATCCCGATTCGTACTTCGTCTGGCTGCCGCTGGGCGAAGAGAGCCGCGCCGACCGGCTGGCGAATGCGCTGATGGAACACCGTATTTCGGTGTCGACCGCCGAGCCGTTCTGCGTCTCCGCCACGATCCCCCAGGCGCTGCGCATCGCGCTCGGTTCGGTGCCTTTCGACAGCCTGCGCCCGGCGCTGCTCAACGTGCGCGATGCCGTCGAGTATGAGCAATCCCGCTAACCCATCTGCTCCAGCTGGCCGCGCAGGACTTCCACCCCCCGGGCGATGGCGTCGGGGTTAATGGCGTGGAATCCCATGCGAAAGTAGTTATCCGGCGGCGCGGCGTTGAGAAAATGGCGCGCCCCGGGCTCAATCAGCACGCCGGCGTGGGCGGCGCGCCAGGTAAGCTGCTGGGTGTTGATCTGCGCCGGGGTCTGCAGCCAGAAGGCGTTAGCGTGTTCGCTCCCCGCCAGCGCGCGGCACGACGGCAGGTAGCGCTGCAGGGCGGCGTGCAGGCGCTCCCAGCGCTGGGCGGAGTCGTAGTGGTAGCGCCGCAGATGGGTTTCATAATGGCCCTGGGCGAGGAAGTGGGCCATCTGGTACTGAATGTTGGTCGGCGGATGGCGATAGACCAGCCGGCGCAGGGCGCGCGCCTCGTCGATCAGGTCCGGGTCGGCGACCATAAACCCCAGCCGCAGCCCCGGCGACAGCGCCTTTGACAGGCTGCTGACATACACCACCCGGCCGCTGCGATCGCTGGCCTTCAGCGCCGGCAGCGGGTTTTGGGTAAAGTTACTCTCCGAGTCATAATCATCTTCAATGATCACCGCGTCATGGCGGGCGGCATGCTCCAGCAGCTGGCGGCGGCGCGCGCTGCTCATCGCCACTCCGGTGGGCACCTGGTGGCCGGGGGTGACATAGTAGTAATCGCAGGGACGCTCATTAAGCACGATCCCCTCTTCATCCACCGGGTGCGGCGCTACCTCGGCGTCGGCGAGCAGAAAGGTGTTGATGGCTTCGCGAAAGCAGGGGTTTTCGACGCCAATGCGGGTGGTGGAAGAGAGCAGCAGCCGTGTCAGCAGGTAGAGGGCGTTTTGCGAGCCCAGGGTGATGAGAATTTCGTCCGGGGCGGCGACAATGCCGCGCTTGGGCAGCACCCGGGTGCGGATCTGCTCGATGAGCATCGGCACATCCTGGTCAATATGGTCGACCACCCACGCCGGATCGCGCACCCCGCCGTGCAGCCAGTTGGCCGCCGAGCGCCAGGTGGCCAGCGGGAACTGTCGGGTATCGGGCTGGCCGTAGATAAACGGGTAGCGGTAGTGCATCCAGCCCGCCGGTTTGAGGATCGACTCCTGCTGGCTGGGGGTCATCTGCAGCCGGTCGCCCCAGCGTGGTGCAGCCGCTTCGCGCTGCGGTGCACTCTCGACCGCGGGAGCCGAAGCGTCGTGATAGTCGGGATGCAGGTAGTAACCGCTTCGCGGGCGGCTTATCAGATAGCCCTCGTTGACCAGGCTTTCGAACACCAGGGCGGTGGTATTGCGCGAGACGCGCAGCTGGCTGGCCAGCTGGCGGCAGGAGGGCAGCGGGGTGTCGGCGGCGAAGATCCCGCTGAGAATGGCATTCACCAGCGTCTCTCGCACCTGCTCCTGCAAACCGCGGCCAGGCTCAAAATCAACGTGTAACAGGTGACGGATCATACGGGGCTCCTCTGGCAATAACGCATCGCGACCACCCCATAAGCTCAGCAAATTCCATACCACCCTTCCGCCATCTGACACAGCGATGCGGCCCATCTGGCTCTATACGGAATTGCAAAACGCTCCCACATTAAAAACGCATTCAGCCGCCGCGGACCGGAACCTCCCGGCCTCTATTTTGCATAAACCTTTTCGCGTTCTGGAATGAACCCGTCTGGCCCATCCATCAGGGGTGAAATAATGAAAAAATCATTGGCATCAATGTGTCTGAGCGCTGTATTAACGGTTGCTTTTTCTTATCACGCCGTCGCGGCCGATCTGCCGGAAATAGAAAAATCCGGCACCCTGAAAGTGGCGACGGAAGATGATTATGCGCCATTTAACTTTATGAATAATGGTCAGGCCGATGGCTTTAACAAAGATATGCTTGAGGAGTTACGTAAATACGCCAAATTTCATGTCGACCAGAGCATATTACCGTGGACCGGATTATTAGCGGCCGTCTCCACCGGACAATACGATATGGCCTTGACCGGGGCGGTTATTACCGATGAGCGGCTGAAGGTCTTTGATTTCACCCCGCCGTGGGCCTCCGCGCAGCACTATTTCGTCAAACGCGCTGGCGATACCTCGCTAAACACCATTGCCGATCTCAGCGGCAAAAAAGTGGGCGTGCAGGCGGGCAGCGCGCTGCTGGCGCGTTTGCCGGAGCTGAAGGCGATGCTGGAGAAGACCGGCGGCAAGCTGGGGCCGGTGGTGGAGTACCCCTCCTATCCGGAAGCCTACGCCGACCTGGCGAATAAGCGGCTGGATTACGTGATTAACGTGGTGATCTCGGTAAACGACCTGGCGAAAGCCAAACCGAAGGTCTTCGCCAAAGGGCTGGCCGTCTCCGGACCGGGCTATATGGCGTGGCCGATCCCGAAAAACTCGCCGCAGCTGCTGGCCTATATGACCAAGTTTATGAACCACATGAAGGAGACCGGCAAGCTCGCCGAGCTGCAGAAAAAGTGGTTTGGCGAAACCTATGACAACCTGCCCACCGAGGCGATCACCAGCCCGGAACAGTTTCATAAGCTTGCCGGTCTGTAATGTTCCGCGGCGGGCGACCGCCGCCTGTTGCTGAGAAGGAGGGCCTCATGGATGCAATTTCCTGGCAGTTATTAATCGAAGGCGCATGGACGACCCTCTGGATTTCGGCCATCGCTATCGCCTTCGGGGTGGTGGCGGGGCTGCTGATCGCCCTGGTGCGGATGCTGCGCCTGCCGGTTATCGACCAGCTGCTGGTGGTCTATATCAGCCTGGCCCGCGCGACGCCGCTGGTGACGCTGGTGCTGTTTCTGTTCCTTTCCCTGCCCACGATGGGCATCAACCTCGACAAGAACGTGGCCGCCATCGTGGCGCTGACGCTTAACACCTCGGCGTTTAACGCTGAGATCTGGCGCAACGCCTTCCGCACCTTTCCGCGCGAACAGCGGGAGGCGGCGGAATCGGTGGGAATGCGCCGCTGGACCTACTTCCGCTACATCATGCTGCCGCAGATGTGGATCGAGAGCCTGCCGGCGCTGGTCAATGAGATGTCGTTTTTGATCAAAGGTAGCCCGGCGATCGCCGTGATCGGCGTGGTGGATCTCACCCGGGTGACCAACCGTATCTCCTCGGTCACCTACGAGCCGCTGTCGCCGATCCTCGCCGCCGGCCTGCTGTATGTGGCGATCATCGGCTGTTTATTGAAGCTGCAGGGGATCGCGGAACGGAAAGCCAGGCGCCTGGCGCGCTAGCAACGGGAGGTATTATGAATCAGTGGGGCGTTATCTGGTCGGTACGCGATAGCTTTATTGCCGGGTTATTCGCGACCCTCGAACTGTTTATTACCGCCGCCCTCGCGGCCCTTATTATCGGTATTGCGCTGTGTTATTTTAGCGAATATCAAAAGAAAGTCCTTAACCGGGTTATCATTGGTTTCGTCAGCCTGATGCGCGCGATCCCTTTTTTGATCCTCGCCTATCTGCTGTATTACGGACTGCCGCAGCTCGGTATAAGCATGGAGCCGTGGACCGCCGGTTTACTGGCCCTGATTATTTATCATGGCGCCTATTTCTTTGAAATATTGCGCAGCCAGCGGCGGGTATTTTCCGGCGGGTATATTGAAGCCGCCATTGCTCAGGGCTTTTCTCGCTATGCCATTTTTCGGCGGATTATTTTACCCAATATCGTCTCTTCCGCCTTACCGCTGATCGGCAATCAGCTGATTATCTGCCTGAAGGACACCGCTTTCCTGAGCATTATTACCGTTCAGGAGATCACCGCCGCCGCCAACAGCGTCCAGGCGACCTATTTTATTCCGTTTAACGCCTTTATCGTCGCCATTGGGCTTTACTGGGCGATCAGCATTCTGCTGGAGCTGCTGATTAAGCGCCTGACCGCCTGGGGAGCCAAAAGAGGAATGAGCCATGCCTGAGTCTATTGCCGTAAGCGTCAAAAACGTCTCCAAGCAGTTCGATAATGTGGAAGTCCTGCGGGATATTAACCTGACGGTGGAGAAGGGGACCGTGGTGAGTATTCTCGGCTCGTCCGGGTCGGGAAAATCCACCCTGCTGCGCTGTATGAACTGGCTGGAACAGCCGGACCGCGGCGAAATTCATATCGGCGGTCAGCGGCTGGGGATTGATGAGCAGCGCGGCCGGGCAATGTCGCACCGCCAGCTGGCAAAAATCCGCGAACGGGTGGGGATGGTGTTTCAGAGTTTTAACCTGTGGCCGCACCTGACCGTGCAGCAGAACGTCAGCGAGGCGCTGCTGCGCGTTAAGGGCATGAAACGAGACGAGGCGCAGGCCATGGCCATGCAGCAGCTGGAGAAAGTCGGCATGGCGCACAAAGCCGATGTCTACCCGATCACTCTCTCCGGCGGGCAGAAGCAGCGGGTGGCGATCGCCCGTTCGCTGGCGATGTCGCCGGAAGTTATCCTCTTTGACGAACCGACCTCGGCGCTGGATCCGGAGCTGGTGAACGAGGTGTTAGGGGTGATGAAAGCCCTTGCCGCCGAGGGCTACACCATGGTGGTGGTGACCCACGAGATGGATTTTGCCCGCCAGGTGTCCAATGAGGTGGTGTTTCTGGAGAAGGGGCTGCTGATTGAGAAGGCGCCGCCGGAGAAGTTTTTCACGCAACCTGACTCCGAACGCGTCAGGCAGTTTCTGCAAAGCAGCCGCTAGACCGGCCTGTGCCCCCTGCCGGCAGCGCCGGCAGGGGGAGCGTCGGGTTTCGCTTAATCCCGGTCGATGGCGAACGGCTGCCACGCCTGGCGCACCGGCATCACCTCCACCCGGTTAATGTTCATATGCGCCGGCAGCGTGGCGATATAAAACATCTGCTCGGCGATATCGCGCGCGCTCAGCGGCGTGGTGCCGCGATAGAGCTTATCCGATGCCGCCTGGTCGCCCTTAGTGCGCACCAGGGTAAATTCGGTCTCGGCAATCCCCGGCGCCAGATCGGTGACCCGCACGCCGGTGCCAAGCAGATCGCAGCGCAGATTATAGCTGAACTGTTTTACAAAGGCCTTGCTGGCGCCATAGACATGGCTGCCGGGATAGGGCCACTGCCCGGCGATCGAGCCGATATTGATAATGCTCGCCCCGGCGCCATGGCGGATCAGCGTCGGCAGCAGAGCGTGGGTCATCGTCACCAGACCGGTGACGTTGGTGTCGATCATCGTTTTCCAGTCCTCCAGGGCCACCTCCTGCGCCGGCAGCGGCGACAGCGCCAGCCCGGCGTTGTTGATCAGGGTGGTGATATCGGCGAAATCGGCGGGTAGCGACGCCACCGCCGCAGCCACCGCCTCGCTGTCGCGAACGTCAAGCTCAATAATATGCACCGGCACCTGGGCGGCGAGTCTGTCCTGCAAGGCCTTCAGTCGCGGATAGCGGCGCCCGCTCAACACCAGCGACCAGCCCGCATCGGCAAACACCTGCGCTGCCGCTTCGCCAAAACCCGAGGTTGCCCCGGTGATAAACACTACGTTGCTCGTTGCCATCTCATTCTCCTGTGCGGTTGTCCCTTCACTATAAAAACGCCGGACGGCAAGGCACAGGGCCAGACGACGGGCGGGGATGTGACACCGTGTCACATCGTTTTGCGCACACTGGCTCTATCCGATTTGCGCGGCCGCGGCCAATGATGAAGTCAACCACTACGACATGAGAGAGGGCAGGGTATGAAGCTGGCAATTCACAACGAGGTCGCGGTAAGCAATGACGAAGTTCGGCAATTGGATCGCGCCTATGTGTTTCATTCATGGTCGATGCAGGGCAATCTCAACCCGCTGGTCATCGCCGGGGCGCAAGGCTGCGAGCTATGGGATTATGAGGGGAACACCTGGCTCGACTTCAGCAGCCAGCTGGTGAACGTCAACATTGGCTATCAACATCCCCGGGTGCTGGCGGCCATGAAGGCGCAGCTGGAGACCCTGGTCACCATTGCGCCCGCTACCGCCAACCTTGCCCGCGGCGAAGCGGCGAAGCGCATCGTCGACCTGGCGCCGGCGGGCTTCAGCAAGGTGTTTTTCACCAACGCCGGGGCGGATGCCAATGAGAACGCGATTCGCATGGCGCGGCTGTATACCGGACGCGACAAGGTGCTGTCGGCCTATCGCTCCTACCATGGCAACACCGGCAGCGCGATCGCCGCCACCGGCGACTGGCGCCGGGTGCCGAATGAGTTTTCCCGCGGCCATGTGCACTTCTTCAATCCTTACCTTTACCGCAGCGAGTTCAACGCTGCGACCGAGGAGGAGGAGTGCCAGCGTGCGCTGGCCCATCTGCGGCGGATCATTGAATGCGAGGGGCCGACGGCTATCGCGGCGATCCTGCTGGAGTCTATCCCCGGCACCGCCGGGATCCTCGTGCCGCCGGCAGGCTATATGCAGGGCGTGCGCGCGCTGGCCGACGAGTTTGGCATCGTGCTGATCCTCGATGAGGTGATGGCCGGCTTTGGTCGTACCGGCAGCTGGTTCGCCTTCGAACAGGATGGCGTGGTGCCGGATCTGGTGACCTTTGCCAAGGGGGTTAACGCCGGCTACGTGCCGGCGGGCGGGGTGCTGATTAGCGAGCCGATTGCCCGCTATTTTGACGATCACTTCTTTGCCGGGGGGCTGACCTACTCCGGCCATCCGCTGGCGATGGCGGCGATTGTCGCCACCATCGACGCGATGAAAGAGGAGAAGGTGGTTGAGAACGCGGCCTATATCGGCAACGAGGTGCTGCGCCCCGGTCTCGAGGCGCTGGCGGAGAAGCACGCCATTATCGGCGAGGTGCGCGGTCGCGGCCTGTTCCAGGCACTGGAGCTGGTGAGCTGCCGTGAACAAAAAACGCCGTTGACCGCCGCCGACATGGCCGCGATCAAAGGGGCCCTGACCGAAGCCGGGCTGCTGGCCTTTGTGGTGGAGAACCGCATTCATGTGGTACCGCCGTGCACCATTACTGCTGAGCAGGTGGCGCAGGGGCTGGGGATTTTTGATGCGGTCTTCGCCCGCTTTGCCAGCCTGGCGAAGTAGGGGAGGGTAGCGGAAGCGACCGCCGGACGGTTCCCTTTCCCTCCGGGAGAGGGCCAGGGTGAGGGGAAGGGCTGCCGTGTGGTTTTTTATGTTATCTGTGGCTTCAGCGTAGTTTGCGCTCCCGGCTAATCGCCTGCGTTATGTCAATTCCGGGCAGATTGCGCTCCCGGTTAATTTTCTGCGTTATGTCTCTTACGGCGCAGGGAGCGCACAGGGGGCGGCCA
>NZ_JASCAR010000046.1:0-61629 GCF_029967715.1 Klebsiella sp. V115_8
TTGGTGGGTCGTGCAGGATTCGAACCTGCGACCAATTGATTAAAAGTCAACTGCTCTACCAACTGAGCTAACGACCCACTCTGGCGTCGCTTTGGGCTTGTTTGATATCCCTTGGCAACGGCGGCATATATTACTGATTTCAGAATTCAGCGCAACTAAAATTTCGATAAAGATCACTTAACTGCTGGCGATTCAGGCGACAAGACCAGAAATAACGCGATTTCTGGTCATGCCGTAATCAACCAAGAGCATTAAGTCGTTTTTGCGCTTGTTTCGCACCGTCGGTGCCGGGGAATTTGCTGATCACCTGCTGGTAAACCGCTTTCGCTTTCGCGGTATCACCTTTGTCCTGCATGATCACGCCGACCTTAAACATGGCGTCCGGCGCTTTTGGCGATTTCGGGTAGTTCTTCACCACCGAGGCGAAGTAAAACGCCGCATCGTCTTTTTTCCCCTTATTGTAGTTCAACTGTCCGAGCCAATAGTTGGCGTTCGGCTGATAAGTTGAATCCGGGTACTTTTTAACGAAGTTCTGAAACGCCGCCATGGCGTCATCCTGGCGTGAAGCATCCTTCACCAGGGCAATAGCCGCATTGTAATCGGTGTTCGCATCGCCGGTCATCGCCGGAGCGCCTGACGTGGCCGCTGGCGCTGCGCTGGCGGTAGCCGCGCTCTGATCGCCGGAAGACGACGATGCCTGGGCGCCCGCCGCCGCTGCGCCACCTCCGCTCGTCAGCCCGTCAATCTGCAGCAGAATCTGCTTCTGACGCTCAACGATCTGATTCAGCTGATACTGGTTCTCCTGGATCTGACCACGGAGAGAATCAATGTCAGTCTGGTTATCAGAGAGTTGTTGCTGGAGTTGGGTTAAAAGCTGGCTGTGAGCATTGGAAATACGCTCGAGTTGAGTGACACGGTCTTCGACCGAGCCTGAGCCGACACTACTGATTGGCGCCTGAGCAAAAGCGGCCCAGGGGGCCGCTATGCCAACCAGTAACGACAGACTCAATAAATGATGTCTGAAGTTACTGCTCATGCAATTCTCTTAGTAAACCAGTACGGCGCGACGGTTTTTGGCATATGCCGCTTCGTCATGACCCAGTACTGCTGGTTTTTCTTTACCGTAAGAAACGATGGAGATCTGATCGGCAGAAACACCTTTGCCCTGCAGATACATCTTAACGGCGTTAGCACGACGCTCACCCAGCGCGATGTTGTATTCCGGGGTACCGCGCTCATCCGCGTGACCTTCTACAGTCACTTTGTAGGACGGGTTGCTGCGCAGGAAGTTAGCGTGCGCGTCCAGCATTGCAGCGAAGTCAGAACGGATATCGTACTTGTCCAGATCGAAGTAAACGATGTTGTTCTGCTGCAGCTGCTGCATCTGCAGACGAGCTTGCTCTTCAGAAGACATGTTGCCGCCGTTACCGTTAGCGTCCATACCAGTGCCGGCACCCAGCATGCCTTCACCGCTCTGGTCGTTGCTGGCGTTCTTGTTAGAAGAACATGCCGCGATTGCCATAACCGGCAGAGCGATCATCAGCCCTTTCAGCACTTTGTTCAGTTGCATTTCTTTGATTCCTTTAATAATCAATTATTTATTATCACAGATACGGCGACCAGGCAGGCGATTTTACCTGTCCATCAGTTGCCGGAAGACGCGCTTTGAAACGCCCATCTGTAGAAACCAGATTCAGCACGGATCCCATCCCCTGAGAAGAGCTGTAGATTACCATAGTGCCGTTAGGTGCCAGACTTGGCGTTTCGTCTAAAAACGTTGATGACAGAACCTGTACACCACCCGCTTCCAGATCTTGTTTGGCAATGTGCTGCTGGCCGCCGGCCGAGCTGACCATTACCATCGTTTTACCATCCGCGCTCACGTCAGCGTCCTGGTTCTGCGAACCTTCCCAGGTGATACGCTGCGGCGTGCCGCCATTAATATTGACTTTATACACCTGCGGACGACCGGCCTGGTCAGAGGTGAAGGCCAGGTTCTGGCTGTCCGGGAACCAGCTTGGTTCGGTGTTGTTGCTGCGACCGTTGGTCACCTGACGAATCTGACCCGAGCCCAGATCCATCACGTACAGGTTCAGGCTACCGGTTTTCGACAGCGCGAAGGCCAGTTTAGAACCATCCGGCGAGAACGCCGGCGCGCCGTTGTGCTGCGGGAAGGAGGCAATCTGACGCACAGCGCCGTTCGCCAGGGTCTGCACCACCAGCGCAGAGCGACCGCTTTCGAAGGTGACGTAAGCCAGTTTTGAACCGTCCGGAGACCAGGCCGGGGACATCAGCGGCTGGGAGGAGCGGTGAACCACAAACTGGTTGTAGCCATCATAATCGGAAACGCGCAGCTCATACGGGAACTGACCGCCATTGGTCTGCACCACGTAGGCGATACGAGTCCGGAAGGCGCCTTTAATACCGGTCAGCTTTTCAAATACCGCGTCGCTGGCAGTGTGCGCGGCATAGCGCAGGTACTGTTTAGTGACTTTGAAAGAGCCTTGCGCCAGCGTTGTGCCCGGCGCACCGCCGGTATCCACCAGCTGATACGCTACCTGGTAAGAACCATCCGGGTTTGACGTCACCTGGCCGACGACCACGGCGTCAATACCCAGCGCAGACCAGGCAGCAGGCTGCACTTCCTGGGCACTGGTCGGCTGCTGCGGCAGACGCGAGCGATCCAGCGGGTTGAATTTACCGCTGTTGCGCAGGTCAGCCGCCACGATACCGCCAACATCTTCCGGCGCAGCGCCCTGCCCGGCCCACTGGAACGGTACCACGCCGATGGGGCGCGCCGAGTCCACCCCCTGGGTGATCTCGATACGTACTTCTGCGTGCAGCACCGCCGCCCACAGCATTAAAAAACCAAATGCTACTCGTAATGCCTGCTTCATCATATCTCCCTTATCCGGGCGGAAAGCCCACGATAATTTAGCAGAATGTTAACAAACTCAAATACACAAAACTACCAAAACCCATGAACGCCCTATTTTCTTTCCCCCCGCTGACGCGGGGGAAAAAGCGCTTAAGGTTTGAAGTCCAGTGGCGCATTTTTGAACGTTTCATAAACAGCCTGCGACGGCGGTTTAGGGAATTTGCTCATCCGACTGGTAGCCGCCAGCATTTGCTGGCAGAAAGCCGGATCGCCGCCTTCCGATTTCACACTCAACAACGTTCCATCCTGAGCCAGGTTTACGCGCAACGTACATACTTTACCCTTGTACGTATCCCAGTCATAGAGATGTCCTTTAATCGCGGCCTGCACCTGCGAAATATAGCTGGCAATCTCCGCCTGAGATGCACCGCCCTGCCCCGGTTTACTTCCTTTAGCAGGTGAAGAGCCACCTGTGCTACCGCTGGTGCTACCTTTCGGCGCATTCTTACCTGAACTCAGATCGCCGAGCAGTTCGTCAACGCCATCCGCTTCTTTCGCTGCAGCCGCTTTCTTCGCTGCCGCGGCTTTTGCTGCTGCCGCTTTGGCCGCTTTATCAGCCGCCGCCTTCTCAGCAGCTGCCGCTTTGGCTGCCGCTGCTTTTTCAGCTGCGGCGGCTTTCTCGGCAGCGGCCTTCTCCGCGGCCGCTTTTTGCGCGGCCGCTTTCTCAGCTGCTTTTTCGGCGGCTTTTTCTGCAGCCGCTTTTTCAGCCGCTGCCTGCTTAGCCGCTTCCTGCTGGGCCTTCTTCTCCGCTTCCTGTTGCGCTTTCTTCGCCGCTGCCGCTTCTGCTTTCTTCTGCGCCTCTGCTGCGGCTTTCGCCGCTTCGGCTTCCGCCTGTTTCTTCGCATCGGCCGCTGCTTTCGCGGCGGCGGCTTCGGCCTGTTTCTTCGCGTCAGCCGCCGCTTTCGCTGCCGCCAGTTCAGCCGCTTTCGCCTGGGCATCCGCCTTCGCTTTCGCCTCGGCGGCCGCTTTGGCCGCTGCTTCCTGCGCTTCTTTAGCCTGCGCATCCGCTTTGGCTTTCGCCGCCGCGGCAGCCTTGGCTGCGGCTTCCTCAGCCTGCTTCTGTTGTTCCTTCGCTTCTTTCGCCGCTTCCTGCGCCTGCAGCCGCTCCTGTTCGAGCTGTTTCAGCCGTTCCTGTTCCGCCGCCTGCTTCTCACGTAACTCTTCCGCCTGCTGCTGCGCCTGTTTTTCGCGCTGTTCAGCGGCGCGACGTGCGCTGGCCTGCTGCTGTTGCTGACGGTTATAGTTATTTACCACCGCCCCCGGATCGACCATGACGGCATCAATCGACGATCCCCCGCCGCCGCCGGCAGAGGCATCCAGATGCTCGTCAAACGAACTCCAGATCAGCAGCGCGATCAGTATGATGTGCAGCGCGACTGAAATGATGATCGCTCGTTTAAGCTTGTCGTTTTGTTCGGTTGCCTTTGACACTATCGGTTCCCAAAAACTGTTCGCCTGTACCCGCGATGCGCACCGACGGCGAGCGATACTCGCCGCCGAACGCCGCGCGGACGCACCTACCTGAAGCGATTAAATAGGTTTGGTCATCAAGCCGACCGATTTAACCCCTGCACTATGCAACAGGTTCAGCGCTTTAATAATTTCATCGTAAGGGACGTCTTTCGCACCGCCGATCAGGAATACCGTTTTCTCATTGGCTTCAAGACGACGCTTCGCTTCGGCAATCACCTGCTCCGGCGGCAGCTGGGACAGCGTCTCCTGCCCCACTTTCACGCTGTACTGCCCTACCCCGGAGACTTCCACAATCACCGGCGGATCGTCATTGCTTTTCACCGCTTGCGATTCCGTGGCGTCCGGCAGATCGACTTCCACGCTCTGCGTAATGATCGGCGCCGTTGCCATAAAGATCAGCAACAGCACCAGCAGGACATCCAGCAGCGGAACGATGTTGATCTCGGACTTCAGTTCGCGACGTCCGCGTCCACGTGCTCTGGCCATGGCTTACCCCTTATTGCTTTCGCTGGTGGTAAAAGCCTGACGGTGCAGAATGGCGGTGAACTCTTCCATAAAGTTGTCGTAATTCAGTTCAAGCTTGTTCACCCGCTGGTTCAGGCGGTTATACGCCATGACCGCCGGGATAGCAGCGAACAGACCGATCGCAGTGGCGATCAGCGCTTCGGCGATACCCGGCGCCACCATCTGCAGGGTGGCCTGCTTCACCGCGCCAAGAGCGATAAAGGCGTGCATGATCCCCCAGACGGTACCGAACAGACCGATATACGGGCTGATGGAGCCTACGGTGCCGAGGAACGGAATATGGGTCTCCAGCGTTTCCAGCTCGCGGTTCATCGAAATACGCATCGCGCGCGATGCCCCTTCGACGATCGCCTCCGGCGCATGGCTGTTGGCCCGATGCAAGCGCGCAAACTCTTTGAAGCCGCTGTAGAAGATCTGCTCCGAACCGGTCAGATTATCGCGACGCCCCTGGCTTTCCTGATACAAACGGGACAGTTCAATCCCGGACCAGAATTTGTCCTCGAACGCTTCAGCTTCGCGCGCGGCCGAGTTAAGGATACGCGTTCTCTGAATAATGATAGCCCAGGAAGCGATAGAAAAACCAATCAAAATCAACATGATAAGTTTAACCAGAAGGCTCGCCTTCAGGAACAAATCAAGGATATTCATGTCAGTCACTGCTTAAACTCCGCGACAATAGACTTGGGAAGCGCACGTGGCTTCATTAAGAGTGGATCAACGCACACAATGAGAACCTCAGCTTCGTTTAACACTGTATTCTCGGCGTTGACGATTCGCTGCGTGAAAACCAAAGAGGTGCCGCGCATCGAGGTAATTTCCGTCTGGACTTCGAGCATGTCGTCGAGTCTGGCGGGGGCAAAATACTCCAGCGTCATTTTGCGAACCACGAAGGCAACGCGTTCAGCCAACAGAACCTGTTGACTAAAGTGATGGTGGCGCAGCATCTCTGTGCGTGCTCTTTCATAAAAAGCGACGTAACTGGCGTGGTAAACCACACCACCGGCGTCGGTATCTTCGTAGTAGACCCGAACCGGCCATCGAAACAGCGTTGTATTCACTTTACATCCCGGTAATGCAAAAAAAGGTTAGAGCTTTCAAACTTCGCTACTATACGCGCGGGAAAGATGGTTTGGAATGGGGGAAAGTAAACGGGGCGTAAATTTTTATGGGCTTATGCAAGCCCATAGCATTAACAGAGATCTCTTATTCAAAAGAAGAAAAAGAAGAGACCTAAAGCGAGCACGATATCAGCGATAAGCGGACAAAAAATCCCCTGCCAGTGAACGGCACGCGGGCGGAAGCCCACGCCGTGAATTACGCCACTGCAAACCGCCCACATCAGCAAGAAACCGTGCCAGATTTCCAGCTCGCTGGTCTTCGCGGCAAAGCGCGACGGATCCCAGAAAATGCAGCCTGCCAGCAGCAGCGCCATCAACAAGGAAAGCGCCCTTAACGGGCGCTTGTCCATTATCGCATACATATACTTTATCATTCACGTCGCCTCTTTGTTGGCTCCGTCTGCTTACCCCAGTCACTTACTGGTGTAAGCTCCTGGGGATTCACAGACTTGCCGCCTCGATGCAACCCGAATGATTTCGTATATCGCATCACGATAATACTCATCAGTGTTCTTCTTTACCTGCTTTGGTGGCTTCCACGTGCTCAAGCGCCAGCGCGGTAATCACCCCAAAGGCACAGGCAAGAAGCGTTCCCAAAATCCATGCGAAGTACCACATATATAGCTCCTTACCTTAGTACAGCGAGTGGGTGTTCTTTTCGATGTCTTCACGGGTGATGCGGCCAAACATCTTCCAGTAACACCAGCTGGTGTAGCCCAGAATGATCGGCACGAAGACAATCGCCACGTAGGTCATCAGGTTCAGCGTCCGCTGGCTGGAGGTCGCGTCCCACATCGTCAGGCTGGCGTTCAGCATGGTGCTGGACGGCATGATGAACGGGAACATCGCGATACCGGCAGTCAGAATGATGCAGGCCAGGGTCAGCGAGGAGAACAGGAATGCCCAGGCGCCTTTATCCGCTTTGGTCGAAACGACGGTCAGCAGCGGCAGCACCACGCCCAGGGCAGGGATCGCCCACAGCGCTGGCATATTGTTAAAGTTCACCATCCACGCGCCCGCTTCACGCACCACTTCTTTGGTCAGCGGGTTAGACGGGCCGGTATGGTCAATCACCGATTTCACCACATAGCCGTCGATGCCGTAGTAGACCCACACGCCCGCCAGCGCGAAGCAGACCAGCGTCACCAGCGCCGCCACCGTGGAGACGGTGCGGGTGCGCAGATGCAGTTCGCCTACGGTACGCATCTGCAGGTAGGTCGCGCCCTGGGTCAGGATCATCGCCACGCTGACGATACCGGCCAGCAGACCAAACGGGTTCAGCAGCTGGAAGAAGTTACCGGTATAGAACAGACGCAGGTATTCGTCGACATGGAACGGCACGCCCTGCAGCAGGTTGCCGAAGGCCACGCCAATCACCAGCGGCGGCACGAAGCTGCCGATGAAGATGCCCCAGTCCCACATGTTGCGCCAGCGGGTGTCCTCGATCTTGGAACGGTAGTCGAAACCGACCGGACGGAAGAACAACGAGGCCAGCACCAGAATCATCGCCACATAGAAACCGGAGAACGCCGCGGCGTAGACCATCGGCCAGGCAGCGAACAGCGCGCCGCCGGCGGTGATCAGCCACACCTGGTTACCGTCCCAGTGCGGGGCGATGGCGTTGATCATAATCCGACGCTCGGTGTCGTTACGGCCGAGGAAGCGGGTGAGCATGCCCACCCCCATGTCGAACCCGTCGGCGACGGCGAAGCCAATCAGCAGGATGCCAATCAGCAGCCACCAGATAAAACGCAATACTTCATAATCGATCATTTGACGACTCCTGTCTTAGCGTGCCGACTGAATAGCCGCAGAGGACTGTTCAAAGTGATAGCGGCCGGTTTTCAGGCTGCTAGGTCCTTTGCGGGCAAACTTGAACATCAGGAACAGTTCAGCCACCAGGAACAGCGTGTACAGACCGCAGATCAGCAACATAGAGAAGATCAGATCGCCCGCGGTCAGCGACGAGTTGGCCACCGCCGTCGGCAGGACTTCACCAATCGCCCACGGCTGACGGCCGTATTCGGCAACAAACCAGCCCGACTCCACGGCAATCCACGGCAGCGGCAGGCCATAGAACGCGGCGCGCAGCAGCCATTTTTTCTCGCCGATACGGTTACGAATTACGCTCCAGAAGGAGGCGCCGATAATCAACAGCATCAGAATGCCGCACGCCACCATGATACGGAAGGCGAAGTACAGCGGTGCGACGCTTGGAATAGAGTCTTTGGTGGCTTTGGCGATCTGCTCTTCCGTGGCGTCAGCGACGTTCGGGGTATAGCGTTTCAGCAGCAGACCATAGCCGAGATCTTTCTTCACGTTATTGAACTGGTCGCGAACGGCCTGGTCGGTGGAACCGGCGCGCAGTTGCTCCAGCAGCGCGTAGGCTTTCATGCCGTTACGGATACGCTCTTCGTGCTGAACCATCAGATCCTTCAGTCCGATAACCGGCTTATCCACCGAGCGGGTGGCAATGATGCCCAGCGCGTAGGGGATCTGGATGGCGAAGTGGTTGGTTTGCGCATTCTGATCGGGAATACCAAACAGGGTAAAGGCCGCCGGCGCAGGCTGGGTTTCCCACTCTGCTTCGATAGCCGCCAGTTTGGTTTTCTGCACGTCACCCATTTCGTAACCGGATTCGTCACCCAGCACAATAACGGAGAGGATCGCCGCCATACCGAAGCTGGCTGCGATGGCGAAGGAGCGCTTAGCAAAGGCAAAGTCACGACCTTTCAGCATGTACCAGGAGCTGATAGCCAGGATAAACATCGCACCGGTGACATAGCCAGACGCCACAGTGTGAACGAATTTCACCTGAGCAACCGGGTTGAGCACCAGTTCGGAGAAGCTGACCATCTCCATACGCATGGTTTCAAAGTTGAAGTCCGATGCGATAGGGTTCTGCATCCAGCCGTTAGCGACGAGGATCCACAGCGCGGAGAGGTTGGAGCCCAGAGCGACCAGCCAGGTGACGGCCATATGCTGAACTTTACCCAGACGATCCCAACCGAAGAAGAACAGACCTACAAAGGTGGATTCGAGGAAGAAGGCCATCAGACCTTCAATGGCCAGCGGCGCGCCGAAGATATCGCCCACGTAGTGTGAGTAATACGACCAGTTAGTCCCGAACTGGAACTCCATGGTCAGACCGGTCGCCACACCCAGCGCGAAGTTGATACCAAACAACTTGCCCCAGAATTTGGTCATATCTTTATAAATCTGTTTGCCGGAAAGGACGTAGACCGTTTCCATGATGGCCAGCAGGAACGCCATACCGAGCGTCAGTGGCACAAACAGGAAGTGGTACATCGCGGTCAAGGCAAACTGTAAGCGCGACAGTTCGACTATATCTAACATCATGACTCCTTGCTCATCGCATGAAGACTCCGAAAATGAACCGAGAAGCTCTGGCTCATACGCATGCCCCAATACAAATTTTTATTTGTCGCCCGCCCGGAGCGGGTTTCAACCGAAAGTGAAACCACGCCAGGACAAGGTTACAAATACGTTAACGAAAAACCCAATTGATTCCCCAATATATTACGCCGCAATAACCTTACAATAAATATGTTTTTATTGTTCCAGTTTTA
This sequence comes from Klebsiella sp. V115_8, assembly GCF_029967715.1. NCBI lineage: Bacteria > Pseudomonadati > Pseudomonadota > Gammaproteobacteria > Enterobacterales > Enterobacteriaceae > Klebsiella > Klebsiella sp. V115_8. The sequence continues at coordinate 9,645 of NZ_JASCAR010000046.1, forward strand.
CATTTTTCGACGGTGATCAATATATAGCGAAGATGGCCGGTTTAGGCCAATTTGACTTGAGACAATTTAACGTTTTTTGAAGGATTTTTCCAAGCATTAAGTATTGATATAAATCAATTTTTACTCTACGTGTTAATTATGTAGCTCAATAAAGAATATTGGTAAACCCAATGTTAATACTGTGTTTAAAGTATGCCTTGATTGGTTACTAAAAAGGGAAAGATGAGAATCATAGGTAATATTATTTAACGCCACAGGAAAAAAATAAAAAAAAGAGCCGATCCGATTAATGCTAGACCGCTCACAGTATTTTTTCCTGCTTTCTTCTCCCCTCCCCCACTCTTTTTTTTACTGTCTGTTTCGTTACCCTGCGGTACGACCAGGGCAAATTTTCATTTCCGACAACCGCGCGTCGATAATATTTATGAAATAATTCATAAAATCAATATGATAGATAAGGTTTTTGCCAAACGCAGGGTTTGCTGACGCAGCGGCTTTCGGAAGAAGCGGACAACGGCCAAAAAAAGGCCACCTGACGGTGGCCAACCATGTCGAAATCGGACAGATTTCTGCTTGCGGAAAAGCAGAGAGGGTTTACTTGATGATAGCTTTCAGCGCTTCGCCGATATCGGCCAGGCTGCGAACGGTTTTCACACCGGCTGCTTCCAGGGCTGCGAATTTCTCATCGGCAGTACCTTTACCGCCAGCGATGATGGCGCCAGCATGGCCCATACGCTTGCCCTTCGGCGCGGTCACGCCCGCGATGTAACCGACAACCGGCTTGGTCACGTGCTCTTTGATGTAGGCAGCCGCTTCTTCTTCCGCGCTACCGCCGATCTCACCGATCATCACAATCGCTTCGGTCTGCGGGTCTTCCTGGAACAGCTTCAGGATATCGATGAAGTTAGAGCCCGGGATCGGGTCGCCGCCGATACCGACGCAGGTAGACTGACCGAAGCCGTAGTCGGTGGTCTGCTTAACTGCTTCATAGGTCAGGGTACCGGAACGGGAAACGATGCCCACTTTACCCGGCTTGTGAATGTGACCCGGCATGATGCCGATTTTGCATTCGCCCGGCGTGATCACGCCTGGGCAGTTCGGGCCGATCATACGCACGCCCGCTTCGTCCAGTTTCACTTTCACGGTCAGCATATCCAGCGTCGGAATACCTTCGGTGATGGTGATAATCAGCTTAATGCCCGCGTCAATCGCTTCCAGAATGGAATCTTTGCAGAACGGCGCCGGAACGTAGATCACGGTCGCGGTGGCGCCGGTCGCTTCAACGGCTTCGCGCACGGTGTTGAACACCGGCAGGCCCAGGTGAGTGGTGCCGCCTTTGCCTGGCGTCACGCCGCCAACCATTTGCGTACCGTAAGCGATCGCTTGTTCAGAGTGGAAGGTCCCCTGGCTACCGGTGAAGCCCTGGCAGATAACCTTGGTATCTTTATTAATTAAAACTGACATTATTTCCCCTCCACTGCGGCAACAACCTGCTGTGCTGCGTCCGTCAGACTTTTCGCTGCAATAATATTCAGGCCGCTGTCAGCCAGTTTTTTCGCGCCCAGTTCGGCGTTGTTACCTTCCAGACGAACCACGACCGGAACGTTAACCCCAACTTCCGCTACCGCACCGATGATGCCATCAGCGATCAGGTCGCAACGCACGATACCGCCGAAGATGTTCACCAGCACCGCTTTCACATTGTCATCAGAGAGGATGATTTTGAACGCTTCGGTGACGCGCTCTTTGGTCGCACCGCCGCCCACGTCGAGGAAGTTAGCCGGTTCGCCGCCGTGCAGTTTAACGATGTCCATGGTACCCATCGCCAGGCCTGCGCCGTTAACCATGCAGCCGATGTTGCCGTCCAGCGCGACGTAGTTCAGTTCCCACTGCGCCGCCTGCGCTTCACGCGGATCTTCCTGCGACTGGTCGCGCATTTCGCGCAGATCCGGCTGGCGGAACAGCGCGTTGCCGTCAGCGCCCAGTTTGCCGTCGAGGCAGATCAGGTCGCCCTGCTTAGTGATAACCAGCGGGTTGATTTCGATCAGCGCCAGGTCGCGCTCCAGGAAAATGGTCGCCAGACCCATGAAGATCTTGGTGAACTGCTGAACCTGTTTACCTTCCAGACCCAGTTTGAACGCCAGTTCACGACCTTGATAAGGCATCGGGCCCGCCAGCGGATCGATGGCGATCTTGTGGATCAGGTGCGGGGTCTCTTCCGCCACTTTTTCGATTTCCACGCCGCCTTCGGTAGAGGCCATGAACACTACGCGACGGGAGCTACGGTCAACGACCGCGCCCAGGTACAGCTCTTTGTCAATATCGGTCGCCGCTTCAACCAGGATCTGGTTAACCGGCTGGCCGTTCGCATCTGTTTGATAGGTCACCAGACGTTTGCCCAGCCAGTGCTCGGCAAATGCGCGGATCTCTTCTTTGCTCTTCACCACTTTCACACCGCCCGCTTTGCCGCGGCCACCAGCGTGAACCTGACATTTCACTACCCACGGACCCGCGCCGATTTTTGAAGCGGCTTCTTCTGCTTCACGCGGAGTAGTACAGGCATAACCCACCGGCGCCGGTAAGCCATAGCGGGCAAAAAGTTGTTTTGCCTGATATTCATGTAAGTTCATGTGTTCAGTCCATCCTTCAGGGTGTAATTATCTTTAAACCTGTAGGCCTGATAACAGCGTTAACGCGTGTTATCCGGCCTACGGTAGGTAATACGCTTGCTGACTACACGTCCAGCAGCAGACGGGTCGGATCTTCCAGCAGCTCTTTAATCGCCACCAGGAAGCCTACCGATTCACGTCCGTCGATCAGACGGTGGTCGTAGGAGAGCGCCAGGTACATCATCGGCAGGATCTCTACCTTGCCATTCACCGCCATCGGACGGTCTTTAATGGCATGCATACCCAGGATGGCGCTCTGCGGTGGGTTGATGATCGGCGTGGACATCAGGGAGCCGAACACGCCGCCGTTGGTAATGGTGAAGTTACCGCCGGTCAGGTCGTCTACGGTCAGCTTGCCGTCACGGCCTTTCACCGCCAACTCTTTAATATTCTTTTCGATATCCGCCATGCCCAGCAGGTCAACGTCACGCAGAACCGGGGTGACCAGGCCGCGTGGTGTGGATACGGCCATGCTGACATCGAAGTAGTTGTGGTACACCACGTCGTCGCCATCGATAGAGGCGTTCACTTCCGGATAGCGTTTCAGCGCTTCCACGACCGCTTTCACGTAGAAGGACATAAAGCCCAGACGGATGCCGTGACGTTTTTCGAACGCGTCGCCGTACTGCTTACGCAGATCCATGATTGGCTTCATGTTGACTTCGTTGAATGTGGTCAGCATGGCGGTGGAGTTTTTCGCTTCCAGCAGACGCTCGGCCACACGTTTACGCAGGCGGGTCATCGGGACGCGTTTTTCAGAGCGGTGGCCCAGCTGCGGCGCCGGCGCGGCTGCCGGGGCAGCGGCTGGCGCTTTGGCTTCTGCCGCCGCCGGGGCTTTCGCCAGATGTTTCTCGACATCTTCGCGGGTCAGGCGGCCGCCGACGCCGGTGCCTTTGATGGCCGCCGCGTCGAGGTTGTGTTCAGCCAGCAGACGACGGATCGCCGGGCTCAGCGCATCGTTGTTCTGCTCTTCCAGAGAGGCCTGCTGACGCTGCGCCGGCGTGGACGCTTTCGCATCGGCTTTTTCGCTGCTTTCTTTACCTGCGCTGTTACCTTCGCGCAGGCGGCCAAGGATCTGGCGAGACAGGACGGTAGCGCCCTCGTCTTCCAGCACTGCATCCAGAATGCCGTCCGCTGATGCCGGTACTTCCAGTACCACTTTGTCAGTTTCGATTTCGACCAGGACTTCGTCACGGACGACCGCGTCGCCCGGTTTTTTGTGCCAGGTGGCGACGGTTGCGTCAGCTACGGACTCAGGCAGGTCGGGAACCAGAATATCTACGCTACTCATTGTGTATCCTTTAATTAATCGACGTTCAGCGCGTCATTGACCAGATCTTGTTGCTGTTTCTGGTGAACGGACATATACCCTACCGCCGGAGAGGCGGAGGCCGGGCGGCCTGCATAACGCAGAGAGGCCCCAAACGGAATCACTTCACGGAAGTGATGCTGGCTGCAGTACCATGCGCCCTGGTTGAGCGGCTCTTCCTGGCACCAGACAAAATCATGTACGTGCGCATACGCTTTCAGCGCATCCTGCACCGCCTGATGCGGGAACGGATAGAGCTGCTCGATACGAACGATAGCGACATCTTTTTGCTCGTTTTTACGGCGCTGTTCCAGCAGGTCGTAGTAAACCTTACCAGAGCACAGCACCACGCGCTTCACAGCCTGCGGATCAAGTTGATCGATTTCACCGATGGCCGGCAGGAAAGTGCCGTTCGCCAGCTCATCCATGCTGGAGACCGCCAGCGGATGACGCAGCAGCGACTTCGGCGACATCACCACCAGCGGACGACGCATACCGCGCAGCGCCTGACGACGCAGCATGTGGTACACCTGCGCCGGCGTGGACGGCACGCATACCTGCATATTCTGCTCAGCGCACAGCTGCAGATAACGCTCCAGACGGGCGGAGGAGTGCTCCGGGCCCTGGCCTTCGTAGCCGTGCGGCAGGAGCATCACCAGGCCGCACATCCGGCCCCACTTCTGCTCACCGGAGGAGATGAACTGGTCGATCACCACCTGCGCGCCGTTGGCGAAGTCGCCAAACTGCGCTTCCCAGATGGTCAGGGTGCGCGGCTCTGCGGTGGCGTAACCATATTCAAACGCCAGCACCGCTTCTTCAGACAGCACGGAGTCCCAAACGCGGAACTGGCCCTGACCGTTATGGACATGCTGCAGCGGGGTGTAGGTTGAACCATTGGTCTGGTTATGGATCACCGCATGACGGTGGAAGAAGGTGCCGCGACCGGAGTCTTCCCCGGACAGACGCACCGGAATACCTTCGTCAACCAGCGTGGCGTAGGCCAGGTTTTCAGCGCCGCCCCAATCGAACAGCTTCTCACCTGCCGCCATCGCCTGGCGGTCGGCGTAAATTTTCGCCACGCGGGACTGCATTTCGATACCTTCCGGCACCGTGCTGATGCGTTTGGCCAGCTCCTGCAGACGCTTCGGCTCCACTTTATCCGGATAGCTCTCGTCCCACTCATGGTTGAGGTACGGCGACCAGGTAAAGGAGTGCATGTTCATCGGACGCCATTCCTTCACCACGCATTCGCCGGCATCCAGCGCATCGCGGTAGAGGTTAACCTGCTCGGTAGCATCTTCCAGGGTCGCAACCTTGTCCTGCTCCAGCTTGTCAGCATAGATTTTGCGCGGAGTCGGGTGCTTTTTGATCTTCTGATACATCAGCGGCTGGGTTGCGCTCGGCTCATCGGCTTCGTTATGGCCGTGACGGCGGTAGCACACCAGGTCGATGAAGACATCGCGTTTGAAGGTATTGCGGAAATCCAGCGCCAGACGGGTGACGAAAGCGACCGCTTCCGGATCGTCGGCATTGACGTGGAAAATCGGCGCCTGCACCATTTTACCGATGTCGGTGCAGTACGGGGTCGAACGCGCATCCAGCGGGTTAGAGGTCGTGAAGCCCACCTGGTTGTTGATAACGATGCGCACGGTCCCGCCCACTTCGTAACCGCGGGCTTTGGACATGTTCAGGGTTTCCTGAACCACGCCCTGGCCGGTCACCGCAGCGTCGCCGTGGATAGTGATCGGCAGAACCTTGTTGCTGCTCGGCTCGTCCAGACGATCCAGACGGGCGCGTACGGAACCGATCACCACTGGGCTGACGATCTCGAGGTGCGACGGGTTAAACGCCAGCGCCAGGTGCACCAGACCGCCTTCGGTTTCTATATCGGAAGAGAAGCCCATGTGGTACTTCACATCGCCGGTACCGAGGTGTTCTTTATGTTTGCCGGCAAACTCGTCGAACAGGTCCTGCGGTTTTTTACCCAGTACGTTGACCAGCACGTTCAGACGGCCACGGTGCGCCATGCCCAGCACCACTTCACGGGTGCCGCTCTTACCCGCATGGCGGATCATCTCTTTGAGCATGGGGATCAGGGCGTCGCCACCCTCCAACGAGAAGCGCTTCGCCCCCGGGAATTTGGCGCCGAGGTAGCGCTCCAGCCCTTCCGCGGCAGTCAGTTCGCCGAGGAAACGTTTTTTCTCTTCCGCGGTAAAGCTCGCTTTGCCGGCTACCGATTCAATGCGCTGCTGGATCCAGCGTTTTTCTTCGGTAGAGGTGATATGCATGTATTCCGCGCCGATGGAGCCGCAGTAGGTTTGCTTAAGGGCGGCAATCAGCTCGCCCAGCTTCATCGTGTCTTTACCGATGGCAAATGAACCTACGTTATAGCTTTCCTGGAAATCGGCCTCGGTCAGATCGTGGTAGGCCGGATCGAGATCCGCCACTCTCTCTTGCTTCCACAGCCCCAGCGGATCGAGATTCGCATGCTGGTGGCCACGGAAACGATATGCGTTGATGAGCTGCAGGACTTTAACCTGCTTCACATTGGTGTCTGGGTCGGAAATCGAAGAAGTGTAACGTGAGGCATCCTTCGCCAGTCGACGGAAATAATCACGCGTTTTGGAATGAAATTGATCCGGTTTAACTCCGGTGCCAGGTAACTGCTGGAACATTGAACGCCAGTTGGCGTCAACAGAGTCAGGATCGGTTAAGAAGTCTTCATAGAGCTGTTCTATCCAACTCTGGTTCGAACCAGAGAGGTAAGAAGAGTCCAGCCAGGCTTTCATTGCGCCGTTCTGCATCGTGATCCCTTAAGCATTCATATGCTTATTTCGCCGTAGAAACTACCACGCACACCGAGTGCACGTGCCGGGGTTCACTTGTTGCGGACGAGTTGTGGTTTCTATCCGCTAAGGAACCTTTAAAAACTGCCATTAATCTTCGGCGTTCAGGCTGCGGTTGCGTTAGCTGCCTTCACTTTCCCCGGTCACATAGTTCACTATGCTCCCGGGGATGCGTTCAGTTGCCGCCTTACCTCGCTCTGAACGCCTTGATTACTGGTACATATTTGGCGGTTTTTAAAGATTTCCTGCTATATCTATTGCCTGATGGCGCTTCGCTTATCAGGCCTACAAAATATGCTCCTGTAGGCCGGATAAGACGTTTACGTCGCCATCCGGCAACTAAAACAACTTACGCGCTGCGCTGCAGCAGCATCGACTTAATATGGCCGATGGCGCGCGTCGGGTTCAGCCCCTTAGGACACACACTGACGCAGTTCATAATGCTGTGACAGCGGAATACGCTGAAAGCATCGCTCAGGCCGTCCAGACGCTCGCTGGTTTCGGTATCGCGACTGTCGATCAGGAAGCGATACGCGGCCAGCAGGCCTGCCGGGCCGATGAACTTGTCCGGGTTCCACCAGAACGACGGGCACGAGGTCGAACAACATGCGCACAGAATACACTCGTACAGGCCATCGAGCTTCTCACGCTGCTCAGGCATCTGCAGATGCTCGCGAGCCGGAGGATTTTGCCCATTATTCAACAAGTAAGGCTTAATCTTCTCATATTGTGCATAGAATTGCCCCATGTCCACCACCAAATCACGGATAACCGGTAATCCTGGCAGCGGGCGGATAACAATCTTCTTGCCCGGCTGATTCAGCGCGGAGATCGGCGTGATGCACGCCAGACCGTTTTTCCCGTTCATGTTCAGGCCATCGGAACCGCAGACCCCTTCACGGCAGGAGCGGCGGAACGATAGCGACGGATCTTTTTCTTTCAGCTGGATCAGCGCATCCAGCAGCATCATGTCACGACCTTCTTCCGCGTCGAGGGTGTAATCCTGCATGTGCGGAGCGTCGTCAACATCCGGGTTATAGCGATAAATTGAAAACTCGAGTTTCATTTTCCTGTCTCCGCATTAATAAGTACGAATCTTCGGCGGGAATGCCGGACGCAGTTTCGGTTCCATGTTGACGCTACGACGCGTCATGGATTCCGACTCTGGCAGATACAGGGAATGGCACAGCCAGTTTTCATCATCACGATCCGGGAAGTCGAAGCGGCTGTGAGCGCCACGGCTCTCGGTACGGAAGTTAGCGGATACGGCGGTCGCGTACGCGGTTTCCATCAGGTTATCCAGCTCCAGGCACTCAACGCGCTGGGTGTTGAACTCGCTGGAGGTATCGTCGAGACGGGCGTTTTTCAGGCGCTCGCGGATCACTTTCAGCTGTTCCAGACCTTTGTGCATCGCATCGCCTTCGCGGAACACCGAGAAGTTATGCTGCATACATTCCTGCAGCGCTTTGCGGATCGCCACCGGATCTTCACCGGAACGGGTGTTGTTCCAGCGGTTGAGGCGGTCCAGCGAGCCTTCGATATCGGATTCGCTGGCGTCGCGCAGCGTGCCCTGCTCGGCGATAGACTCCTGCAGATGCAGGCCCGCCGCGCGGCCGAAGACCACCAGGTCGAGCAGCGAGTTGCCGCCCAGACGGTTGGCGCCGTGGACCGATACGCAGGCGATTTCGCCCACCGCGAACAGACCCGGGATCACCACGTCTTCGCCCTTCTCATTGACGGTCAGCGCCTGGCCGGTCACTTTGGTCGGAATACCGCCCATCATGTAGTGGCAGGTTGGGATAACCGGGATCGGCTCTTTCACCGGATCGACGTGAGCAAAGGTGCGGGACAGCTCAAGGATACCCGGCAGACGAGATTCCAGAACCTCTTTACCCAGGTGATCCAGTTTCAGTTTCGCGTGCGGGCCCCACGGACCGTCGCAGCCGCGGCCTTCGCGGATCTCGATCATGATGGAACGCGCCACCACGTCACGACCCGCCAGGTCTTTCGCGTTCGGCGCATAACGCTCCATAAAGCGCTCGCCGTGTTTATTCAGCAGATAACCGCCTTCGCCGCGGCAACCTTCGGTGACCAGAACCCCGGCCCCGGCGATACCGGTCGGGTGGAACTGCCACATTTCCATATCCTGCACCGGCACGCCGGCGCGAATGGCCATCCCGACGCCGTCACCGGTGTTGATGTGGGCGTTGGTGGTGGACTGATAGATACGGCCTGCGCCGCCGGTCGCCAGCACGGTGGCGCGGGCTTTAAAGTAGACCACTTCGCCGGTCTCGATGCACAGGGCGGTACAACCCACCACCGCGCCGTCCTGGTTTTTCACCAGATCGAGGGCATACCATTCGGAGAAGATAGTGGTGTGGTTTTTGAGGTTCTGCTGGTACAGGGTGTGCAGCAGGGCGTGGCCGGTACGGTCAGCCGCCGCCGCGGTACGCGCCGCCTGCTCGCCGCCGAAGTTCTTCGACTGGCCGCCGAACGGGCGCTGATAAATACGGCCGTCGTCAAGACGGGAGAACGGCAAGCCCATATGCTCCAGCTCGAGAATCGCTTCCGGGCCGGTCTTACACATATATTCGATGGCGTCCTGGTCGCCGATATAGTCCGACCCTTTTACGGTGTCGTACATATGCCATTCCCAGTTATCTTCATGGGAGTTACCGAGCGCGACGGTGATACCACCCTGCGCGGATACGGTGTGCGAACGGGTCGGGAAAACTTTGGAGAGCAGCGCACAGGTCTGTCCGCTCTGGGAAATTTGCAGCGCCGCGCGCATACCTGCGCCGCCGGCACCGATGACAACAGCATCAAACTCTCTGACTGGCAATTTCATTACACACCCCACACCACAACAAATCCATAAAGAACGTAAGCCACCAGCGCCACAACGATAGCCAGTTGCAGAACCAGGCGCAGAGCCAGTGGTTTAACGTAGTCCGTTAACACCTGCCACATCCCGATCCAGGCATGGATAAGAATGGAAACGAGAGCCAGCAGAGTGAAGACTTTAGTGAAACCGGAGGCAAAGAATCCGGTCCACACTTCCCATGAGATTTCACCGGTGGTAGCGAAGAAGCCAACCATGTAGATGATGTAGAGGGTCAGAACGATGGCGGTAGCACGGACCAGAATAAAGTCATGTACGCCGTTGCGTCCCAGTGCTGAGGCGTTGCTTACCATACGAGGACTCCTGCGAGAAGTGAAAGCACGACAGTAATAACAAAAGAAATCTTGGCGGAACGTTTCCCTGCTTCGAGGGTTTCGTCCAGGTAGCCAAAGTCCATCATCAGATGGCGGATACCAACAACGACGTGATAGGCCAGCGCGGTGAGGATGCCCCACATGATGAACTTCACAAAGAAGCTATCCATGATCGAGGCCGCCGTCAGAAAACCTTCAGGGGAGGAGAGGCTGGTGCCCAGCAGCCAAAGCAGAATTCCGACCGCCACGAAGGTGATGACACCGGAAACGCGATGGAGAATGGACGCTATCGCCGTGATTGGGAACCGTATCGTTTGTAGATCCAGATTGACAGGTCTTTGTTTTTTCACATTTCTTACCATGAATAACGCCCACATGCTGTTCTTATTGTTTCCTTCCTCCGGTCTGCTTGCGGGTCAGACAGCGTCCTTTCTATAACCAGAAGTCATGTTAAAACGTCTTTTCAGGCATTAAAACATCACTAAACAACGCTGGGTGGCTCGGGATTGCAGGGTGTTCCGGAGACCTGGCCGCAGTATAGGCCGTTCACAAAATCATTACAATTAACCTACATATAGTTTGTTGGGTTTTCTCCGGAACAGTGATCAAGGTCACGATAACAACATTTTTTTAATTTTTAATCACCTGATTTGACAAATATTAAACATTCTTGTTACAACCATTACCAGTTAAATGCAATAATGCTCAAAAGTTATGAGGTCATGCTTTCACCTGAGAATAAGTTATGTAACAGTGTGTCAGTATTGACCGATGTAATCAGGACAGTTATTAGTGGTATACAGGTTTTAATATTCGGACTGCTAAAACGCTGATTTGCTGTTGTTTCACCGCAGCCCTGAAGAACGTGCCATCAAGCGCCGTTGCTCTGTACCCTGCCCTTTTCGCTGACGCAGAGCTGTGTGCAACATAACAAACTGGTAACGTATACGGGCGCGGGCCGAAAGCAAATCCACCACCCGGCAGTCTTAAGCAATAAAGGCGCTAAGGAGACCATAAATGGCTGATGCTAAAGCAAAAATCACCCTGGGTGGTGACACTGCTATTGAACTGGATGTGCTAAAAGGCACGCTCGGTCAGGATGTTATTGATATTCGTAGTCTTGGTTCAAAAGGCGTATTTACTTTTGACCCAGGTTTCACATCTACCGCTTCCTGTGAATCTAAAATTACGTTTATCGATGGTGACGAGGGGATCCTGCTGCACCGTGGCTTCCCGATCGACCAGTTAGCGACCGAATCAAACTATCTTGAAGTTTGTTACATTCTGCTAAACGGTGAAAAACCGACCCAAGCCGAATATGACGAATTCAAAACCACCGTCACCCGCCACACCATGATCCATGAGCAGATTACTCGTCTGTTCCATGCGTTCCGTCGCGATTCTCACCCGATGGCCGTTATGTGCGGGATCACCGGCGCCCTGGCGGCGTTCTATCACGACTCCCTCGACGTGAATAACCCGCGTCACCGTGAAATTGCCGCCTATCGCCTGCTGTCCAAAATGCCGACCATGGCAGCCATGTGTTACAAGTATTCTATCGGCCAGCCGTTTGTTTATCCGCGCAATGACCTCTCCTACGCCGGCAACTTCCTGCGCATGATGTTCGCCACGCCGTGCGAAGAGTACGAAGTCAATCCGGTGCTGGAGCGCGCAATGGACCGTATTCTGATCCTGCACGCCGATCACGAACAGAACGCCTCGACCTCGACGGTACGTACTGCGGGCTCTTCCGGCGCTAACCCGTTCGCCTGTATCGCAGCCGGCATCGCCTCCCTGTGGGGACCGGCGCACGGCGGCGCCAACGAAGCGGCGCTGAAAATGCTGGAAGAGATCAGCTCCGTTGAGCACATTCCGGAATTTGTTCGTCGTGCGAAAGACAAGAATGACTCTTTCCGCCTGATGGGCTTCGGCCATCGTGTGTACAAAAACTACGACCCGCGCGCCACCGTGATGCGTGAAACCTGCCATGAAGTGCTGAAAGAGCTGGGCACCAAAGACGACCTGCTGCAGGTGGCCATGGAGCTGGAGCATATCGCGCTGAACGACCCGTACTTCATCGAGAAGAAACTCTACCCGAACGTCGACTTCTACTCCGGTATCATCCTGAAAGCGATGGGTATTCCGTCCTCCATGTTTACCGTTATCTTCGCCATGGCGCGTACCGTGGGCTGGATTGCGCACTGGAACGAAATGCACAGCGATGGCATGAAAATCGCCCGTCCGCGTCAGCTCTATACCGGCTACGAAAAACGCGATTTCCAGTCCGACATCAAGCGTTAATCTCGCTGTCCGGATGATAAAAACGCGCCTGATGGCGCGTTTTTTTATGCCTGACGATGAGGTCTGGCGCTGCCTGGCCGCCGGCTTAATGCTGGCAGTGCGGGCACCAGTAAAACGGCCGCGAGGAGAGCATCGTCTTCTCAATCACGCCCCCGCAGCGCTCGCACTGTTCGCCATCGCGATGGAACACCTTAAAGCGGAACAGCGCGCCGTGGTGCTTGTTGTCATCGGGCTGGCCGCGGGTACGATAAGAAAGCCGCGGGATATCGAGCAGCGCGTGCGCCAGCGCATCCAGTTGTATTGCATTCAGCTCCGAGGCCTTATGCTGCCCGGTCAGCCCCACCTGCCAGAGGATTTCCACCCGCAGATAGTTTCCCAGCCCGGCAAGAAAAGCCTGATCCAACAGCAGGCCGGAAAACTGACGATGGCGGAATTTGGCCGACAGCAGCCGCGCTTTCACCTGCTCCGCGGTTAACGTCATATCCAGTACGTCCGGACCGATGCGCAGCAAGAACGGATGGTTGGCCACCTGCTCCGCTGTGAGCATCTCAATGTCCGACGCGCTGTAGAGCAAAATCGCCTTGCTGGCGGTCTGGAGCCTGACGCGCAGCACCCGGTTAGAGGCGGGCTGTTCGCCAGCGTCAACCACGCGCCAGACGCCGTACAGCTGATTATGGCTGTACAGGGTCAGGCCGCCGGAGAAGCGGGTCAGCAGGGCTTTGCCCCGGGTGTCGATATGGGTAACCCGCTGACCAATCAGCGGGGTTTGGTAGGGTTGCAACCGGGGAAAGGCGAACCAGACGTCGGTTAAGGGTTCGTCTTTGATTGCCGCCTCCAGTGTATCCGCCGCGCGGCGGATCTCCGGACCTTCCGGCATACTGTCATCCTTTTGTCAGTGGGTGGCGCCGCCACCCAGTTTACTGTCCACCGGCTGGCGCAGGGCCACGGCAATGGCCGTCTCCAGCGCCTCCCGCACGGTGGCGATCGCCATACTCGGCTCGCCGGGATGGGCCGCCGCCTGCGCCGGTAGCCATGGAATATGGATAAAACCGCCTCTCACCTCAGCCTGACCCTGCAGCCTGTGCAACAGGCCGTACATGACGTGGTTGCAGACGAAGGTGCCGGCAGTCTGCGACACCGAGGCCGGGATCCCGCGATCGCGCAGCGCGCTGACGATCGCTTTGATCGGCAAGGTGCTGAACCACGCCGCCGGCCCGCCGTCGACGATCGGCGTGTCGATGGGTTGCTGGCCTTTGTTATCGGGGATACGCGCATCATCGACGTTGATCGCCACACGTTCGACGCTGATATCGACCCGACCGCCGGCCTGCCCCACCGCGATAACCAGCTTCGGCTGCAGGTCCTCTATCGCCGCGTCGAGCGCCGACAGCGCCTCGCCAAACACGCAGGGAAGCTGCCGGGCGGTCACCGGCTGGCCAGCAATCATAGTGTCGTCAAGCTGCTGCACCACTTCCCAGGAAGGGTTCACCGTCTCGCCGTCAAAGGGTTCGAAACCGGTGAGTAATACTCCCGCCACCATCCTCTCCTTCGCGGTCATGCCGATTGTCATATCTCAGCCTCTGGCTGAGCGCTGACCAGAATATGGCGCCCGGCGAACGCCGCCCGTAAACGGCGGGCAAAATCGAGGGCATGCGGACCATCACCGTGCAGACATACCGTCTGCGCCACCACGTTCGCCCATTCGCCGCTGACGCTGCGCACCCGGTGGTGTTGCACCATCTCGAGGGTTTGCGCCAGGGCCTGCTCTTCGCTGTCAATCAGCGCCCCGGGCTGGCTGCGCGGCACCAGGCTGCCGTCGGCCAGATAACCGCGATCGGCAAACACCTCCTGACGCGTCGTCAGACCATAGCGCTGTCCGGCGCGGATCAATTCGCTGCCCGCCAGACCCACCAGCACCAGCTGCGGGTTAACATCGCGGACCGCGCGGGCGATCGCGTCGGCCAGCGGCGGCGATTTGGCCGCCTGGTTGTAGAGCATGCCGTGCGGCTTCACGTGCTGCATCTCGCCGCCCTGCGCCTGAACGATCGCCGCCAGAGCGCCAATCTGATACAGCGTCTGGGCATAGACCGTTTCCGGCGGCAGATCCATCGCCGTGCGGCCAAAATTTTCCCGGTCGGGATATCCCGGATGGGCGCCCACCGCCACGCCGTACTTCAGCGCCTCGCGCACGCTCTGCACCATCAGCCCGGCGTCGCCGGCGTGAAAACCACAGGCGATATTCGCCGATGACACCAGCTGGAGCAGCGCGCTATCGTTCGCCCCGCCTTCTCCAAGATCGGCATTAAGATCAATCATCATCGTGGAGTCTCCAGGCCAGTTGTTCAAGATAACGCTGGCGATCGGCCCGCGCCTTCAGCGCCTCCTCCAGCGAGCAGGCCACGAAATGGATCGGCTGCCCCAGCGGGATCTGCGCCAGCTGATACATATCGGCATCGATAATGCAGGCGATCCGCGGATAGCCGCCGGTGGTTTGCGCGTCGTTCATCAGCACAATGGGCTGGCCGTTGTGCGGCACCTGCACCACGCCCGGCAGCAGGCCGTGCGACAGCATTTCACGATCGGTGGTGCGTTTCAGTGGCTGCCCCTGTAAGCGGTACCCCATGCGGTTACTCTGCGGACTGAGCTTCCAGGGGGCGCGCCAGAATGACGCCTGCGAGGCCTCATCAAATTCATGATACTCCGGCCCGGGCAGCGCACGAATGCGGTTGCCCAGCGGCAGCTGCTTGACGCCGCGCGGGGTGGTGAAGCGGCGGGCGGCTTTCCCGAGCTTCAGCTTGTCGCCGTCCTGCAGCCGGCGTCCTTCCAGACCGCCAATCCCCGCCTTGAGATCCGTGCAGCGCGAGCCAAGGACCTCGGGGACCGCAATCCCGCCCGCCACCGCCAGATAGCTACGGATGCCATGCTGCGGCGTTTTCAGCACCAGCCGCTGCCCGGCCCGGTAGGCGGTGCGCCAGCCCACCCAGACCGCTTTACCGTCCAGCGTCGCTTCGCAGGCGGCGCCGGTCAGCGCAAACCAGCCGCTGCGGGCAAATTCGATCTCCACCTGGCCGAGGGTAATCTCCAGCCCGGCGGCATTCGCCTCGTTGCCAACCAGCAGATTGGCAATCACCAGCGAGGGATAATCCAGGGCGCCGCAGCGGCTGATGCCAGACTGGCGCAGGCCTTCTCGTCCACCGTCCTGTACCGAGGTGTACAGGCCGGCGCGGATCAAGGTCAACATACCCCCTCCTTTTGCGGCACAAAGCGAATTTTATCGCCCACGCGCAGTAGCGCAGGCTCCTTCCGCGCCGGGTCGAACAGCGTCAGCGCGGTGCGCCCCAGCAGCTGCCAGCCGCCGGGCGTCGCCAGCGGATAGATACCGGTTTGCGCGCCGCCGATACCCACCGACCCGGCCGGGACGAGCACGCGCGGTTCGGCGCGACGCGGTGTCGCCAGCGCCGCAGGCAGCCCGCCCAGGTAGGGAAATCCCGGCTGAAAACCAATAAACCAGACCAGATATTCCACCGAGGCGTGCAGCTCCACGACCTGTTTTTCACTCAGGCCGCTGTGCTGCGCCACTACCCCGAGGTCCGGTCCGGCCTCGCCGCCGTAGACGACCGGAACAGACAGCGAGCGCGACTCTGGCTCGATCGCAAGGCTCTCCTCCCACCAGCGCTGCAGACGGTCTATCGCCTCCCACGCCACCTCCTGCGGGCGGCGGAGCACCACAGTGATATTGTTCATGCCGGGAATGGCGTCAATCACCTCTTCATGGTTCGCCAGACGCTGGGCTAATCCCCAGATCCGTTGCTGGCTTTCAAGGGTAACCGGCGGCTCCAGCTCCAGCACGACAGCCGTTTCTCCTAACAGATAACAACGCGCTCGCTGCACTTTTCTCTCTCCCGTCAGGCAGGGTTAGGAATATCAATAAAGGTGACATCCAGGTCGGTGGTTTCCGTCAGCCATTCGCTGAGGGCGCGAATGCCGCCCCGCTCGGTGGCGTGGTGGCCGGCGGCATAAAAATGCAGGCCCTGCTCGCGGGCAGAGTGGATGGTTTGTTCCGACACCTCGCCGGTGATAAACGCGTCCACGCCAAAGCGCGCCGCGGCGTCGATAAAGCTCTGGCCGCCCCCGGTACACCAGGCGACGCGGCTGACGGTCTCCGGCCCGGTATCGCCGCACCACAGCGGCTTGCGTCCCAGCCGCGCTTCAATCCACGAGGCCAGCTCGAGGCCGGACACCGGCATCGACAGTTCGCCCCAGGGCACCAGCGGTTCGATTTCGCCCAGCACGTTAATCCCCAGCAGATGCGCCAGCTGCGCGTTATTGCCCAGCTCGGGATGGGCATCCAGCGGCAGGTGCCAGCCGTAGAGATTGATATCGTTGGCCAGCAGGGTTTTCAGGCGCCGGCGCTTCATGCCGCGGATCACTGGCGATTCGTTTTTCCAGAAATAGCCGTGATGGACGATTACCGCATCCGCCTGCAGGCGGACGGCCTCATCCAGCAGCGCCTGGCTGGCCGTGACTCCGGTGACGATCTTGTGCACCGTGTCGCGCCCTTCCACCTGCAGACCGTTAGGGGCGAAGTCACTGATGGCTGCGCTATTGAGCTTGTCGTTTATCAGTTGTTCCAGTTCGCTATTTTTCATCGCCACTCCAGCAGATAATCAGGGTATACAAAGGCATAACATAACCAGATCCATTCGGGTCGTCGATAGTCCGCCTCCGACACTGACGATGACTTTTTACCGAATAGCGCAATTTGTCTATTCATTCCGCCGCGCATTCGTGTATATTTATGCACTAATAAAGCATATTAAATAATCAGAAAGCCCCTCAAGCCATGAATATGACTAATTAAACGCTATTCATGCAGAACGATCGACTTTCGCTTTACGCCAGGAAACACACTTCTCATGAAGACAACATCATCGCAACCGCGGGCGATTTACTACGTCGTGGCGCTGCAAATCTGGGAATACTTTAGCTTCTACGGCATGCGCGCCCTGCTGATCCTCTATCTCACCAATCAGCTTAAATATGACGATAACCACGCTTACGCCCTGTTCAGCGCCTACTGTTCGCTGGTCTATGTGACGCCGATCCTCGGCGGCTATCTGGCCGATAAGCTGTTAGGCAACCGGATGGCGGTCATGCTCGGCGCGCTGCTGATGGCCATTGGCCATCTGGTGCTCGGGGCCAGCGAAACCGCCCCGGTCTTCCTCTACCTGTCGCTGGCGATCATCGTCTGCGGCTACGGGTTGTTTAAATCCAACGTCAGCTGTCTGCTGGGCGAGCTGTACGAACCCGCCGATCCGCGTCGCGATGGCGGTTTCTCGCTGATGTATGCCGCGGGCAATATCGGCTCGATCATCGCGCCGATCGCCTGCGGCTACGTCCAGGAGGAGTATAGCTGGGCGATGGGCTTTGCCCTGGCGGCCATCGGCATGGTGGCGGGACTGGTGATTTTCCTCTGCGGCAACCGCCACTTCCAGCATACCGCCGGCGTGAACCGCCAGGCGCTGTGCGCCCGTCGTTTGCTGCTGCCGAACTGGGGCTGGCTGCTGGTGCTGCTGGTCACTGCTCCGCTGCTGATTGCCGTGCTGTTCTGGCAGGAGTGGTCGGTATATGCCCTGATCGTGGCCACGGCCATTGGCCTCGCGGTGCTGGCGCGGATCTACCTGCGCGCCGAGACCGATAAACAGCGCAAGGATCTGCGCCTGATCGTCGTCCTGACCGCTTTCAGCCTGCTGTTCTGGGCCTTCGCCCAACAGGGCGGCAGCTCCATCAGCCTGTATATTGACCGCTTCGTTAACCGCCATATCATGAGCTACGAAGTCCCTACCGCTATGTTCCAGTCGATCAATGCCTTCGCGGTGATGCTCTGCGGCATGGTGCTGGCGTGGCTGGTGAAAGAGAGCGTCGGCGGTAATCGCACCGTGCGCATCTGGGGAAAATTTGCCCTCGGTCTGGGCCTGATGAGCGCCGGGTTCTGCATCCTAACCCTCAGCGCCCGCTGGTCGGCGGCCTATGGTCAGTCGTCCATGCCGCTGATGGTGCTGGGGCTGGCGGTGATGGGTTTTGCCGAACTGTTTATCGACCCGGTCGCGATGTCGCAAATCACCCGCATTGAGATCCCGGGGGTCACCGGGGTGTTGACCGGCATCTATATGCTGCTCTCCGGGGCCATCGCCAACTATCTGGCCGGCGTTATCGCCGACCAGACCTCGCAGGCGTCATTCGACGCCGCCGGGGCGGTGAACTACTCTATTGACGCCTACATCAACGTCTTCAGCCAGATCACCTGGGGCGCGCTGGCTTGCGTCGGCGTGGTGCTGGTCATCTGGCTGTATCACTCGCTGAAGGTCAGGACCCGCCGTCTGGCGGTGGAGTAATCCCCTTTCTGGCGGCCTCCCAGGCCGCCAGCGTCTCCTGCCGCGCCTGCTTGTGATCGACTATCGGGCGCGGATAATCCAGCGTAATCCCCTGTTTATCCGCCCACGCCCACGGCTGATGCAGCGCCTTCTCCGGCACCTTTGCCAGCTCCGGCAGCCAGCGACGCATAAACACCCCCTGCTTATCAAACTTCTCGCCCTGGGTGGTGGGATTAAATATGCGGAAATAGGGCGCGGCGTCGGTGCCCGTCGAAGCCGCCCACTGCCAGCCGCCGTTGTTCGCCGCCAGGTCGCCATCAATCAGCTGGCTCATGAAATAGCGCTCCCCTGCCCGCCAGTCGAGGCGCAGATCTTTAGTCAGGAAGCTGGCGACGATCATGCGCAACCGGTTATGCATCCAGCCGGTGGCGTTAAGCTGGCGCATGGCGGCATCGACAATCGGATAGCCGGTCTCCCCGCGCTGCCAGGCCTGCAGGGCGCCATCCTCTTCGCGCCAGGCGACCTTATCGGTCCAGGCGACAAACGGCCGTCCTTTACAGAGTTTCGGATAGTAGACCATCAGATGGCGGTAAAACTCGCGCCAAATCAGCTCATTAAGCCAGGTGGCGCCTGCCCCGCCGTCCAGCGCGGCGGGGTGTTCCGTCAGCAGCCGATGCAGGCACTGGCGCGGCGACAGCACCCCGGTGGCCAGGCAGGGCGACAGGCGACTGGTCCCTTCCACGGCCGGGAAGTCGCGCTGCCCCTCATAATCCGCCGCCGGTTGCTGACAAAACGCGCGCAGCCGCGCCAGCGCCGTTTTTTCATCTGCAGCAAACAGCAGCCCATCGAACGGCGTTTGCGGATAGTTGAGCTCCGGCGGCGGCGGCGCCTGGCGGGCGGGTGCCTCGCGCGGCTTTGGCGCGGCCACGCACGCCGGCAGCCCTTCCCGTAGCCGGCGAATAAACGCATTCTTAAACGGAGTGAAGACTTTATACATTTCGCCGCCGCCGGTCAGTACGCTGCCGGGCGGCAACAGGACGCTGTCGTCAAATCCCTGGCAAATCACTTCGCTCAAGGTGTTCTCAACGGCGGCATCGCGCTGGCGTTCATTGAATTCGTACTGATAGTTGTAGAACAGGTGACTGACCTGGTGCTGCTGGCAAAACTGGGCCAGCCGCTCGACGCTGGCGCTAAAATCGTCCGCCTCTTCTACCCACAACGGTATGCCACGCTCCGCCAGCGCGGCGTGCAGACTGTGCAAATGGCTGGCGATAAAAGCGGCCTGCCGCGGCGCCATATGATGCTCGCGCCACTGCCCCGGGGTGGCAATATAGAGCGCCAGCACCTGCGCCTGCGGATCGCGGCAGGCTGCGGCCAGCGCCAGGTTATTGTGAATGCGTAAATCCGTGCGTAACCAGACCAGATGGGTGGCCATATCACTCCTCATTATCCGTCAGCAAAACTCATCTCATGATCTAAGCCGGAAAAAATAGCGCGCTTCGGCAAAATAAGCACCTGCCAATTCCGCTGCGGCGCTTGCAACGAGTGTAGACAAGCGACGAAAAAAAACCGCCGGGGGCAACCGGCGGTTATTGGCTTTCATTGCAGCAGGGCGAATCAGTAGAAGTCGTGAGCGGCTTTTTCCGCCTGCGCCATCCACACCGGCTGCTCGCTGGTTTTCGACCACACCCGGTGCAGCCAGCTGTAATAGCGGGCGCGATCTTTCCAGAACAGCATCACCGGCAGCGCCGCGACGCCAGCCACGACGGCGAAAGCCCGACGCAGCAAAATAATATGAGCAGGATAAGCTTTGTACAACGCCATTATTTCTCTCCCCTTTGTCAGGCCGGCAAGTCGCGCCGGTAAAAAATTACCATGTTTGTTTGAGCAAAATAGTACCGCGTTGGTTGTAATTTTACTACTCATCCGACCACTAAAAAGCACGTATTTATACTTAATTTACATTCATCCCGTAAATTAGTTACGAAAAAGTTAAATTAATACTAACCATCAGTTAAATTGTGCCTTTGCCATTTTTATACTTTTTTTACACCGCGCCCGCGGATTTTTGCGAAATCTTTGCGCCGTAATTTCTATTCTCCTGGTAAATCAAAAACACACCCGGAGGTGGATTGTGACTGCAGGCGTACTCACTGGCGTTGGGCTGGTGTTCCTGTTACTGGCTTATCTGGTTTATGCCTTGATACATGCGGAGGCATTCTGATGGCTGCCCAGGGATTTTTTTTATTAGCCAGCTACCTGCTGGTATTGCTGGCGCTGGCGCGCCCGCTGGGGATGTGTCTGGCGAGAATGGTGAACGACATCCCGCTTCCCGGCCTGGCCGGCGTCGAGCGCGTTCTGTGGCGCGTGGCCGGGATCCGCGCCGAAGAGATGGGCTGGCTGCAGTATTTGCTGGCGATCCTGCTGTTTAACGCCCTCGGCGGCCTGGCGCTGTTTGCCCTGCTGATGCTCCAGGGCGTGCTGCCCTTTAACCCGCAGCACCTGCCGGGGCTGCCGTGGGATCTGGCGCTCAACACCGCGGTCAGCTTTGTCAGTAATACCAACTGGCAGGCTTACGCCGGCGAAAGCACCATGAGCTATCTCAGCCAGATGGTGGGGCTGACGGTGCAGAATTTCCTCTCCGCCGCCACCGGCATCGCCGTAGTCTTCGCCCTGACCCGCGCCTTCGCCCGACAGAAAATGTCCACCCTCGGCAATGCCTGGGTCGACCTGACGCGCATTACCCTGTGGCTGCTGCTGCCGCTCTCTCTGCTGGTGGCCCTGTTCTTTATTCAGCAAGGCGTGCCGCAGAACCTGCAGGCTTACCAGCCCTTTACCACCCTCGAAGGGGCGCACCAGCTGCTGCCGATGGGGCCTGTCGCCTCACAGGAAGCGATTAAGCTGCTGGGCACCAACGGCGGCGGTTTCTTTAACGCTAACTCCGCCCATCCGTTTGAAAACCCGACGGCGCTGACCAATCTCGTGCAGATGCTGGCCATCTTCCTGATCCCGGCGGCGCTGTGCTTCGCCTTCGGCGAGGTGGTGAGCGATCGCCGCCAGGGGCGCGCTATCCTGTGGGCGATGACGCTGATCTTTATCCTCTGCGTCGCCGTGGTGATGTGGGCGGAAACCCGCGGCAACCCGCACCTGCTGACGCTGGGCGCCGACAGCAGCCTGAATATGGAAGGTAAAGAGAGCCGCTTCGGTATTCTCGCCAGCAGTCTGTTCGCGGTGATCACCACCGCCGCCTCCTGCGGCGCGGTCAACGCCATGCATGACTCCTTCACCGCGCTGGGCGGGATGGTGCCGATGTGGCTGATGCAGATTGGCGAAGTGGTGTTCGGCGGCGTCGGCTCGGGTCTCTATGGCATGCTGCTGTTCGTTATGCTGGCGGTGTTTATCGCCGGGCTGATGGTCGGCCGCACCCCGGAGTACCTCGGGAAGAAAATCGATGTCCGGGAAATGAAAATGATCGCCCTGGCCATTCTGGTCACCCCGACGCTGGTACTGCTCGGCACGGCGCTGGCGATGATGACCGAGGCCGGCCGCGCCGGGATGTTCAACCCCGGCGCGCACGGCTTTAGCGAAGTGCTGTACGCCGTCACCTCGGCGGCCAATAACAACGGCAGCGCCTTCGCCGGCCTGGGCGCGGCGACGCCCTTCTGGAACCTGCTGCTGGCGTTCTGCATGCTGGCTGGACGCTTCGCCGTCATCATTCCGGTGATGGCTATCGCCGGCTCGCTGGTGACGAAGAAAATTCAACCGGCCAGCCCCGGTACCCTGGCCACCCACGACGCCCTGTTTATCGGTCTGCTGATCGGCACCGTGCTGCTGGTGGGCGCCCTGACCTTTATTCCTGCGCTGGCGCTTGGCCCGCTGGCCGAACACTTTTCCTTACTTTGAGCGATGCGGAGCCCCCTGTTATGAGTCGCAAACAATTAGCCCTGCTGGAGCCGACGCTGGTGCGCCAGGCGCTGCTGGATGCCGTGAAAAAACTCAGCCCGATGGTGCAGTGGCGCAATCCGGTGATGTTTATCGTCTGGGTGGGCAGCCTGTTAACCACCCTGCTGGCCATCGCCATGGCTAGCGGCGCCCTGACCGGCAGCGCCACGTTTACCGCCGCCATCAGTATCTGGTTATGGTTTACCGTGCTGTTCGCCAACTTTGCCGAAGCGATGGCGGAAGGCCGCAGCAAAGCCCAGGCCAATAGCCTGAAAGGGGTGAAAAAAACGGCCTTCGCCCGTAAGCTGCGCGCCCCGCAGCATGACGCGACGGTCGACCATGTGCCGGCGGAAGACCTGCGCAAAGGCGACGTGGTGCTGGTGGAAGCCGGGGATATTATCCCCTGCGATGGCGAAGTCATCGAAGGCGGCGCCTCGGTGGACGAAAGCGCCATTACCGGCGAGTCCGCGCCGGTGATCCGCGAATCCGGCGGCGATTTCGCCTCGGTGACCGGCGGGACGCGCATCCTCTCCGACTGGCTGGTGATCCGCTGCAGCGTCAACCCGGGAGAAACCTTCCTCGACCGGATGATCGCCATGGTGGAAGGCGCCCAGCGCCGTAAAACGCCGAACGAAATCGCCCTGACGATCCTGCTGATCGCCCTGACGCTGGTGTTCCTGCTGGCCACCGCCACCATCTGGCCCTTCTCGGCCTGGAGCGGCAATGCGGTGAGCGTCACCGTGCTGGTCGCTCTGCTGGTGTGCCTGATCCCGACCACCATCGGCGGTCTGCTGTCGGCGATCGGCGTCGCCGGGATGAGCCGTATGCTGGGCGCCAACGTGATCGCCACCAGCGGCCGCGCGGTGGAGGCCGCTGGCGATGTCGATGTCCTGCTGCTGGATAAAACCGGGACCATTACGCTTGGCAACCGCCAGGCCTCCGCTTTCCTGCCGGCGCGCGGTGTGGAAGAGCGAACCCTCGCCGACGCCGCCCAGCTCTCCTCGCTGGCTGACGAAACCCCGGAGGGACGCAGCATCGTGGTGCTGGCGAAGCAGCGCTTCAACCTGCGCGAACGCGATCTGCAGTCGCTGCACGCCACCTTTGTCCCCTTTACCGCGCAAACGCGGATGAGCGGCATCAATATCGATCAGCGCATGATCCGTAAAGGCTCGGTGGACGCGATTCGCCGTCACGTGGAGGCAAACGGCGGCCACTTCCCTGCCGATGTCGAGAAGCAGGTGGAAGAGGTCGCCCGCCAGGGGGCCACGCCGCTGGTGGTTGCCGAAGGTGAAAAGGTGCTGGGAATTATTTCCCTCAAAGATATCGTCAAAGGCGGCATCAAAGAGCGTTTCGCCCAGCTGCGCAAAATGGGCATTAAAACGGTGATGATCACCGGCGATAACCGCCTCACCGCCGCGGCGATCGCCGCCGAGGCCGGCGTCGACGATTTCCTCGCCGAAGCGACGCCGGAAGCCAAGCTGGCGCTGATCCGCCAGTATCAGTCGGAAGGTCGGCTGGTGGCGATGACCGGCGACGGCACCAACGACGCGCCCGCGCTGGCCCAGGCCGACGTCGCGGTGGCCATGAACTCAGGCACCCAGGCGGCGAAAGAGGCGGGCAACATGGTCGACCTGGATTCCAACCCCACCAAACTGATTGAGGTGGTCCATATCGGCAAACAGATGCTGATGACGCGCGGCTCGCTGACCACCTTCAGTATTGCCAACGACGTGGCGAAATATTTCGCCATTATTCCGGCGGCGTTTGCCGCGGTCTATCCCCAGCTGGCGATGCTGAACGTGATGGGCCTGCATTCGCCATCGTCGGCGATCCTCAGCGCCGTTATCTTCAACGCGCTGATCATCGTCTTCCTGATCCCGTTGGCCCTGAAAGGGGTGAGCTATCGCCCGCTCTCCGCCTCGGCGATGCTGCGCCGCAACCTGTGGATCTACGGCCTTGGCGGTCTGCTGGTGCCTTTTATCGGTATTAAAGCCATTGACCTGCTGCTGACCCTGAGCGGTCTGGTGTGAGGAACAAACTATGTCATTGATTCGTCCAGCACTTGTGCTATTTATTCTGTTAACCCTGCTCACCGGCGGCGTTTATCCTCTGCTGACCACCAGCCTGGGACAGTGGTGGTTTAACTCACAGGCCAATGGCTCGCTGATCCGCCTGAACGGCGAGGTGCGCGGCTCGGCGCTGATTGGCCAGAACTTTACCGCCGCAGGCTATTTCCAGGGCCGCCCGTCAGCCACCGCGGAGACAGCGGATAACCCGATGGCCTCTGGCGGCAGCAACCTCGCCGCCAGCAACCCGGCGCTGGATAAGGCGGTGAGCGAGCGGGTGCAGGCCCTGCGCGCCGCGAACCCGGATGCCGACCCGCGGGTGCCAGTCGAACTGGTCACCACCTCGGCGAGCGGTCTCGATAACAACCTGACCCCGGCCGCCGCGCTGTGGCAGGCGCCCCGGGTGGCCAAAGCGCGCCAGCTGAGCGTCGACCAGGTGACCGCGCTGGTTAATCAGGCCACACAAACGCCGCTGCTGAGCTTCCTTGGCCAGCCGGTGGTCAATATACTGCAACTCAATATGGCGCTGGATGCCCTGAAGGATAAGTAAATGAGTGACGAGCCGCTGCGTCCGGACCCTGACCGCCTGCTGCAGCACACCGCCGCCCCGCATCGCGGCAAACTGAAAGTCTTCTTCGGCGCCTGCGCCGGGGTGGGGAAAACCTGGGCGATGCTGGCGGAAGCGCAGCGGCTGCGGGCCCAGGGGCTGGATATTCTGATTGGCGTGGCGGAGACCCACGGCCGGAAAGAGACCGCCGCGATGCTGCAGGGCCTGAGCACCCTGCCGCCGCGGCGGCTCGCTCACCGCGGGCGCTACGTGTATGAGTTCGACCTCGACGCCGCCCTCGCCCGCCGCCCGGCGCTGATTCTGGTGGATGAACTGGCGCACAGTAATGCCCCCGGCTCCCGCCATCCGAAGCGCTGGCAGGATGTGGACGAACTGCTGGAGGCCGGGATTGACGTCTTCACCACGGTTAACGTTCAGCATCTGGAAAGCCTGAACGACGTCGTCAGCGGGATCACCGGCGTGCAGGTGCGGGAGACCGTCCCCGATCCCTTTTTTGACGCCGCGGACGACGTGGTGCTGGTGGACCTCCCCCCTGACGATCTGCGCCAGCGGCTCAATGAGGGCAAAGTCTACATCGGCGGCCAGGCCGAGCGCGCTATCGAGAACTTTTTCCGCAAAGGGAACCTGATTGCGCTGCGCGAACTGGCTCTGCGCCGTACCGCCGATCGCGTCGATGAGCAGATGCGCGCCTGGCGCGACCGCCAGGGCCAGGAGAAAGTCTGGCACACCCGCGACGCCATTCTGCTCTGTATCGGGCACAACACCGGCAGCGAAAAGCTGGTGCGTACCGCCGCCCGCCTCGCCGCCCGTCTGGGCAGCGTCTGGCATGCGGTATATGTCGAAACGCCTTCCCTGCACCGCCTGCCGGAATCCCGGCGGCGGGCCATCCTCGCCGCGCTGCGTCTGGCCCAGGAGCTGGGCGCCGAAACCGCCACCCTCTCCGACCCGTCTGAAGAGAAAGCGGTCCTCCATTACGCTCGCGAACATAATCTCGGAAAAATTGTCATCGGCCGCCAGAGCAAGCGCCGCTGGTGGGATCGCAGCGGCTTCGCCGACCGTCTGGCTCGTCACGCGCCGGACCTCGATCTGGTGGTCATCGCCCTGGATGAAAAGCCCTTCCCCCTTCCGGCGCGCGCCAGCGACACTCGTCCGGCGCTGGAGAAATGGCGGCTGCAGCTGCAGGGCTGCGCGTTGGCGGTGGCCCTGTGCGCCATCATTACCCTGGTGGCCATGCAGTGGCTGATGGCCTTCGAAGCCGCCAACCTGGTCATGCTCTATCTGCTGGGGGTGGTGATCATCGCCCTGCTCTATGGCCGCTGGCCGTCGGTGCTGGCGACGGTGATCAACGTTATCAGCTTCGATCTCTTTTTTGTCGCCCCGCGCGGCACGCTGGCGGTGTCAGATGTCCAGTATCTGCTCACCTTCGGCGTGATGCTCACCGTTGGCCTGCTTATCGGTAACCTCACCGCCGGCGTGCGCTACCAGGCGCGGGTGGCGCGCTATCGCGAGCGGCGTACCCGCCACCTGTATGAAATGTCCAAAGCGCTGGCGGTGGGTCGTAGCCAGCAGGATATCGCCACCACCAGCGAGCGGTTTATCGCCTCCACCTTTCAGGCTCGCAGCCAGCTGCTGCTCCCGGACGCCCAGGGGAAACTGCTGCCCTTAACCCACCAGCCCGGGCTGACGCCGTGGGATGACGCCATCGCCCGCTGGAGCTTTGATAAGGGGCAACCCGCCGGCGCCGGCACCGATACCCTGCCCGGCGTGCCGTATCAGATCCTGCCCCTGAAGAGCGCCGCCCGCACCTGGGGACTGCTGGTGGTGGAGCCGGCGAATCTGCGCCAGCTGATGATCCCGGAGCAGCAGCGGCTGCTGGAGACCTTCACCCTGCTGGTGGCCAGCGCCCTGGAGCGTCTCACCCTGACCGCCAGCGAAGAGCAGGCCCGGCTGACCAGCGAGCGCGAAAGCCTGCGTAACTCGCTGCTCGCCGCCCTGTCCCACGATCTGCGTACCCCGCTCACCGTGCTGTTTGGCCAGGCGGAAATCCTGACCCTCGATCTGGCCAGCGAGGGCTCGAAGCATGCCCCGCAGGCCAATGAAATCCGCCAGCATGTGCTCAATACCACCCGGCTGGTGAACAACCTGCTGGATATGGCGCGGATCCAGTCCGGCGGCTTTAATCTGCACAAGGAGTGGCTGACGCTGGAGGAAGTGGTCGGCAGCGCGCTGCGTATGCTCGAGCCGAGCCTCGGCGGCCAGCACGTTCAACTGGATTTACCCGACCCGCTGCAGCTGGTGCATGTCGACGGGCCGCTGTTCGAGCGGGTGCTGATCAATCTGCTGGAGAATGCCCATAAGTATGCCGGCGCCCGGGCGGACATCGGTATTCGCGCCGAAGCGGACGCCCGGCAGCTGTCGCTGGAGGTATGGGATAATGGTCCGGGGATCCCGGCGGGTCAGGAACAGGCTATCTTTGATAAATTCGCCCGCGGCAACAAAGAGTCGGCGATCCCCGGCGTCGGGCTGGGCCTTGCCATCTGTCAGGCCATCGTCGACGTCCACGGCGGGACCATCTCCGCCAGCAACCGGCCGGAAGGCGGCGCCTCATTCCGTGTTACACTGCCGGGAGAAACGCCCCCTGAACTGGAAGAGCTATCTGAGGAATTGTGATTAACGTTCTGATTATCGAAGACGAACACGCTATCCGTCGCTTTCTGCGCACCGCGCTGGAAGCCGACGGCATGCGCGTATTTGAAGCGGAAACCCTGCAGCGCGGGCTGATCGAAGCCGCCACCCGTAAGCCCGACCTCGCGATACTCGATCTCGGCCTGCCGGATGGCGACGGCATTGATTTTATTCGCGACCTGCGCCAGTGGAGTCAGATGCCGATTATCGTCCTGTCAGCGCGTAGCGAAGAGCACGACAAAATTGCCGCCCTGGATGCCGGCGCCGATGACTACTTAAGTAAACCCTTTGGCATCGGCGAGCTGCAGGCCCGCCTGCGCGTCGCACTGCGTCGTCACGGCGCGGCGCAGGCCGACGAGCCGGTGGTGCGCTTCGCCGACCTGGAGGTCAATATCCCCGCCCGCCGCATCCTGCGCGGCAGCGAAGAGATCCACCTGACGCCCATCGAGTTTCGTCTGCTGGCGGCGCTATTGAATAATCCCGGCAAAGTGCTTACCCAGCGCCAGCTGCTGAATCAGGTGTGGGGCCCTAACGCCGTGGAGCACAGCC
Organism: Klebsiella sp. V115_8; assembly: GCF_029967715.1. Classification (NCBI taxonomy): domain Bacteria; kingdom Pseudomonadati; phylum Pseudomonadota; class Gammaproteobacteria; order Enterobacterales; family Enterobacteriaceae; genus Klebsiella; species Klebsiella sp. V115_8. Next base: position 38,170 of record NZ_JASCAR010000046.1, read on the forward strand.
ATTATCTGCGGATCTATATGGGTCACCTGCGGCAAAAGCTGGAGGCCGATCCGGCGCGCCCGCAGCATCTGCTGACCGAAACCGGGATTGGCTATCGCTTTATGCCCTGAGCCCCGCCTCTGCAGTACCAGAGGCTGGCGATTTTCAGCCCTTCAGAGAGCAGCAGGAAGCCTGCCAGGATCGCGAAATGCCGGACGCCGGCGGCCTGAATCAGCCACAGACCCAAAGAAAGCGAAGGCTGCATAAACACCAGCCTGAGCGGCACCTGCCCCCAGGCCAGCCACAGCCCATAGCGGCTCTGACGGAAAAAGAGGATCATCGACAGCGGGATGCTGATAATCAGCAGCACATTCAGCGGATAGAGCCAGACCGCCGCAGCGCCCCAGGCGTGCAGCTGCTGGAGATAAGCCAGCAGGTCGTCGTAAAAAGGGAGTCGGCGGTGGGCAATATTCCACCATAAGAATTGCAGGACGAAAAAGAGATCCATCCACGCCCAGAACAAAAACAGGGACTTCCGTTGTATTTTCATCGCTATCCTTGCGAAAAAAATCAGGCCCGCGAGGGGCCTGATGGTCGTGCGCCTTTAGGCGTTCTTCAGCACTTCACTGACAATCTCTACCGCTTCTTTTTCGATCAGTTTGCGATGTTCTTCGCCGAGGAAGCTTTCGCAGTAGATCTTGTAGGCGTCTTCGGTGCCTGACGGACGCGCCGCGAACCAGCCGTTGTCGGTCATCACTTTCAGGCCGCCAATCGCCGCCCCGTTGCCCGGCGCTGCGGTCAGACGGGCGGTGATCGGATCCCCCGCCAGGGTGTCAGCGCTGACCATTTCCGGCGACAGCTTAGACAGCGCCGCTTTCTGCGCGGAGGTCGCGGAAGCCTGCAGACGGTTGTAGCTCGGCGCGCCAAAGCGCTCCGCCAGCTCGTTATAGTGCTCCTGCGGGTTTTTGCCGGTCACTGCGGTGATTTCCGCCGCCAGCAGGCACATGATAATGCCGTCTTTATCGGTGGACCACGGCGTGCCGTCGAAGCGCAGGAAGGAGGCCCCGGCGCTCTCTTCGCCGCCGAAACCGAAGCTGCCGTCGAACAGGCCGTCGACGAACCACTTAAAGCCCACCGGCACTTCCACCAGCTTGCGGCCCAGATCGTTCACCACGCGGTCAATCATCGCCGAGGAGACGAGGGTTTTACCGACCGCCACCTCTTTGCCCCACTGCGGACGATGCTGGAACAGGTAGTTAATCGCCACCGCCAGATAGTGGTTCGGGTTCATCAGCCCGGCTGGGGTGACAATCCCGTGACGGTCGTAATCCGGGTCGTTGGCAAACGCCAGATCGAACTTATCGCGCAGCGCCAGCAGGCCCGCCATCGCACATTCCGAGGAGCAGTCCATGCGGATGGCGCCGTCTTTATCGAGGTGCATAAAGCGGAAGGTCTGGTCTACCTGGTCGTTCACAATGGTCAGATTGAGCTTGTAGTGCTCGCCAATGCGCTTCCAGTATTCGATACCGGAACCGCCCAGCGGATCGACGCCCAGCGTCAGGCCCGCTTTCTGGATCGCCGCCATGTCGACGATATCCGCCAGGCCTTCAATAAACGGCTGCACCAGATCCTGCTCTTTGACGTGGCCGGAAGCCAGCGCCGCGTCCAGAGGAAGGCGTTTCACGCCCTGCAGGCCAGCGGCCAGCAGTTCGTTGGCGCGGTTTTCCACCACTTTGGTGACGTTGGTATCAGCCGGACCGCCGTTTGGCGGGTTGTACTTGATACCGCCATCTTCCGGCGGGTTGTGTGACGGGGTGATCACAATGCCGTCCGCCAGCGGACCGCCTTTTTTGTTATGCACCAGAATCGCGTTGGAGACCGCCGGCGTCGGGGTGAAGCCGTTGTTTTCCTGCACGATCACGTCAACGCCGTTGGCGGTTAACACTTCCAGCACCGAAATAAACGCCGGCTCGGACAGGGCGTGGGTATCTTTACCGACATAGCACGGACCGGTGATCCCGTTCTTCGCACGATCTTCCGCAATCGCCTGGGCGATGGCCAGGATATGCGGTTCGTTGAAGTTGTGACGCGCCGCGCTGCCGCGATGGCCGGAGGTGCCGAATTTGACCGCATGCTCCGCATTACCGACTTCAGGCTTCAGCACGTAGTACTGAGCAGTCAGTTGGGCGACGTTAATCAAATCACTCTGTTGCGCAGGCTGCCCCGCACGTTTATCGATTGCCATTGCCTGATCCTTCTGGTGCAAATGTTAAAAAGCTAGATCGTGCCGCAAACCTTTTCAATCAGCTCCGCAGGGAACTGCATCGACTGCATGATGTGCTCAATCATGCTGCATTTACGGCCGGTATTGGTATTGGTGATCACCCACCACGGTGTACCAGGAACCTGTTTCGGTTTGGTCTGATTACCGCTTTTCAGCAGCGTACGCGCATCTTCCGCGAAGTAGACGCGCGTGCGGCCATGCAGAGACTCGGTCGCCTCGGCAAATGCTTTACTGTCCAGGGAGTAGAGGGTCGTCAACACCAGCATAAAACGGTTCACCGCGCGCTTCTGCTCGGCGTATTCATCAGATAACAGCATCTCGCGCATGGCGCGGACTTTATCTTTCGCCGGGTTAGCGGGTTTCACCTCAACGGCAGGCGCGGGCGCCAGCGCCGGCGCGGCTTTGCTGACCTGTGTAGCCGGTTGGGAAACGGCGGAAAATTTCAGCATGCGCCGTAAAATGTCGGATGCGCTCTCGCCGATATGCAGAGTGTGGCTGGCAATATAGCGATAGAGTTCATCATCAACTTCAATTGTTTTCATCTTAATCCAGTGCGATATCTTTTCTGAATACAAATCGTTGGGATTATAAGTACAAATCCCAACCGCGGATAGCGTCAAACCAGGATGGCGGTAAAACTCAGAAAACTTCTGGGTCTTGCAGCCGGATGGCAGAATGTCCAACATAATACCCTAACCCGACGGAGCGAAAAAAAGAACTTTGCCATGAAATTAAATAGCCGAGCGCAATCTGCACAGAATCCGCACAACCACTCCCCGATCGTGCTGGTCCACGGTCTGTTTGGCAGCCTGGACAACCTGGGCATCCTCGCCCGCGACCTGGTCGCCGACCACGATATTCTGCAGGTCGATATGCGCAACCACGGTTTGTCGCCGCGGTCGGCAGAGATGACCTACCCCGCGATGGCGCAGGATCTGCTCGATACGCTCGACGCGCACCAGATTGAGCGCGCCACCTTTATCGGCCATTCGATGGGCGGCAAAGCGGTGATGGCGCTGACCGCCCTGGCGCCGGAGCGCATCAACGGTCTGGTGGCGATCGATATCGCCCCGGTGGATTATCATGTTCGCCGCCATGATGAGATCTTCGCCGCTATCCGCGCCGTCAGCGAATCCGCCGCCAGCACCCGCCAGCAGGCGGCGCAGGTGATGCGCGAGCATCTGCAGGAAGAGGGGGTGATTCAGTTCCTGCTGAAATCTTTCGTCGACGGCGACTGGCGCTTCAACGTCCCGGTGCTGTGGGACCAGTACCCGCATATCGTCGGCTGGGAAACCATCCCGGCCTGGCCGCACCCGACGCAGTTTATTCCCGGCGGCAACTCACCCTACGTGACCGACGCCTACCGCGACGCGCTGCTGGCCCAGTTCCCGCAGGCCCGGGCCCACGTCATCGCCGGCGCCGGACACTGGGTCCATGCCGAGAAACCCGAAGCGGTGTTGCGCGCGATCCGCCGTTATCTCACGAGCATTGGCGCCTGATTGGCTAAAATATGCCCGACCGCGCCGCAGAATGCCCGCGGTCGTTGGCGCAGCCGTTCGCCTGATGTATGATGGCGCGCTATCTGCGCCGGCTAGAGCCCGGCAGCTTGTTTCCCCGAAGTCACTCAGAATCATGGCAAAAGAACAAACGGACCGTACGACATTAGATTTGTTCGCAAACGAGCGTCGCCCGGGAAGACCAAAAACCAATCCGCTGTCGCGCGATGAACAACTGCGCATCAACAAACGTAATCAGCTGAAACGCGATAAAGTGCGCGGGCTGAAGCGCGTGGAGCTAAAGCTCAACGCCGACGCGGTCGATGCGCTTAACGAACTGGCGGAAGCGCGTAATATGAGCCGCAGCGATCTCATCGAAGAGATGCTGATGACGCAATTAACCGCCCTGCGCAGCCAGGGAAAAGTCTAACTTTCCGCGAAAAATCCGCATTCATGTAGCAGAGTGTGCAGTCGGGCGTGATTGCTGTTTCCGCGTCCTTGCCTGTTCTGCTATGATTGCCGTTATCTGTGGGCATCGCGTCCCTACCACATCATTTAAGTTTCAAGAGGTTATTTTACTCATGGCAATCATCGGCATCTTTTTTGGCAGCGACACCGGCAACACCGAAAATATTGCAAAAATGATTCAAAAGCAGCTTGGTAAAGATGTTGCTGATGTTCACGACATTGCCAAAAGCAGCAAAGAAGATCTGGAAGCCCACGACATCCTGCTGCTCGGCATCCCGACCTGGTACTACGGTGAAGCCCAGTGTGACTGGGACGACTTCTTCCCGACGCTGGAAGAGATCGACTTTAACGGCAAGCTGGTGGCGCTGTTCGGCTGCGGCGACCAGGAAGACTACGCAGAGTACTTCTGCGATGCGCTGGGCACCATCCGCGACATCATTGAGCCGCGCGGCGCGACCATCGTTGGCCACTGGCCGACTGCCGGCTATCACTTCGAGGCCTCCAAAGGCCTGGCGGATGACGACCACTTCGTCGGCCTCGCCATTGATGAAGACCGTCAGCCGGAACTGACCAACGAGCGCGTTGAGAAGTGGGTGAAGCAGGTGGCTGAAGAGCTGCACCTCGAAGAAATCAAAAACGCCTGATAATTAAGCGGCGCAATCGTTGAGTTGCGTCGTATTAATAGACAAAAGCAATCAAACTAATAGCTACAAGTTTTTAACTTTTAATCACATATCTGTACAATGTCCTCTGATTCTACGAGGCACGTGACGCAGTTTGTAGCTGGTGCCTCGTTTTTGACAGCAAACCAGGCCCGATGCTTGCAGTTTTCATTTACCAGTGGCAGTTCTATAATGAGACGCATTACGTCGGGTTAATTTCTGTATGACTTCCGTTGAAGGAAGTAGATCGTTTAGCAACAGGACAGATTCCGCATGACTGACAACAATACCGCATTAAAGAAGGCTGGCCTGAAAGTCACACTTCCTCGACTGAAAATCCTTGAAGTGCTGCAGGAACCGGATAACCATCATGTCAGTGCGGAAGACTTATATAAACGCCTGATCGACATGGGCGAAGAGATTGGTCTGGCGACCGTTTACCGCGTCCTCAACCAGTTTGATGACGCCGGTATCGTGACTCGTCATAATTTTGAAGGCGGTAAATCCGTTTTCGAACTGACCCAGCAGCATCACCACGATCACCTGATCTGCCTCGACTGCGGCAAAGTGATCGAATTCAGTGATGACTCTATCGAAGCGCGCCAGCGTGAAATCGCTTCCCGTCACGGCATCCGCCTGACCAACCACAGTCTGTATCTGTACGGTCACTGTGCGGAAGGTGATTGCCGCGAGGACGAACACGCCCACGACGCAGTGGAAAAGTAATTCCCTGCTTCGCCTGCTCTGAAAAGCCAACCAGCCGGTTGGCTTTTTTATGGGCGCTTCTGCCGCGCTTCCCGCTCACGTCCCGGCGGCGACCCTCGCGAGTCCCCGCTTTGTCCGGAGAGTTGATATGGAACTTCGCCAGCTACGCTATTTTACGCGCATTGTTGAAACCGGCAGCATGGGCCGCGCCGCGCTCGATCTGAATATCGGCGTCTCGGCGCTCAGCCAGCAGATCGCGCGTCTGGAAAATGAGCTGGCCATTCGCCTCCTGCAGCGAACCTCTCGCGGCGTGACGCCCACCAGCGCGGGCCTCGCTTTCTACTCACAGGCGCAGCTGGCGCTGCGTCATGCCGATGATGCCATCCTCGCCGCCCGCGAGGCGCGGCTGTCGGGCCACGTCAGCGTCGGCATGGCCCCCAGCACCGCCTCCGTTCTTGGCGTACCGTTCATCAACGCGATGCGCGAGAGCTACCCCGACGTCCGCCTGCACCTGGTGGAAAGCCTCTCCGGGAATCTGGAGCGGATGATCAACACCCGCCAGCTGGATTTAGCCATCGTCTTCCAGCAGGAGAAGATCCTGCGCTGGAGCGCCAGACCGGTGCTCGAAGAGCGCCTGTTTCTGATCGGCACCCATGCGCTGTTGGCCTCGCTGCCGGATGACCCTGTTTCCCCTGACCAGCTCACCACCCTGCCGCTGATTATGCCAAGCCAGGGCCACGGCCTGCGCGGCAGGCTGGAGGCGGTTTGCCAGCAGCACAGCCTCAGCGTTGAGGTGGTGGCGGACATTGACGGTCTGGCCCTGCTGATGCAGGCCGTGCGCAGCGGACTGGGCGCCACTCTGCAGCCCGGGGCCGCTATTTCCCACCTCGACCATCAGGCGCTGAGGGTGATCGGCATCGCTAATCCGGTCCTCAGCCGCCCCAACTTTCTGGTCAGCCTGTCGGATGATGAGCTCACCCCGGCAGGCCTTGCGGCACGGGTCATACTAAGCAAAGTCATGCGCCAGCTGGTGGAGTCCGATCGCTGGCCAGGCGCCACTCTTTACGTTAACTAAACCCCTCTTTAGCGTTACGCCATAGCGCCCCGCCGTCGTTACCGCCTACATTCCCATTACAAATTTAACAATTAATTAAATTGTAAGGGAGCCGATAATGGTGGATGTACTGGTCATTGGCGGCGGCAATGCCGCGCTATGCGCCGCCTTAACCGCCCGGGAAGCCGGCGCCTCGGTGCTGCTGCTGGAGGCGGCGCCGCGGGAGTGGCGAGGCGGCAACTCGCAGCACACGCGTAACCTGCGCTGTATGCACGATGCGCCGCAGGACGTGCTGGTCGACAGCTATCCGGAAGAGGAGTACTGGCAGGATCTGCTGCGCGTCACCGAAGGGAACACCAACGAAGCGCTGGCCCGGCTGGTGATCCGCACCTCGTCACAGTGCCGGGACTGGATGCGTCAGCACGGGGTTAACTTTCAGCCGCCGCTCTCCGGCGCCCTGCACGTGGCCCGCACCAACGCCTTTTTTATGGGCGGCGGCAAAGCGCTGGTCAATGCCTATTACCGCAGCGCAGAGCGGATGGGGGTGCAGATCCGCTACAACACGCCGGTGCAGGCTCTGGAACTGCGCAACGGTGAATTTGTCGCCGCGCTGGCGGGCGAGGAACGGATTGTCGCGAGAAGCTGCGTCCTCGCCGCCGGCGGATTTGAATCCAACCGCGAGTGGCTGCGCGAGGCCTGGGGGCAAAATGACCGCGGCGAATGGCCCGCCGATAACTTTCTCATCCGCGGCACGCGCTTCAACCAGGGGGTGCTGCTCAAGTTTATGATCGACGCCGGGGCCGATATCATCGGCGATCCTTCCCAGTCCCACTGCGTCGCCATTGACGCCCGGGCGCCGCTCTATGACGGCGGGATCTGCACCCGCGTCGACTGCGTTTCGCTGGGGGTGGTGGTCAACCGCGATGCCGTGCGCTTTTATGATGAGGGGGAAGATTTCTGGCCTAAACGCTACGCCATCTGGGGCCGACTGGTCGCCCACCAGCCTGGACAGATCGGCTACTCGATCATCGACAGCAAAGCCATCGGCCACTTTATGCCCCCCGTCTTTACCGGCGCTCAGGCCAATACCATCGCGGAACTGGCCCGCCAGCTGGGGCTGGACGGCGAACGCTTAGCGCAAACCATCGCCGACTATAATGCCGCCTGCGCGCCGGGCCAGTTCGATCACACCCGCCTGGATAACTGCGCGACCTCTGGCCTCACGCCGGCGAAAACCCACTGGGCGCGCCCCATCGATACGCCGCCTTACTACGGCTACGCCCTGCGTCCGGGGATCACCTTCACCTACCTCGGGCTCTACGTCGACGACACCGCCGCCGTCCATTTCGCCGGTCAACCCAGTCGTAATCTGTTCGTCGCCGGGGAAATGATGGCCGGCAACGTGCTGGGCAAGGGCTACACCGCCGGCGTCGGGATGTCGATCGGCACCACCTTCGGCCGCATCGCCGGCCAGCAAGCCGCCCGGGCGGCGCAGCAGGAGAAACACCATGAAGTCGCTTGAAAAGCTGATCATTGACGCGCAGATCATCACCGAACCGGAGGCGGAAGTCGAACGGGTGATGCAGGTGTGTAACGCCTGCCGCTACTGCGAAGGGTTTTGCGCCGTGTTCCCGGCGATGACCCAGCGCCTGGCCTTTGGCAAGGCGGATATCAACTATCTGGCTAACCTGTGCCATAACTGCGGCGCTTGCCTGCATGCCTGCCAGTATGCGCCGCCGCACGAGTTCGCCATTAACGTGCCGAAGGCGATGGCCGAAGTCCGGCTCGAGACCTATCAACACTACGCCCAGCCCGCCGCCTTTGGCAGCCTGTACCGTCGGGCCGGCATGACCACCGTGCTGGCGCTGGTCGGCGGCCTGATTGTCTTTCTGCTGCTGGCGATGGGGCTCAAAGGCTCGCTGCGCCATCCGCCGCTGGCGGGCGACTTCTACCAGATATTCCCCCATAACCTGCTGGCGTGGATGTTTGGTTCGGTCTTTGTGCTGGCGATTGGCTTACTGATGAGCGGGGTGATCCGCTTCTGGCGCGAGATCTCCCCGGGCCAGCCGCAACCGATTGATATTGCGAAGGCATCCCATGATGCGCTGACGCTGAAATATCTCGACGGCGGCCACGGGAAAGGCTGCAACGAAGCCGATGACGCCTTCACCCTGCTGCGCCGCCGTTTCCACCACTGCACCTTCTACGGCTTTATGCTCTGCTTCGCCGCCACCGTGGTGGCCACGGGCTATCACTATATCGCCGGCCAGGAAGCCCCCTACCCGTTCTTCAGCCTGCCGGTGCTGCTCGGCACCCTCGGCGGCATCGGCCTGCTGGTCGGCCCGGCGGGCCTGCTGTGGCTGAACCTGCGCCGCTCGCCGCTGCACGGCGACGCGCGGCAGAAACCGATGGATCGCGGATTTATTCTGCTGCTGCTGCTGACCAGCTTCACCGGCCTGGCGCTGCTGGCGGGGCGGGATACTTCGTGGATGGGCGTCCTGCTCGCCATCCACCTCGGGGTGGTGATGGCCCTGTTCTTAACCCTGCCGTATGGAAAATTTGCCCACGGATTTTATCGCTGTGCGGCGTTACTCAAGTGGGCGATTGAGAAACGCCGCGGAAAACAGGCGGGCGTCGCCGGCGACTGACCTGCCCCTCTGCACCCGATAACAACAAGATAAAGACAATGGAGATCACCCCCTATGACCCAACAACCCACCCGCGCCGGCACCGTCGGCGCTATCCTCCGCGTGACCAGCGGTAATTTTCTCGAACAGTTCGACTTCTTCCTGTTTGGCTTTTACGCCACCTATATCGCCCGCACCTTCTTTCCGGCGGAGAGCGAGTTCGCGGCGCTGATGCTCACCTTTGCGGTATTTGGCTCGGGCTTCCTGATGCGTCCTATCGGCGCGGTGGTGCTCGGCGCTTATATCGACAGAATCGGTCGCCGCAAAGGGCTGATGGTCACCCTGGCGATCATGGGCTGCGGGACGCTACTCATCGCCCTGGTCCCTGGCTATCAGACTATCGGCGTGCTGGCGCCGATCCTCGTGTTAGTGGGCCGTCTGCTGCAGGGGTTCTCGGCGGGCGTCGAGCTTGGCGGAGTGTCGGTCTATCTCTCTGAAATCGCTACGCCGGGCAATAAAGGCTTCTATACCAGCTGGCAGTCCGCCAGCCAGCAGGTGGCTATCATCATGGCGGCGCTGATCGGCTATGCGCTGAACGCCACGCTGGAACATGAGGAGATTGCCGCCTGGGGCTGGCGCATTCCCTTTTTTATTGGCTGTATGATCATTCCGCTGATTTTCGTGCTGCGCCGCTCGCTGCAGGAGACCGAGGAATTCCTGCAGCGTAAACATCGCCCGGATACCAAAGAGATCCTGACCACCATCGCCAGAAACTGGCGCATTATTACCGCGGGGACGCTGCTGGTAGCGATGACCACCACCACTTTCTACTTTATTACCGTCTATACGCCAACCTACGGCAGAGCAGTGCTACACCTCAGCGCCCACGACAGCCTGCTGGTCACCATGCTGGTGGGCATCTCCAATTTTATCTGGTTACCGATTGGCGGCGCGATCTCCGATCGGATCGGTCGTCGCCCGGTGCTGATGGGGATTACCGTGCTGGCGCTGCTCACCACCTGGCCGGTGATGCACTGGCTCACCGCCGCGCCGGATTTCACCCGTATGACGCTGGTCCTGTTGTGGTTTTCCTTCTTCTTTGGCATGTATAACGGCGCGATGGTGGCGGCGCTCACCGAAGTGATGCCGGTTTATGTCCGCACCGTGGGCTTTTCGCTGGCCTTCAGCCTCGCCACCGCCATCTTCGGCGGCCTGACGCCGGCTATCTCCACTGCCCTGGTCGAGCTTACCGGCGATAAAAGCGCGCCGGGATGGTGGCTGATGTGCGCTGCGCTGTGCGGGTTCATCGCCACCGCGCTGCTGTTCGTGCGCCTGAGTCGCGGCTATCAGCCGGCGGAGAGTCAGCGCTAAAAAAACAAACGGGCGGAGATAGACTCCGCCCGTTTGCCGCTGCCGTCTGGCTTAATGGGTGGTGTTATTGCTGCGGATCTCTTTCCAGATCTGGTCGCAGCGCGCTTTCACCGCCTGATCGTTACCGGTACGGGTAGCCTGGATACACTGCTGATAATCCAGTACCCGGACGCTCTCCTGGTTAGCAAACTGCTGGTGCTGTTTATCCTCTTTCAGGACATTCAGTACGCTCTGGCAGGCTTCAATTTTGTCCGGATTGCCTTCCGCCGTATTAATACAGGCGCTATAGGCATCTTTCAGTTTGGTGTCTTCTTTCGGTGCCGGCGACGTGGTGCAGGCCACCAGAGCCGATGCCATCATGGCAATAAGCAGCATTTTTTTCATTGTCGTTCTCCCAGAGGTGCGGCAGGCTCACGCCCGCCGCGCAGGCATCAGAAAATTGTGAACGGGGCGATAACCATGAACTTCACGTCGCGCTCATCCTGGAAGATGTTGCCGTAGCCGCCGCTCCAGCTCGGAATATCGGAATGGTTGTCGTACTGGGTAAAGTGCAGTTTAAACAGCGTGCCCTTCGCCCGGCCTTCCTGCACGGTATACAGCGCATCCAGGCTGTAGGCCGACTCTTTCAGACGGTAATCAGCGTCATAGTAGGCGTCCGGGGAGGACATTTTGCCCGGCTTCGCATCCCAGGCGTACACATAAGACGCGCCAAACGCCCAGCCCGGCATATCCCAGTTTTTCATGTCATACATCGCGCCGAAGAAGACCGCTTTTTCGCCGTTGGCGTTGAAGTCGGAACGGTTATCCCACCAGATATCGAGACGACCGTTGGAGGAGGCGTAGGTCGGGGTCATACGCTGCAGGAAGTAGCCCTGCTGGCCATCGGCCTTCACCCAGGTCCCTTCCAGACGCAGATCCAGCACATCCGCCACTTTATAGCCAAAGGTTAACGCCTGCAGCCATGCGGTGCCGTCATAGATGTCGTTGACCCCGCCGTTGCTGACCTTATCGCGAGTGCCGTAGAACTGGTAGCTGGTGCTCAACGGCGCGCCGGCGACGTCAAACTTGTAGCTGGCTTTAGCAAAGTACTGATCGATATAGCCCTGAGCCTGACCAAATGCCGCCTCCAGCACCAGGTCGTTTTTGAAATCATATTTGGCGCCGACGGAGTGGAGATAATCGACTTTAGTCTTCTTATCGTTCTGGTAGAAATCATCCATCTCGATATGCCATGGCGCTTTATACTCGTTCGTCCACATGTAGGAGAAACTTAACGCGCCCGCGGTGCCATAGTCGAAGTTGGCCCCGGCTTCCGCCCCCTGATAGGTACCCGGCATAAAGCTCCAGTGCGGCGCCAGCAGGGTCTGACCGGTTGGCTGGATGTAGCCCGCGCGCGCCCACGCCGGACCGTATTTGAATTTCGCAGCGGCTTTATACAGGCTGATGCCGCTCTTATCGCCGGAGTAGTCTTCGTCATAGGCTTTGTTACGCGACGAGAAGGCGATTTCGTTCGGGTGGCCGCTGTCGCCGTTCTCCGCCATTTCAATCGCGGTAAACGCCGCAATATCAAGGCCAAACATATCGGCGGCATAGCCGGACTGGAAGTCCAGGTTGGCGTTCCAGGTGGAGTGGGAAAGGTTGGTTTTGTATTTGTCGCCGTCGGTCACATCTTTACGGTCACGCTCACGCTGCCAGTAATAGATACCGCCGGTTAAAGTAGAATCATCGATAAAGCCTGCTGCGCTGGCCTGCGGAATCACAACCCAGCCCGACATCGCGGTGACGGCGGCAATAGCCAGCGCCAGCGTACTACGTTTGCCACTAAACGTACGCATGTGCATATCCTCTTTGACGTTTTAAAAGGCGAAGACCAGGGGGTCATTCGCTAAAAAAAATAAATAACACTGCAAAATGTGGGGCGGTGAAAAAGGCCGCGAAACCACTGTAGATAGACTATTTTTCGTGACGCGAATTATCAATGTTTTTCGTGAGGCAAAGCTTAAGATTATGACAAAGCGCACATAATTTATGTCGTTTTGTTACAGTCTTATCTCTGATGATTTTGTCATGGAAGTCATTGCAAAATCAGGGAAAAACGCAAAACCTGAAAGCGATTACATTGGTTTTTTGTATGAGACAGAAAATATCAGAAGCGTTATTTATTTCCGGTTTGAAACAGAATTAATTCGCTTCGCGAAAATAAAAAGAGTAATTGGCTGATTCTGAAACAAAAAAAGCGCCGCAGAGTGCGGCGCTTTGACGGTAGGGAAACGGTTATTCGCCCGCTTTCGCCCAGGTATCGCGCAGACCGACGGTGCGGTTAAACACCAGACTGGTTGCGGTTGCATAGCGGCTGTCGAGGCAGAAGTAACCTTCACGCTCAAACTGGTAAGCTTTACCGGCTTCCGCCTGCGCCAGGCTCGGCTCCGCGTAACCCTGTTTGATCACCAGCGATTCCGGATTGATCACCGCGAGGAAATCCTCCGCTGCGCCCGGGTTTGGTACGCTGAACAGGCGATCGTAGAGACGGATCTCTACCGGCAGCGCATGCGCCGCGCTCACCCAGTGGATCACGCCTTTGACCTTGCGGCCGTCAGCCGGATCTTTACTCAGGGTGTCGGCATCGTAGGTGCAGAAGATAGTGGTGATATTGCCTTCGGCATCTTTCTCCACGCGTTCCGCTTTGATGACGTAGGCGTTGCGCAGACGCACTTCTTTGCCCAGCACCAGACGCTTGTACTGCTTGTTGGCTTCTTCACGGAAGTCCGCGCGGTCGATCCAGATTTCCGCGCTGAACGGCACTTCGCGGCTGCCCATCTCCGGCTTGTTCGGATGGTTCGGCATCGCCACCATTTCGCTTTCGCCCTGCGGGTAGTTCTCGATAACCAGTTTCACCGGATCGATCACCGCCATCGCGCGCGGCGCGTTTTCGTTGAGATCTTCGCGAATGCAGGACTCCAGCGACGCCATCTCAATGGTGTTGTCCTGCTTGGTCACGCCGATGCGCTTGCAGAATTCGCGGATGGATTCGGCGGTGTAGCCGCGACGACGCAGACCGGAGATGGTCGGCATACGCGGATCGTCCCAACCTTCCACGTGCTTCTCGGTCACCAGCTGGTTCAGCTTACGCTTGGACATCACGGTGTATTCAAGATTCAGGCGCGAGAATTCGTACTGGCGCGGGTGAACCGGGATGCTGATGTTGTCCAGCACCCAGTCGTACAGACGACGGTTGTCCTGGAACTCCAGGGTACACAGCGAGTGGGTAATGCCTTCCAGCGCATCGCTGATGCAGTGGGTGAAGTCGTACATCGGGTAGATGCACCACTTGTTGCCGGTCTGATGATGCTCAGCGAATTTAATGCGGTACAGCACCGGATCGCGCATCACGATGAACGGCGACGCCATATCGATCTTCGCGCGCAGGCAGGCCTTGCCCTCTTCGAAGCCGCCGCTGCGCATTTTTTCGAACAGCGCCAGGTTTTCTTCCACGCTGCGGTCGCGATACGGGCTGTTCTTACCCGGCGCTTTCAGGGTGCCGCGATATTCACGAATTTCATCAGGAGAGAGTTCATCAACATAGGCCAGGCCTTTGTTGATCAGCTCAACCGCATACTGATGCAGCTGATCAAAGTAGTCAGACGAGTAGCAAACGTCCCCGGACCAGTGGAAACCTAACCACTGCACGTCGTTTTTAATCGACTCCACGTATTCGATATCTTCTTTCACCGGGTTGGTGTCATCGAAACGCAGGTTGCATTGGCCCTGATAATCCTGGGCGATGCCGAAGTTCAGGCAGATGGATTTCGCATGGCCAATGTGCAGATAACCGTTCGGCTCCGGCGGGAAGCGGGTGTGAACGGTGGTGTGCTTACCGGTAGCCAGATCTTCATCAATGATCTGACGGATAAAGTTAGTCGGGCGGGCTTCTGCCTCACTCATCACGGGTTCCTCAAAGCGTAAACAACGTATAACGGCACATGATCTTACAAGCAGGGCGTAGTGACAACTATTAGTTACGTAAAATAGGTATCAGAAGAGGATTATGGGGCCGATTGCTGCAAAAAAAAGCGGCGAAGGTTTCCCTTCGCCGCTGAGGCATAAACTCGACTCAGGAGCCTTACTTGCCTTTAATCTCATACAGCGGCGTCTGGCCGGCAACGACCTTACCGCTCGCCAGTATCACCAGCGCGCTGTAGTCATCGCTGTTGCTGCAGACCACCGGGCTAATCATCGAGCGCGCGTTGGCGTTGAGGAAGTCCAGATCCATTTCCAGAATCGGCTCGCCCGCCTTCACGTCCGCGCCCTCTTCAACCAGACGTTTGAAGCCCTTGCCTTCCAGCGCCACGGTGTCGATACCCATGTGGACAACGATTTCCGCACCGTTGTTGGTTTCGAGGCAGAACGCGTGGTTAGTATTGAAAATTTTCACCACGGTACCGGCGGCCGGGGCCACCACGATGTTGCTGGTCGGTTTCACCGCGATACCGTCGCCGACGGCTTTGCTGGCGAAGGCTTCGTCCGGCACCTGTTCGAGGGCCACCACGTCACCGGTAATCGGCGAAACCAGCGACTCAACGGTCTTCGCGTTCGCTACCGCCTGCGGTTTAGCCGCGGGCGCTGCGGTGGCGACGTTGCCAGCCGGCGCGGCTGCCGCTGCCGCTACCGGGCCGCGGGTCACCACTTTTTTCATCTCATCGCCGATAGACTCTGCCTTCGCGCCGACGATAACCTGGATGGTTTGCTTATTCAGTTTCACCACCCCGGACGCGCCGAGACGTTTACAGGCGGCGTCGTTGACTTTCGCCGAATCGCCCACGGTCAGGCGCAGACGGGTGATACAGGCGTCAATCGCTTTCAGGTTGTCCGTTCCGCCCACCGCGGCGATATAGCTGGTCGCCAGCTGGGTCAGGCCTTCTTCAGTGTTGCTGTTCGCTTCTTCCGTTACCACGTCAGCGGCTTTGTCTTCACGACCCGGCGTTTTCAGGTTGAACATGCGGATCACCGCGCTGAACAGCAGGAAGTAGACGAAGAAGAACACCACGCCCATCACCAGCAGCATCCAGACGTTTTTGCTGGCGGCCGGCAGGCTGTACATCAGCACGTAGTCAATAGCGCCTGCGGAGAAGGAGAAGCCCGCATGAATGCCCAGCGCCGTTGCGATGAACAGGCTGATACCGGTCAGTACCGCGTGCAGGAGGTACAGCAGCGGAGCCAGGAACATGAACAGGAATTCCAGCGGCTCGGTTACCCCGGTCAGGAACGCGGTGATGGCAACAGACAGCAGCATACCGCCCACCATCGGACGACGCGCTTTCGGAGCGGCCAGATACATCGCCAGCGCCGCGCCCGGCAGACCAAACATCATGATCGGGAAGAAGCCGGACATAAACATCCCCGCGGTGCCGTCGCCGGCGTAGAAGCGGTTGATGTCGCCGTGGAACACGGCGCCTGCGGCGTTCGTGAACTCACCAATCTGGAACCAGGCGATGGTGTTCAGCACCTGATGCAGACCGGTCGGGATCAGCAGACGGTTGATAAAGCCGAAGATACCGGAACCCAGCGCCCCTGCGGAAACGATCCACTCGCCGCCCGCATGGATAGCGTGCTGCACCGGCGGCCAGACGTAGCCGAAGAGCGCCGCGAGGATCAAACAGAAGAAGCCGGTGGCGATCGGCACGAAGCGTTTGCCGCCGAAGAAGCTCAGGAAGTCCGGCAGCTTGATGCCGGCCCAGCGATTGTACACCGCCCCTGCTACCAGACCGGTAATGATACCGGCCAGTACGCCCATGTTGATTTCCGGATTGATGGTGACCATCGCTTTGGTCATCACGAAATAACCTACTGCCCCGGCCAGCGCCGCAGAACCGGCGTTATCCTTGGACCAGCTTGACGCCACACCGATAGCAAAGATCAGCGCCAGGTTGTCGAAGATAGCCCCACCCGCTTGCGCGATGAAGGGTACATTCAACAGGTCTGGTTGCCCGAAACGCAGCAGCAATGCCGCGACCGGCAGCACTGCGATAGGGAGCTGTAACGCCCTACCCAGTCGCTGAAAGAAACCTAAAATATTCATCTTATTCCCCCTATGAGACCCCGATGAGGCTCATTTTCAAAGCCACTTTTTTATTGTGTAACAAGGTCGGTTTTATCACTTACCGGCAAAGTGTGTGAAAAATTAATTCGTATCGCAAATTAAAAGGGTATTTTTTGTGATAATTATCACCAAATATCGTATTCCCCCCTCCCTTAGACTGGCTAACATCGAAAACTTATTTTATCATTCAAAAAATCAACACGGATTGACCCCGGTCGGCGCAGTTGCTGCAATACTCTCCTCAGAGTGCTGGCGCCAATCCGCCAGATTCTACTTTTAACTATAGAGGTGAAGAATGAGACTGATCCCCCTGGTAACCGCTGAGCAGGTCGGTAAATGGGCTGCCCGCCATATCGTGAACCGCATTAATGCATTCAAACCAACCGCGGACCGTCCGTTCGTGCTGGGTCTGCCGACCGGCGGCACCCCGCTCACCGCCTACAAGGCGCTGGTTGAAATGCATAAAGCAGGCCAGGTTAGCTTCAAGCACGTTGTCACCTTCAACATGGATGAATACGTTGGCCTGCCGAAAGAGCATCCGGAAAGCTATCATAGCTTCATGCACCGTAATTTCTTTGACCACGTTGATATTCCGGCAGAAAATATCAACCTGCTGAATGGTAACGCGCCGGACATCGATGCGGAATGCCGTCGCTATGAAGAAAAAATTCGTTCCTACGGTAAAATCCACCTGTTTATGGGCGGCGTGGGCAACGATGGCCACATCGCGTTCAACGAACCGGCCTCTTCTCTGGCGTCCCGCACCCGTATTAAGACCCTGACCCATGACACCCGTGTGGCGAACTCCCGCTTCTTTGACGGCGACGTGGATCTGGTGCCGAAATATGCGCTGACCGTCGGCGTAGGCACCCTGCTGGATGCAGAAGAAGTCATGATTCTGGTGCTGGGCCATCAGAAAGCGCTGGCGCTGCAGGCGGCAGTTGAAGGTAACGTCAACCACATGTGGACCATTACCTGTCTGCAGCTGCATCCGAAGGCGGTGATCGTCTGCGACGAACCGTCCACCATGGAGCTGAAAGTGAAGACGCTGAAATATTTCAACGAATTAGAAGCTGAAAATATTAAAGGTCTGTAATGTAGTCGCGTCCCGCGACTTTGCGCGGGACCATCTTTTTCTTTGTATGCATCATCAGGCCGGCGGCAAACGAACGTTCCCGGGCCTGATGAGGCGTATATACCGGGGGTCGTAATGTATGCATTAACCCAGGGCCGGGTTTATACCGGTCATGAAATTCTCGATGACCATGCGGTTGTTATCGCTAATGGCCTTATCGAACGTCTTTGTCCGCTGGCAGATTTGCCGTCTGACATCGAGCAGCGCTCAGTCAACGGCGCAATCCTCGCCCCCGGTTTTATCGACGTCCAGCTCAACGGCTGCGGCGGCGTGCAGTTTAACGACAGCCCTGACGCGGTCACTGTCGAAACGCTGGAGATCATGCAGAAGGCCAACGAACGCTCAGGCTGCACCAGCTTCCTGCCGACGCTGATTACCTCCAGCGACGATCTGATGAAGCAAGGCGTCCGCGTGATGCGCGAATACCTGCAAAAGCACCCGAACCAGGCGCTGGGTCTGCATCTTGAAGGACCGTGGCTGAATATCGTTAAGAAAGGCACCCACAATCCCGACTACGTGCGTAAACCGGACGCGGCGCTGGTCGATTTCCTGTGCGACAACGCCGATGTGATCACCAAAGTGACCCTCGCCCCTGAGCGCGTCGAGCCGGAAGTGATCCGCAAACTGGTCGCCGCCGGGATCGTCGTCTCCGCGGGCCACTCCAACGCCACGCTGAAAGAGGCGAAAGTGGGCTTCCGCGCGGGCATTACCTTCGCCACCCACCTGTATAATGCGATGCCGTACATTACCGGCCGCGAACCGGGTCTGGCCGGGGCGATTTTTGACGAGCCGGATGTCTACTGCGGTATTATTGTCGACGGGATGCACGTCGATTACGCCAACGTGCGCAACGCCAAGCGCCTGAAAGGCGACAAACTGTGCCTGGTCACCGACGCCACCGCGCCGGCGGGGGCGAATATTGACCAGTTCATTTTTGCCGGGAAAACAATATACTACCGCAACGGGCTGTGCGTAGATGAAAACGGCACCCTCAGCGGATCTTCCCTGACCATGATTGAAGGGGTGCGTAATCTGGTTGAGCATTGCGGTGTGGCGCTGGACGAAGTATTGCGGATGGCGACGCTCTATCCCGCGCGCGCCATTGGTGTGGACAAGCAGCTCGGCAGCATTGCGCCGGGTATGGTCGCTAACCTGACCGCCTTTACACGCGATTATAAAATCACCAAGACCATCGTTAATGGTAACGAGGTCGTCACTGAGTAAGTAAAAGTATGACAGCAGGCGGACAAGCTCAAATTGGTAACGTTGACCTCGTAAAACAACTGAACAGCGCGGCCGTGTACCGCCTGATTGACCAGCATGGGCCTATCTCGCGCATTCAGATCGCGGAACAAAGCCAGCTTGCCCCTGCCAGCGTGACCAAAATCACGCGTCAGCTTATTGAGCGCGGCCTGATCAAAGAAGTCGATCAGCAGGCCTCCACCGGGGGGCGCCGCGCCATCTCCATCATTGCGGAGACGCGTAACTTCAACGCCATTGGCGTGCGCCTTGGCCGCTATGACGCCACCCTGACCCTCTATGATTTAAGCAGCAAGACCCTGGAGGAGGAGCATTTCCCGCTGCCCGAGCGCACCCAGGAAACGCTGGAACACGCCCTGCTGAATATCATCGCCACTTTTATCGAAAACTGTCAGCGCAAAATTCGCGAGCTGATCGCCATCTCGGTGATCCTGCCGGGGCTGGTGGATCCAGAAAGCGGCGTGATCCGCTATATGCCGCACATTGCGGTGGAAAACTGGGGCCTGGTCGGGGCACTGGAAAAACGCTTCAACGTTACCTGCTTTGTCGGGCACGATATCCGCAGTCTGGCGCTGGCCGAGCACTATTTTGGCGCAAGCCAGGACTGCGAAGACTCCATTCTGGTGCGCGTGCACCGCGGCACCGGGGCGGGGATCATCTCCAACGGACGCATTTTTATTGGCCGTAACGGCAACGTGGGCGAAATTGGCCATATTCAGGTCGATCCGCTGGGCGAACGCTGCCACTGCGGCAACTTCGGCTGCCTGGAGACCGTCGCGGCGAACGCCGCCATCGAACATCGCGTTCGCCATCTGCTGGACCAGGGCTACCAGAGCCGCCTGACCCTCGATGACTGCACGATCAAAACCATCTGCAAAGCGGCCAACAAGGGCGATGCCCTGGCCTGCGAGGTGATCGAGTACGTAGGGCGTCACCTCGGAAAAACGATCGCCATCGCCATCAACCTGTTCAATCCGCAAAAAATCGTCGTCGCCGGCGAAATTGTGGAAGCCGAGAAAGTGCTGCTCCCGGCCATTGAGGGCTGCATTAACGCCCAGGCGCTGAAGGCGTTTCGTAAGAACCTGCCGGTGGTGCGCTCCACCCTCGATCATCGCTCAGCGATTGGCGCCTTCGCGCTGGTCAAACGCGCCATGCTCAATGGCACGCTGCTGCAGCGCTTGCTTGAGAGCTAATCGCCCCCCTTTACAGATAAGCGCGTCGCTCTGTCACTGGCGGGCATCGCCCGTCAGAGGTGTGAAACCGCATCGATGACGCGTATAGTTTCGTCTTTGTTAATGATTCTGGACCCACCATGACCATTCAAAACATAATTTGTGATATTGACGGCGTGCTGATGCACGATAACGTCGCCGTTCCCGGCGCTGCCGAGTTTATCAAGCGCATCCTCGATAAAGGCATGCCGCTGGTGATGCTGACCAACTACCCGTCGCAAACCGGCCAGGATCTGGCGAACCGTTTCGCCACCGCCGGGATTGAGGTGCCGGATAGCGCCTTTTACACCTCGGCGATGGCGACGGCCGATTTTCTGCGCCGCCAGGAAGGCAAGAAAGCCTATGTGGTGGGTGAAGGGGCGCTGATCCACGAGCTGTATAAAGCCGGCTTTACCATTACCGATGTCAACCCGGATTTTGTCATCGTCGGGGAAACCCGCTCCTTTAACTGGGAGATGATGCATAAGGCGGCCTTCTTTGTCGCCAATGGCGCCCGCTTCATTGCCACCAACCCGGATACTCACGGTCGCGGCTTCTACCCGGCCTGCGGCGCCCTGTGCGCCGGGATCGAGAAGATCTCCGGCCGTAAGCCGTTTTACGTCGGTAAACCCAGCCCGTGGATCATCCGCTCAGCGCTGAACAAAATGCAGGCCCACTCCGAACAGACGGTGATCGTCGGCGACAATCTGCGCACCGACATTCTGGCCGGCTTCCAGGCGGGGCTGGAGACCATTCTGGTGCTCTCCGGCGTCTCGACCCTCGACGACATCGACAGCATGCCGTTCCGCCCGTCGTGGATCTACCCTTCCGTCGCGGAAATCGATATTTTCTAATGCCAGCCACGTCTCAGGACGTGGTTGTTCATTTCTGACGCCGGCTAAAAGCCCCCCCATCTAATAAAAACGGCTTATAATTGCGTATTCTTCAATAAAGCCGTTCAAAAGATACTCTTTTTTTACTATTCAACAATCGCAGTTGCGTTTTTTCTTTTTCCGGCCGTAAAACCCTTGCGCCGGCTCCCCCTTTACGGCATTTTCTTAAGCACGCATTCAGGCTTCGCCACGAGACGAAGCCAGCACAACATCAAACACGACAGGGTAATGGAGAAGGCTATGTGTTCTATTTTTGGCGTACTGGATATTAAAACTGACGCAGGCGAGCTGCGTAAAAAGGCGCTGGAGCTTTCCCGCCTGATGCGCCATCGCGGTCCGGACTGGTCTGGCGTGTATGCCAGCGACAAAGCGATTCTGGCGCACGAGCGCCTGTCGATTGTCGACGTCAACGCCGGCGCCCAGCCGCTGTACAACGCCGAAAAAACCCATGCGCTGGCCGTTAACGGCGAAATCTACAACCATCAGGCGCTGCGCGCGGAATATGGCGATCGCTATCAGTTCCAGACCGGCTCTGACTGCGAAGTGATCCTCGCGCTGTATCAGGAAAAAGGCCCGGCGTTCCTCGACGACCTGCAGGGGATGTTCGCCTTCGCCCTGTACGACAGCGAAAAAGACGCGTACTTAATTGGTCGCGACCATATCGGTATTATTCCGCTGTATATGGGCCATGACGAACACGGCAACTTCTACGTCGCCTCAGAAATGAAAGCCCTGGTGCCGGTGTGCCGCACCATTAAAGAGTTCCCGGCGGGAAGCTACCTGTGGAGCAAAGACGGTGAAATTCGCCAGTACTATCAGCGCGACTGGTTCGATTACGACGCGGTAAAAGACAACGTTACCGATAAGAACGAACTGCGTCAGGCGCTGGAAGAGTCGGTGAAAAGCCACCTGATGTCCGACGTGCCCTACGGCGTGCTGCTCTCCGGCGGCCTTGATTCTTCGGTCATCTCCGCCATCACCAAGAAATTCGCCGCCCGTCGCGTCGAAGATCAGGAGCGTAGCGAAGCCTGGTGGCCGCAGCTGCACTCCTTCGCGGTCGGTCTGGAAGGCTCTCCCGACCTGAAAGCGGCGCAGGAAGTGGCTAACCACCTCGGCACCGTGCACCATGAAATTCACTTTACCGTTCAGGAAGGGCTGGATGCGATCCGCGACGTTATCTATCACATCGAAACCTACGATGTGACCACCATTCGCGCTTCGACGCCGATGTACCTGATGTCACGTAAAATTAAAGCCATGGGCATCAAAATGGTGCTTTCCGGCGAAGGCTCGGACGAAGTGTTCGGCGGCTACCTCTACTTCCATAAGGCGCCGAACGCCAAAGAACTGCACGAAGAGACGGTGCGTAAGCTGCAGGCGCTGCATATGTTTGACTGCGCTCGCGCCAACAAAGCGATGTCCGCCTGGGGCGTGGAAGCCCGCGTGCCGTTCCTCGATAAGAAGTTCCTCGACGTGGCGATGCGCATCAACCCGCAGGATAAGATGTGCGGCAACGGTAAAATGGAAAAACACGTGCTGCGCGAATGCTTTGAATCCTATCTGCCGGCCAGCGTGGCGTGGCGTCAGAAGGAGCAATTCTCTGACGGCGTCGGCTATAGCTGGATCGATACGCTGAAAGAAGTGGCCGCGAAACAGATCAGCGACCAGCAGCTGGAAACCGCAAGCTTCCGCTTCCCGTACAACACGCCGACCTCCAAAGAAGGCTATCTGTACCGCGAGATCTTCGAAGAGCTGTTCCCGCTGCCAAGCGCGGCGGAGTGTGTCCCTGGCGGTCCGTCGGTGGCCTGCTCTTCTGCCAAAGCCATTGAATGGGATGAAGCGTTCAAAACCATGAACGATCCGTCAGGCCGCGCGGTGGGCGTCCACCAGTCGGCCTATAAATAAGCCCTGACAGGCGATGAAACGCGAAACGGACCCTCCGGGGTCCGTTTTCTTTTTGCGGGATTTATGCCGCTGAAAAACGATAAATAACCAATAATTGCCGATTATTGCAGCGAGCTGTTCGCAACCTAACCAAACAGTCACATTACAACGATTTTCCTTGAAAAAGAGGTTGACGCTCGCAGGCCCAATACGCATAATGCGCCCCGCAACGCCGATAAGGTTACGCGAAAAAAAGATGGCTACGTAGCTCAGCTGGTTAGAGCACATCACTCATAATGATGGGGTCACAGGTTCGAATCCCGTCGTAGCCACC
>NZ_JASCAR010000047.1:0-61544 GCF_029967715.1 Klebsiella sp. V115_8
AAGCGTAGCGCCATCCGGCACAAGACGGGTATGGCGCCAGAGGTGTCCTGCCCGGCGGCGCTGCGCTTGCCGGGCCTGGGAGTGGGATTCCGCGGAGCCTTTCGCTAAAAAACACCCGCAGCCCATAGACAAGAAGGCCGGTTAGCATCGCTAACCGGACTTTTTTATCGGCGTCTGCGCGTCACGTTAGTCGTGGCGCGGATATTCCGGGGTGTTGATCCAGGCGTGGTCCTCTTCCCAGGTGAACAGCCATTTCCGATCCGGCCCGGCCATGACGTTCAGATAATAGCTGTCGTAACCGGCAATCGCCGCCACCGGATGGTAACCGCGCGGCACCATCACCACATCGTGGTTATAGGGCGCCATGCAGGCGTCCAGGCTGCGGTCGTCGGTGTAGACCCGCTGGAAGGCAAAGCCCTGCGGCGGATCGAAGCGGTGATAGTAGGTCTCTTCCAGCTGCGTCTCTTTGCCCGGCTGGGCGGTATCGTGCTTATGCGACGGCCACGAGCTGGTGGCCCCTTCGTCGGTGTAGACCTCGACCACCAGCAGGCAATCCGCCTCGGCGCTGTCCGGCAGAATGTTATGCACCCGGCGCTGGTTGCGCCCTTTCCCGCGGTGCTCCACGCCGACGTCTTCCGGCCGAATCAGGCGTGCCGGGAAGCTGCCTTTGCCCGGCGCGCTGCACACCGCCAGCTCCAGATCGGAATCGGCGGTCACCTCGACCCGATCCTGCGGCGGCACGTATACCGACCACGGCGGGGTACGTTCAAACGGCGACATCCGTTTACCGAGATTCGGGAAATCGGCCTGCTGCGTTTTCACCGACGCCAGGCCAGCGACCAGCACCAGGCACAGCTCGCGATCGCCGCTCTCCAGCGTCACAGTCTGCCCTTTTTTCAACATCCAGACATCGAAGCCGATATAGCGCCAACCGGCGCTTTGCGGCGTAATATGCTGGATCTGTCCCTCTTTTCGCGATTTAGCCAGTAACGACATGGCGCTCTCCTTCGCCGATTAACCTAACGTCGGCATGCTGAATTCAGATACGGTCTGCTGCCCTGCCGGCCAGCGTACGGTGGCGGTCTTCATGCGCGTGTAGAAGCGCACGCCGTCCGGCCCGTGGACGTTCAGCGCGCCAAACACTGAGCGCTTCCAGCCGCCGAAGCTGTGGAACGCCATCGGCACCGGGACCGGCACGTTCACCCCGACCATCCCCGCCTGCACGTCGTGGACGAATTCACGCGCGGTGTGGCCGTTGCTGGTGAAGACGGCGCTGCCGTTGCCAAACTCGTGGCTGTTGACCAGTTCGAGGGCGCTGTCATAGTCCGCCGCGCGCACAATCCCCAGCACCGGGCCAAAGATCTCTTCGCGCCAGATGGTCATCTCCGGGGTGACGTGATCGAACAGGGTGCCGCCGATATAATAGCCCGCGTCGTAGCCCGGCACGCGCAGTTTGCGGCCATCGACCACCAGTTTTGCCCCTTCGCTTTCGCCTTTATCAATATAGCCGAGCACTTTTTTCTGGTGAGTATCAGACACCACCGGCCCCATCTCGTTCTCTTCCTGGCCGCGCATGCAGCCCGGGCCCACTTTCAGCGCTTCCACCAGCGGCTTCAGGCGAGCGATCAGTTTGTCGGCGGTTTCATCTCCCACCGCCACCACCACCGGCAGCGCCATGCAGCGCTCGCCTGCGGAACCGAAGGCGCCGCCCATAATGGCGTTAACGGTGGCGTCGAGATCGGCATCCGGCATCACTATCGCGTGGTTTTTGGCGGCGCCGAAGGCCTGCACGCGCTTGCCGTGGGCGCTGGCGGTCTTATAGATATACTCCGCCACGCCGGAGGAGCCGACGAAGCTCACCGCCGCAATGCGCGGGTCAGTGTACAGCTGCTCGGCATCTTCATTGCTGCAGTGCACGACGTTAAACACGCCGTCCGGCAGACCGGCCTCTTTCAGCAGCTCTGCCAGACGCACGGCGGCCGTCGGCGCCAGCGCCGGCGGCTTGAGGACGAAGCTGTTGCCGCAGGCCAGCGCCAGCGGGAACATCCACATCGGCACCATCGCCGGGAAGTTGAACGGGGTGATCCCGGCCACCACGCCCAGCGGCTGCATCAACGAGTAGCTGTCGACGCCGGTGCCGACGTCAGAGGAGTATTCGCCTTTAATCAGGTGCGGGATCCCGCAGGCGAATTCGACCACTTCCATGCCGCGGGTCAGCTCGCCCAGCGCATCCGACCACACTTTGCCGTGCTCGCTGACGATGATCCCCGCCAGCTCTTCCACGTGCTGTTCCAGCAACATTTTAAAGTTGAACAGCACGCGGGCGCGGCGCAGCGGCGTGGTGCGAGACCAGCTGTCAAACGCATCGCGAGCAACCTGAATCGCCTCAGAGACTTCCTGCGCGGTCGATACCGTGACTTCGCGCACCGCTTTGCCCGTCGCCGGATCGTACACCGGCATCGTTTCGTTGCTGCTGCTGATAACGGTTTTCCCGCCAATAAAGTTTCCTGTGATCGTCATGTTCTCGCCTCATAGTGAAGAGGGCCAGCGCACGCCGGCCCGTCGCTGATTCTGCTGTGCTATAACCGTAGTAAAGTGAAATTTATATTTCAACGTTGTTGTGAAATGAAATTTCATTTTGGTGATAACAGTCGCATTTTGCGCTCACGCATCGCTTACGCGCTTCCCCCATCGAGCCGCGCCGCCTCGCGATACCTGGCTCCCGGTCCCGGTCGCTCCCGCCGCGGCAGCCGGGAATATTTTGCGAGGCAGCTCAAACAATCATCATTTTCATTCTTGCTTATTTTGGAATAAACGTTTTGACTGTTAGCCAATTGAACGAACCCAACCCTCTTCCGTCAGGAGTGTCCTATGGCCATCGCAATGCAACGTTTTTGTATTAACCGCAAAATCGCGCCAGCGCTCAGCATTGAAGCGTTTTTCCGTCTGGTGAACCGTCTGGGCCTGAATAAAGTCGAGCTGCGCAACGATTTACCCAGCGGGAAAGTGACCGACGATCTGAGCCATCAGCAGGTGCGCGAGCTGGCGGCGCGTTACCACATCGAGATCCTGACGATTAACGCGGTCTATCCCTTTAACCGCCGTAGCGAAGAGGTGCGGCAGCTGACCGAGTCGCTGCTGAAAGAGGCCCAGGCCATCGGCGCCAAATCGCTGGTGCTCTGCCCGCTCAACGACGGCACCGAGGTGCCGGCCAGCGACACTCTGAGCGCCCTGCGCGACCTGGCGCCGCTGTTCGCCTTCTACGGCATCCACGGCCTGGTGGAGCCGCTGGGCTTCCCGCAAAGCTCACTGCGATCGGCGCACCAGGCGCAGACGCTGATCCATGACGCCCGCGTGCCGTTTAAGCTGCTGATCGACACCTTCCATCACCATCTCTACCCGCAGGCGGCGGACGAGTTCAGCCAGGTGGAGGTGGCGGATATCGGTCTGGTGCACCTCTCCGGGGTGGACGATACCCGTCCGCGCGAGCAGCTCACCGATGCCGAGCGCATCATGCTGACGCCGCAGGATCGCCTCGGCACCTGCGAGCAGGTTAAAGCGCTGGAAGCCCGCGGCTATCAGGGGGTATACGCTTTTGAACCCTTCGCTCCCGAGCTGGCGCAGTGGAGCGAAGCGGATATCGAGCGCGAAATTGAGCAGAGCATTGCGCTTATCCAACGCCACTGCGCCTGAGGCCTCTCGCGACAGCGTGCGCGGCGCGTGACGATTTCCCCAACGCCGAACGACGAGGTTGCCTATAATCGTCGCAGGATAAATGGAGGAATCGATCATGAGCTCACCCCTGTTGATTGCGCGCACGCTGGATAACGCGCTCTATTTGTTGCCCGCGATGGCCAACCGCCATGGGCTGATCACCGGTGCGACCGGCACCGGTAAAACCGTCACCCTGCAAAAGCTGGCTGAGTCGTTCTCGGAAATTGGCGTGCCGGTATTTATGGCGGACGTCAAGGGCGACCTGACCGGCATTGCCGCCGCGGGGCAGAGCTCAGAGAAACTGCAGGCGCGGCTGGAGAAGATCGGCGTCAGCGACTGGGAGCCGCACGCCAACCCGGTGGTGCTCTGGGATATCTTTGGCGAGAAGGGCCACCCGGTTCGGGCGACGGTCTCCGATCTTGGCCCCCTGCTGCTGGCGCGCCTGCTCAATCTCAATGAGGTGCAGAGCGGCGTGCTGAACATTATTTTCCGCATCGCGGACGACCGCGGTCTGCTGCTGCTCGACTTCAAAGACCTCCGCGCCATCACCCAGTTTATCGGCGACAACGCCAAATCTTTCCAGAACCAGTATGGCAATATCAGCAGCGCCTCGGTCGGCGCCATCCAGCGCGGACTGTTGACCCTGGAGCAACAGGGCGCCGGGCACTTCTTCGGCGAGCCGATGCTGGATATTGCCGACTGGATGCGCGTCGATGCCAGCGGCAAAGGGGTGATCAATATCCTCAGCGCTGAAAAGCTCTACCAGATGCCGAAGCTCTACGCCGCCAGCCTGCTGTGGATGCTCTCCGAGCTGTACGAGCGCCTACCGGAGGCGGGCGATCTCGACAAGCCCAAACTGGTGTTCTTCTTCGATGAGGCGCATCTGCTGTTCAACGATGCGCCGCAGGTGCTGCTGGATAAAATCGAACAGGTGATCCGTCTTATTCGCTCCAAGGGCGTCGGCGTCTATTTTGTCTCGCAGAACCCGGCGGATATACCCGACGCCGTGCTCGGCCAGCTGGGCAACCGCGTACAGCACGCGCTGCGCGCCTTTACGCCGAAGGATCAGAAAGCGGTGAAAACCGCCGCCCAGACCATGCGCGCCAACCCGGCCTTCAGTACCGAGCAGGCGATCCAGGAGCTGGGCACCGGCGAGGCGCTGATCTCCTTCCTCGATGAGAAAGGCAGCCCCTCGGTGGTCGAGCGGGCGATGGTTATCGCCCCCTGCTCGCGAATGGGGCCGGTCAGCGATGATGAGCGCAATGGCCTGCTGAATCACTCGCCGCTGTACGGCAAGTATGAAGAAGAGGTGGACCGCGAGTCGGCCTTCGAGATGCTGCAGCAAGGGGTCCAGGTCGCCACGGAACAGCAGTCTACTCCGCCGGCGAAGGGTCAGCAGAGCGGGGAAGACGATGGGCTGCTCGGCGGCCTGAAAGATATCCTGTTCGGCAGCACCGGCCCGCGCGGCGGCAAACGCGACGGTATCGTGCAGACCGCAGCGAAAAGCGCGGTTCGCCAGGTCACCAATCAGATCGTCCGCGGCATGCTGGGCAGTCTGCTGGGCGGCCGCAAGCGCTAAAAAAAAGCCCCCTCATCGTTGAGGGGGCTTACGTTCCGTAGCCGAGTCCGCTAGGCCTTGCGCATCATCAGCCAGAGGCTTATCAGGAAGAAGCTGGCGCTTGGCAACAGGGCGCCGATGATCGGCGGTATGCCGTACACCAGGGTCAGCGGGCCGAAAATCTGATCCAGCACGTAGAAGATAAAGCCGAAGCTAATCCCGGTCACCACCCTGACGCCCATCGGCACGCTACGCAGCGGGCCAAAGATAAACGACAGCGCCATCAGCATCATCACCGCCACCGACAGCGGCTGGAAGATTTTGCTCCACATATTGAGCTGGTAGCGTCCCGGATCCTGGCCGCTGGACTTCAGGTATTTCACATAGTTGTGCAGCCCGCTGATCGACAGCGCGTCCGGATCCAGGGCTACCACGCCGAGCTTGTCCGGCGTCAGGTTGGTTTTCCAGGTGCCGCTCACCATCTGCGACCCGGTCACCTGCTTCGGATCGGTCAGATCGGATTCATCCACCTGCGACAGGCGCCACACTTTATTCTCGCTATCGAATTTTGCCGAGGCGGCATAGCGCACCGACTGTAAACGACGCTCCGGGTTGAAGGCATAAATGCTGACGCCCCCCAGCTCATCGTTACCTTTTACCCGTTCGATATAGACAAAGTTATGGCCATCTTTCGCCCACAGTCCCTGCTGGGTGGAAAGCAGCGAACCGCCGTACATCTGCTGAGCGCGGTAGTTGCGCGCCATCTGTTCGCCCTGCGGCGCCACCCACTCGCCGATCGCCATGGTCAACAGCACCAGCGGGATCGCGGTTTTCATCACCGCCAGCGCCACCTGCAGCCGGGTGAAACCGGACGCCTGCATCACCACCAGCTCGCTGCGCTGGGCCAGCATCCCCAGCCCCAGCAGCGCGCCAAGCAGCGCGGCCATCGGGAAGAAGATCTGGATGTCTTTCGGCACGCTGAGGATGGTGTAGAGGCCAGCGCCCAGCGCATCGTAACTACCCTGCCCGGACTTTTTCAGCTGATCGACAAACTTGATAATGCCGGAGAGCGACACCAGCATGAACAGGGTCATCATGATGGTGTTGAAAATCGTCTTACCGATATAACGGTCAAGTACGCCAAACGCCTGCATCAGGCCGCTCCTTTATTAAAACGGGCGCGGAAGCGGCGCATCGGCACCGTGTCCCACAGGTTTAACAGCACCGCCAGCGCAAAATAGAGCAGGTTAATCGCCCACATCCAGATAGCCGGGTCCATTTTGCCTTTGCCGCCGTTCGACTTAATCGAGGTCTGCAGCAGGAAGAACACCAGGTAGAGCAGCATCGCCGGCAGCATCGACAGCACGCGGCCCTGGCGCGGGTTGACCACGCTGAGCGGCACCACCATCAGCGCCATAATGAAGACCGTCGCCACCAGCGTGAAGCGCCAGTGCAGTTCGGCGCGCGCACGATCGGTGTGGGTCTGCCACAGGGTGCGCATATCCATCTGTTCGGTGTCGTCCGGATCGGCGGCCACCGCCTGGTGGCCGATAATGGCCTGATAGTTATTGAAGTCGGTGATGCGGAAGTCGCGCAGCATCGCGGTGCCTTCAAAGCGGGTGCCCTTATTGAGGGTCACCACCTGCGAACCGTCTTTCTGCTGCGACAGCTCGCCGGAATCCGCCACCACCACGGAGGGGCGCGCGTTGCCTTTCGGGCGCAGCTGGGCAAGGAAGACGTCATGGAAGCGGTTGCCGTTCACGCTCTCGATAAACATGACCGCGTTACCATCGCTGGCCTGCTGGAACTGGCCCTGGGCCAGCGCGGCCATGCCGGGGTTGGCCTTGGCTTCCGCCAGCACTTCATCCTGATGGCGCGACGACCACGGCCCTGCCCACATCACGTTGACCGCCGCCACCGCGCCGGTGAACAGCGCGAGGATCATCGCCGCCTTGATCAATACGGCTTTACTCAGGCCGCAGGCGTGCATCACCGTAATTTCGCTTTCGGTGTACAGCTTGCCGAGGGTCATCAGCAGGCCAAGGAACAGACTTAACGGCAGGATAAGCTGCGCCATCTCCGGGATGCCGAGCCCCAGCAGCGAGAGCACCAGATTGGTTGGGATATCGCCATCCACCGCAGCGCCGAGGATCCTGACTAATTTCTGGCAAAAGAAAATCAGTAACAGGATGAATAGGATCGCCAACTGGCTTTTCAGCGTCTCACGAACCAGATATCTTATGATTATCACTATAAATACGCCCGTAAAAACCCGTTTTAGTGCAGGAAAATTGCTTGTTTCATGGCTTAAACGTCATTTATTCTCTTTGGTCGTCGAAAACGTCGCTAAGATTAAATGACTCATCGGTTCTGCATGTCAGGATCTTTTCTGACGAACCCAGGCCTTATTAACGTTAAGATTAACACGAAGTCACCGCAACAGCGGACATGAGTTACGAAAGCTTGCAATTATATACTCAATGGATTTCGAGTTGTAAGAAGGCAGCAGGGCTGTGGCCCCTGGCGCGCACAATGTGCCACGTCAGGGTAAGCAGGCGCAGCCGGCGCATCTGCAACTTGAAAGGCGACGAGTATAGCCGTAGCCACCACTGTTGTCTTTAAGATTCAGGAGCATAGTGCATGGAGTTCAGTGTAAAAAGCGGTAGCCCGGAGAAGCAGCGGAGCGCCTGTATCGTGGTCGGCGTCTTTGAACCACGTCGCCTCTCCCCCATCGCCGAACAACTCGATAAAATCAGCGACGGCTACATCAGCGCCCTGCTGCGTCGCGGCGAGCTGGAAGGCAAACCTGGCCAGACGTTATTGCTGCACCATGTGCCGAACATTCTGTCTGAGCGCATTCTGCTGATTGGCTGCGGCAAAGAGCGCGAACTGGATGAGCGTCAGTACAAGCAGGTCATCCAGAAAACCATCAATACCCTGAATGATACCGGTTCAATGGAGGCAGTCTGCTTCCTGACCGAGCTGCACGTCAAGGGTCGTAACAACTACTGGAAAGTTCGCCAGGCGGTGGAAACCGCCAAAGAGACGCTGTACAGCTTCGACCAGCTGAAGACCAACAAAAGCGAGCCGCGTCGCCCGCTGCGTAAAATGGTCTTTAACGTGCCGACCCGTCGCGAGCTGACCAGCGGCGAACGCGCCATTCAGCACGGGCTGGCGATCGCCGCCGGCATCAAAGCGGCGAAAGATCTCGGCAACATGCCGCCGAACATCTGTAACGCCGCCTATCTGGCCTCCCAGGCGCGCCAGCTGGCCGATACCTATAGCAAAAACGTTATCACCCGGGTGATCGGCGAACAGCAGATGCGCGAGCTGGGAATGAACGCCTACCTCGCCGTCGGCAACGGTTCGCAGAACGAGTCGCTGATGTCGGTTATCGAGTATAAAGGCAACCCGTCGGAAGACGCGCGCCCTATCGTGCTGGTCGGTAAAGGCCTGACCTTCGATTCCGGCGGTATCTCCATCAAGCCGGCCGAAGGCATGGACGAGATGAAGTACGACATGTGCGGCGCCGCGGCGGTGTACGGCGTGATGCGGATGGTTGCTGAGCTGCAGCTGCCGCTGAACGTGATCGGCGTGCTGGCGGGCTGTGAAAACATGCCTGGCGGTCGCGCTTATCGTCCGGGCGATGTTCTGACCACCATGTCCGGCCAGACGGTGGAAGTGCTCAACACCGACGCCGAAGGCCGCCTGGTGCTGTGCGACGTGCTGACCTACGTTGAGCGCTTCGAGCCGGAAGCGGTTATCGATGTCGCGACGCTGACCGGCGCCTGCGTGATTGCCCTCGGCCATCACATCACCGGCCTGATGTCGAACCATAACCCGCTGGCCCATGAGCTGATCGGCGCCTCTGAACTGGCGGGCGACCGCGCATGGCGTCTGCCGCTGGCCGACGAGTTCCAGGATCAGCTGGAATCCAACTTTGCCGATATGGCGAATATTGGCGGCCGTCCTGGCGGCGCGATCACCGCCGGCTGCTTCCTGTCGCGCTTCACCCGCAAGTACAACTGGGCGCACCTCGACATCGCCGGCACCGCCTGGCGCTCCGGTAAGGCCAAAGGCGCCACCGGTCGTCCGGTCGCGCTGCTGTCGCAGTTCCTGCTCAATCGCGCGGGTTTTAACGGCGAAGAGTGATTGCCGTCTGATGCCCGGTGGCGCTACGCTTACCGGGCCTACGGAAAGATGCCGTTTGTAAGCCGGGTAAGCGTAGCGCCGCCCGGCTTTACATTTAAATCCACAACAAGAAGCCCCATATATGAAAAACGCAACGTTCTATCTTCTGGACAACGAAGACACCGTCGATGGCCTGAGCGCCGTCGAGCAGCTGGTGTGTGACATTGCCGCAGAACGTTGGCGCAACGGCAAGCGCGTCCTGATCGCCTGTGAAGATGAGCAGCAGGCGATTCGTCTCGATGAGGCGCTGTGGTCGCGACCACCGGAGAGCTTTGTGCCGCACAATCTGGCGGGCGAAGGCCCGCGAGGCGGCGCGCCGGTAGAGATTGCCTGGCCGCAAAAGCGCAACAGCAGCCCGCGGGACATTCTGATCAGCCTGCGGCTTAACTTTGCAGATTTTGCCACCGCTTTCACAGAAGTGATAGACTTTGTCCCTTACGAAGAAAATCTGAAACAACTGGCGCGCGAACGCTATAAGGCGTACCGCATGGCTGGTTTCAACCTGAACACGGCAACCTGGAAATAATGGAAAAGACATACAACCCACAAGATATCGAACAGCCGCTTTACGAGCACTGGGAAAAGCAGGGCTATTTCAAACCGAATGGTGATGAAAGCCAGGAGAGCTTCTGCATCATGATCCCGCCGCCGAACGTCACCGGCAGTTTGCATATGGGTCATGCCTTCCAGCAAACCATCATGGATACCATGATTCGCTACCAGCGCATGCAGGGCAAAAACACCCTGTGGCAGGCGGGGACCGACCACGCGGGTATCGCTACCCAGATGGTGGTTGAGCGTAAGATTGCCGCTGAAGAAGGGAAAACCCGTCACGACTACGGCCGCGATGCCTTTATCGACAAAATCTGGCAGTGGAAAGCGGAATCCGGCGGCACCATTACCCGTCAGATGCGCCGTCTCGGCAACTCCGTTGACTGGGAACGCGAGCGCTTCACCATGGACGAAGGCCTTTCCAATGCCGTGAAAGAAGTCTTCGTTCGCCTGTATAAGGAAGACCTGATCTACCGCGGCAAACGCCTGGTTAACTGGGACCCGAAACTGCGCACCGCCATTTCCGACCTCGAAGTGGAAAACCGCGAATCGAAAGGCTCCATGTGGCATATCCGCTACCCGCTGGCCGATGGCGCGAAAACCGCTGACGGTAAAGACTACCTGGTGGTCGCCACCACCCGTCCGGAAACCCTGCTGGGCGATACCGGCGTGGCCGTTAACCCGGAAGATCCGCGTTACAAAGATCTGATTGGCAAATTCGTGGTGCTGCCGCTGGTTAACCGCCGCATCCCGATCGTGGGCGACGAACACGCCGACATGGAGAAAGGCACCGGCTGCGTGAAGATCACCCCGGCGCACGACTTTAACGACTACGAAGTGGGTCGTCGTCACCAGCTGCCGATGATCAACATCCTGACCTTTGACGGCGACATCCGCGAAAGCGCGGAAGTGTACGACACCAAAGGCAATGAATCCGACGTCTACTCCAGCGAGATCCCGGCGGAGTTCCAGAAACTGGAACGCTTCGCGGCGCGTAAAGCCGTCGTTGCGGCGGTTGACGCCCTCGGCCTGCTGGAAGAGATCAAACCGCACGACCTGACCGTCCCTTACGGCGACCGCGGCGGCGTGGTTATCGAACCGATGCTGACCGACCAGTGGTACGTGCGCGCGGACGTGCTGGCCAAGCCGGCGGTGGAAGCCGTTGAAAACGGCGACATTCAGTTCGTGCCGAAGCAGTACGAAAACATGTACTTCTCCTGGATGCGCGACATTCAGGACTGGTGTATCTCCCGTCAGCTGTGGTGGGGTCACCGCATCCCGGCATGGTACGACAACGACGGCAACGTTTACGTGGGCCGCACCGAAGACGAAGTACGCCAGGAAAATAACCTCGGCGCCGACGTGGCGCTGCGCCAGGACGAAGACGTGCTGGATACCTGGTTCTCCTCCGCGCTGTGGACCTTCTCCACTCTCGGCTGGCCGGAAAACACCGACGCCCTGCGTCAGTTCCACCCGACCAGCGTGATGGTCTCCGGCTTCGACATCATCTTCTTCTGGATCGCCCGCATGATCATGATGACCATGCACTTCATCAAAGATGAAAACGGTAAACCGCAGGTGCCGTTTAAGACCGTCTACATGACCGGTCTGATCCGCGATGACGAAGGCCAGAAGATGTCCAAATCCAAGGGTAACGTTATCGACCCGCTGGATATGGTTGACGGCATCACCCTGCCGGAGCTGCTGGAGAAACGTACCGGCAACATGATGCAGCCGCAGCTGGCGGAGAAAATCCGTAAGCGCACCGAGAAACAGTTCCCGAACGGCATCGAGCCGCACGGCACCGACGCCCTGCGCTTCACCCTGGCGGCGCTGGCCTCTACCGGCCGCGACATCAACTGGGATATGAAGCGTCTGGAAGGTTACCGTAACTTCTGTAACAAGCTGTGGAACGCCAGCCGCTTCGTGCTGATGAACACCGAAGATCAGGATTGCGGCTTCAACGGCGGCGAGAGGGTGCTCTCCCTGGCCGACCGCTGGATCCTCGCGGAATTCAACCACACCGTCAAAGCGTATCGCGAAGCGCTGGATAACTTCCGCTTCGATATCGCCGCCGGCATCCTGTACGAGTTCACCTGGAACCAGTTCTGCGACTGGTACCTGGAACTGACCAAGCCGGTGATGAACGGCGGCAGCGAAGCGGAACTGCGCGGCACTCGCCATACGCTGGTGACCGTGCTGGAAGGTCTGCTGCGCCTGGCGCATCCGATCATTCCGTTCATCACCGAGACCATCTGGCAGCGCGTGAAGGTCATCTGCGGGATCACCGCCGACACCATCATGCTGCAGCCGTTCCCGCAGTATGATGCCTCTCAGGTGGATGACGCGGCGCTGGCCGACACCGAATGGCTGAAGCAGGCGATCGTCGCCGTACGTAACATCCGTGCGGAAATGAACATCGCCCCGGGCAAACCGCTGGAACTGCTGCTGCGCGGCTGCAGCAAAGAGGCCGAGCGTCGCGTGAACGACAACCGCAGCTTCCTGCTGAATCTGGCGCGTCTGGAAAGCATTACCGTGCTGCCTGCCGATGATAAAGGTCCGGTCTCCGTGACCAAGATCGTCGACGGCGCCGAGCTGCTGATCCCGATGGCGGGCCTCATCAATAAAGAAGATGAGCTGGCGCGCCTGGCGAAAGAAGTGGCCAAAATCGAAGGCGAAATTGGCCGCATCGAAAGCAAGCTGGCTAACGAAGGCTTTGTCGCCCGCGCGCCGGAAGCGGTGATCGCCAAAGAGCGCGAGAAGCTGGAAGGCTACGCGGAAGCGAAAGCGAAGCTGATTGAGCAGCAGGCGGTGATCGCCGCGCTGTAATTGCTCGCGATAGAAAAAAGGCCGGAGCTTGCTCCGGCCTTTTTACATTACAGGAACGGCGGCATCGGAAAAAAACCGCCGCATAGTTTGTCAGATACCGTCGGCTGCGGTGGTGCCGCCGGCTGCAGATCGAGCGAATCTAACTCACCGACCATCGTCGTGTTTTCAGCAATATAGCGTAGCAAATCAATCTTGAACCAGGGATAGGCCAGCCCCAGCGTCAGCGGCGTGAGAAACGTCAACGCCAGTAAACGCGGAGCAAGACCGAAAAACGTCAGGGTGGAACGAAAATGAACGCTGTCCCCCAGCACCAGGTTATTCATCGCGTGATTACGTAAAGCCACACGAAGGTATGCCATGGATAACACGATACCGATAGTGAGGAATATATATCCCCCTAATATCGCCCCAAGATGCCGCAATGCCATAAACAGTGCCGAACCTTCACTGCACAGACCAAACATACAGCCCGTCAGCAGTTGAGCGAATGCGGAAAATAAAAAGCCAATAAAAATGACGATAAACGGCAACAAAATAGCCGTTGCCCATAAAAAAATCACCACACAACGCTTAGTACTCACATAAATATTAAATTTATTTTTGCCAAAGGTTGCGCCTTTGCCGATGAGATCAAGCCAGTGGCTGTAAACCACACCGCTGGTTATTGCCATAATAACTAGCGCCAGCAAAAGCAGAACAACGATCCCCAGCAGCATGCTATTTAGGCCCTTGTAAAAAAGCCGACTTCCCAGCATGGCGAACACCACCGCTGTTAGCACGTATATCAGCAAAGGTAAGCCGAGCATAATCCACCATCCGCGCAGCAGATGACACTGAACCACAAAGCGAATATTCGTGAAAGAGGTCATCGTCGCATGGTAGCTTAACCCCTTAATTATCATTACCGGCAGCAGGATAAGAAATGCCAGCGTCTCCAGCCCTTCGCTACCGGGAGAGAAAATGGCAAGCGCTAAGCTGAGTAAAACCAGCACGACAAATATCAATAGCCAGCTGAGTAAAATCGTGATACCGCGCCCGTGATAGGCAAAGCGGGCGCCATTAACCTCCATATTCTCACAAAGATAACGGCGACTCCGTACCCATGCCCATGGAATAAATAATCCACAAGTTATTACAGAAAAAATAATATTAACCAGACAAATAATAAAATAGCGCCCGGCCTGACCATGAAAAATAAAAGAATGGCCAGAACGCTGCAATTGCCCTGAAATCATACTCATAAAAAAGTCGTCCTTGTACTTTAAACCATATATAAAAATAATAAATAATGCGCATCGGCATTAAGCGAGCAGAATATATTATTTTTGAATTTTCCCGGCAATACATTTCACGCGCACCTTGCGCCTGTAAACGAATAATGGTATTAAAGAAATGTATGGTTATTTAAGCTAAAATTGAGTGATTCTATGAATCTTGCCGCGCCACAGACCTTTACATTACGCCGTATCGCGGTACAGGATAACGCTGCGATAGCGGCCGTCATCCGCCAGGTATCCGCAGAATATGGCCTGACCGCCGATAAAGGCTATACGGTCGCCGACCCGAATCTCGATGAACTGTATGAGCTGTATAGCCAGCCGGGCTCCGCCTACTGGGTGGTGGAGAAAGAGGGAGAAGTGGTTGGCGGCGGCGGTGTCGCGCCGCTCGCCTGCAGCGAGCCGGATATCTGCGAGCTGCAGAAAATGTATTTCATGACCAGCGCCCGCGGCCAGGGGCTGGCGAAGAAGCTGGCGCTGCTGGCGCTCGACTACGCCCGCGAGCAGGGCTTTAAACGCTGCTATCTGGAAACCACTGCCTTCCTGACGGAGGCGATCGGCTTATATGAGCATCTTGGCTTCGAACATATTGACGGTCCGCTGGGCTGCACCGGCCACGTGGACTGCGAAGTGCGGATGTTGAAAATGCTGTAACGCCTCGATATCGCAGGCGTCCCCGGTAGCGCTACGCTTACCGGGGCTACAGTTCGGTAGCCCGGCTAAGCGTAGCGCGAGCCGGGGCATGTCCCGGATGGCACCGCTTGCACCTTACCCGTGCTCGCGGTGCCGTTTTTTTGTCGGGTGGCGGCTAACGCCTTACCCGACCTACGGCCCATACCATGGCGAGCTGAAGCTCTCAACGCTATCTCTCCCCCCATGGCTACTGAGACTGCCGGCGTGAGTGGCGACCGGAGCGACGGGAGCCGAACAGCGTGGGCTACGCCGCCGCCGGCACGCCGCTGTGAAAGCGGAATTCGGCCTCCGGACGGAGGATCAGCGCCGCTTCCGCCTCGCCGAGCTGGCGGACCCGTTCGCTGATATCTTCTCCGGCAATCTTCTGCGCCAGATCCAGGTAGTCCTGATAGTGACGCGCTTCCGAGCGCAGCAGCGACAGATAGAACTTCTGCAGATCGTCGTCCAGCCACGGCGCCAGCGCCGCAAAGCGCTCGCAGGAGCGGGCCTCGATATAGGCGCCGCAGATAAGCTTATCGATCAGCATCACCGGCTCATGTGAGCGCACCTCCCGTCGCATGCCGCGGGCATAGTTGCTGGCGGTGATTTTGACGTAGGGGATATCGCGCGCCAGCATCATCTCCCGCACCTGCCAGAAGTGATGCAGCTCCTCTTTAATCAGCAAAATCATGCTGTCCAGCAGCTGACGGCCCCACGGGTCGTCGGTCTGCGGCATGGCGCTTTTGTTGATCCGTTTATGCAGGGCGACAAAATCCGGCTCTGGCCCCCGGCGGTAGGTGAAGTCTTCATACGGTTTCAGGCAGGCCAGCAGCTCGTCGGCGTCGGCTTTATCCGCGACGTAGCGACGCACCAGCAGCATGGCG
Source organism: Klebsiella sp. V115_8 (assembly GCF_029967715.1). Lineage (NCBI taxonomy): Bacteria > Pseudomonadati > Pseudomonadota > Gammaproteobacteria > Enterobacterales > Enterobacteriaceae > Klebsiella > Klebsiella sp. V115_8. The sequence goes on from NZ_JASCAR010000047.1 coordinate 15,678, forward strand.
TTCTGCGCCGCTTTCAGTTCGCACACCATATGGTCGGTCAGCAGCAGCGGCAGGTTTTCCGGCTTGCGGGCTTCGTCAATCCACGCCTGCGGCGTCGGGCAGTGCAGGAAGTTGATAATCGGGGAGAGTATCTGCGGGTAATCCATGGAAGTTCCTTGCTATACGGCGGCTGGCGCCGCCGTATCATCTACATCTTCTGCGACTTAGTGACGAACACCATCGTCGTCTTCATCGACAAAATCTTCGTCATCCTCGCCGTCTTCTTCACCGTTCGGGTCCTCATAGTAGGTGCCCCAACCGTCATACTCGACGTCAAATTTTTCTGCCAGCGTCATCAGCTGTTCCACCTGGGCATCGATCAGTTCTGCGTTCAGGGCGCATTCGCTCAGAATATCGCAGCAGATGACCACTTCACCCTCTTCCACTTCCAGCTCTTCGGGCTCGGTCACTTCATAGCCCAGCTTAAACGCTTCCACCGCCACTTTCTCCAGGGTTTCGAAATCGTCTGCAGAGAGGTGATGCTCAATCGTGTACAGTGCGTCCGGATCGCTGCCATCTTCCAGCAGCTCTTCGATAATCAGACGCGTCTCTTCACGCTGTTCTTCCAGGTGTTCCGGGTTTGCCATGGCTCGTTCCTCATAATGTGCGGCAGTTATCCCTATTGTCACATACCGCCGTCATTGCCTCCACTTCTCAGTGAAAGATTTCGATCACAGACTTGAAAATGAATATTCATACATATAAATTGAATTTTAATTCAATTAGTGGCCTATGCCAGGTGAGGGAACCATGTCTGCGTTTTACCAGAAGCATTTTTTAAAGTTACTCGATTTTACGCCTGCAGAAATCACCGCCCTGCTCGAGCTGGCGGCAAAGCTGAAAGCCGATAAGAAAAACGGTATCGAAGTCCAGAAACTGGCAGGGAAAAACATCGCGCTCATCTTCGAAAAAGACTCAACCCGTACACGATGCTCTTTCGAAGTTGCCGCATACGATCAGGGCGCCCGCGTGACCTACCTGGGGCCCAGCGGCAGCCAGATTGGCCATAAAGAGTCGATCAAGGACACCGCCCGCGTGCTCGGACGGATGTACGACGGCATTCAGTACCGCGGCCACGGCCAGGAAGTGGTGGAGACCCTGGCGCAATACGCCGGCGTGCCGGTGTGGAACGGCCTCACCAACGAGTTCCACCCTACCCAGCTGCTGGCGGACCTGCTGACCATGAAAGAGCACCTGCCGGGCAAAGCCTTTAACCAGATGACGCTGGTCTACGCCGGCGACGCGCGCAACAACATGGGTAATTCGATGCTGGAAGCCGCGGCGCTGACCGGTCTGGATCTGCGCCTGGTGGCGCCCTCGGCCTGCTGGCCGGAGGCCGCGCTGGTGGAAACCTGTACCGCGCTGGCGAAACAGCAGGGCGGTAACATCACCCTGACGGAAGATATCGCCGCGGGGGTGCAAGGCGCCGATTTTATCTATACCGACGTCTGGGTCTCAATGGGCGAGGCGAAGGAAAAATGGGCCGAACGTATCGCCCTGCTGCGCGACTATCAGGTTAACAGTGCGATGCTGGCGCTGACCGGCAACCCGCGGGTCAAATTCCTCCACTGCCTGCCGGCGTTCCATGATGACCAGACCACGCTGGGCAAACAGATGGCTGCCGAATACGGCCTGCACGGCGGCATGGAGGTGACTGACGAGGTGTTTGAGTCGGCGGCAAGCGTGGTCTTCGACCAGGCGGAAAACCGGATGCACACCATCAAAGCGGTGATGGTGGCGACGCTGAGCAAATAATCCTTCGCTCGCCGTCAAATCCCGGATCGCTCGGCGCGTATCCGGGATACCGCTCGTCAGGGCGCTTTGTCACGCCATCAGCATCTTCACCACCGCTTTGCGCACCTTCGCCGGGGCGCCCACGGCGCACAGCGGTTTATGCACTTCGCCGGGATAAAACACCACAAAGTCCCCTTCGTTAAGGATCACCGTTTGCTCCTGCGCCCCCTCCGCCAGGAAAGCGATGTCTTTCTCCGCCAGCCAGTCGGTCTGCGGCTCTCCTGCCGGCAGGGTGCTGAAGGTCATCCCCTCGCTGCCGCGGAGCACAATCTGGATATCGAGATAGCGGGCATGGTATTCCGCGCGACGCGCGGCCTGCGGCTCGGTGGTGTCTTCGGAAATCAGATAAAACAGGTTGTTGCCGTCGATATCATGTTTACCCAGCGGCGTCGCCTCGCTGACATGGGCGATAACGTGTTCGATAGCCTCGCGCAGCGCGGCAGGCAGCCATGGCTGCAGATGGTGGATATTGCCAATAATCATCGCTTACCTCAAATATAAAACAATATTTCATTTTTGCGTTTTATACCCCCATCGTCGCTGCCATACCAGTGCAGTTTCACGGTTCTTTGCGCTGGCGCACTTTTCTGCAGGCAAACGATTACCTGTTTGTGAATGAATCGCTTGATCGTCATAACGGTCTGCGTATAATGCCAGTCGTTTTGCCGGGAGGAAGCATGGCCAATTGCGTACGACATTCTGTCTTAGCGCGTCTCAATGCAGACGCTGGCCTGCCGTTTTTCTTTCCGTTGCTCATTGGATTCCCGAAGCCCCTTATTTAAGGGGCTTTTTTTTTGCCCAGGCGTCAGGAGATAAGCATGGCTAACCCGCTATATCAAAAACATATCATTTCCATAAACGATCTCAGCCGCGAAGACCTCGAACTGGTGCTGGCGACGGCGGCAAAGCTGAAAGCTAATCCACAACCCGAGCTGCTGAAGCATAAGGTTATCGCCAGCTGTTTCTTTGAAGCCTCGACCCGCACCCGCCTCTCTTTTGAAACCTCGATGCACCGCCTGGGGGCCAGCGTGGTCGGCTTCTCCGACAGCGCCAACACCTCGCTGGGCAAAAAAGGGGAAACGCTGGCGGATACCATCTCCGTCATCAGCACCTACGTTGACGCCATCGTGATGCGTCATCCGCAGGAGGGCGCCGCCCGCCTGGCAACCGAATTCTCCGGCGGCGTGCCGGTACTGAACGCCGGCGACGGCGCCAACCAGCACCCGACCCAGACCCTGCTCGACCTGTTCACCATTCAGGAGACCCAGGGCCGCCTCGAAAACCTCAACGTGGCGATGGTCGGCGATCTGAAGTATGGCCGTACCGTCCACTCCCTGACCCAGGCGCTGGCCAAATTCAGCGGCAACCGCTTCTACTTTATCGCCCCGGACGCGCTGGCCATGCCGCAGTACATCCTCGATATGCTGGATGAAAAAGGTATCGCCTGGAGCCTGCATAGCGCCATCGACGACGTGATGGCGGAAGTGGATATTCTCTACATGACCCGCGTGCAGAAAGAGCGTCTGGATCCGTCGGAATACGCCAACGTCAAAGCGCAGTTCGTCCTGCGCGCCGCCGACCTCGAAGGGGCGCGCGCCAATATGAAGGTGCTGCACCCGCTGCCGCGCATTGACGAAATCACCACCGATGTCGATAAAACGCCGCACGCCTGGTACTTCCAGCAGGCCGGTAACGGCATCTTCGCCCGCCAGGCGTTACTGGCACTGGTACTGAATAGCGAGCTGGCACTGTAAGGGGAAATGAGAGATGACACACGACAATAAACTGCAGGTAGAAGCGATCAAACGCGGCACCGTGATCGACCACATTCCGGCGCAGGTCGGCTTTAAGCTGCTCACCCTGTTCAAACTGACCGAAACCGACCAGCGCATCACCATCGGCCTGAACCTGCCCTCCGGCGAGATGGGCCGCAAAGATTTGATTAAAATCGAGAACACCTTCCTGACCGACGAGCAGGTTAACCAGCTGTCGCTGTACGCCCCGCAGGCGACGGTAAACCGCATTGATGATTACGAAGTGGTGGGCAAATCCCGCCCGAGCCTGCCGGATCGCATCGACAGCGTGCTGGTGTGCCCGAACAGCAACTGTATCAGCCACGCCGAACCGGTTTCTTCCAGTTTTGCAGTGAAAAAACGCGCTGATGACATCGCACTCAAATGTAAATACTGCGAAAAAGAGTTTTCTCATTATGTGGTGCTGGCCAACTAAATGCGGTTGGTATTGGTGGTAGGCCTCCCTATAATGGCTACCACCCTACGCTTCGTCCTTCGGGCGGCGTCTGCGCCCGGCGGCACAGCGCTTACCGCCTGGCGGCCACCTGAATGATTTTGCGTAACATTACTCAGTTCATCTGGAGATAACATGAGCAAAACTATTGCGACGGAAAATGCACCAGCAGCGATTGGCCCCTACGTTCAGGGCGTTGACCTGGGCAGCATGATCATCACCTCTGGCCAGATCCCGGTCGACCCGAAAACCGGCAGCGTTCCGGAAGACGTATCCGCGCAGGCGCGCCAGTCGCTGAACAACGTGAAAGCCATCGTTGAAGCCGCAGGCCTCACCGTCGGCGATATCGTCAAGACCACCGTTTTCGTCAAAGATCTCAACGATTTCGCTACCGTTAACGCCACATACGAAGCGTTCTTCACCGAGCACAACGCCACCTTCCCGGCGCGCTCCTGCGTTGAAGTGGCGCGTCTGCCGAAAGACGTGAAGATCGAGATCGAAGCCATCGCCGTGCGTCGCTGATCGCGAACTCCGGCATGAAAAAAGGCAGCCCGCAGGCTGCCTTTTTTACGTGGATCATCCGCAAACCTTCCCCTCACTGCCAGCCGTAGCGGCGGCTGTAGAAGCCTTTGACCGTTTGGGTCAGCACCATATAGCCCGCCAGGATCGCCACCAGCCATGGGAAGTAGCTCAGCGGCAGGGCCTGCAGCTGCAGATAGCCCGCCAGCGGCGAGAACGGCAGCGCGATCCCCACCGCCATCACCACCAGGGTCATGGCGAACAGCGGCCAGGCGGCGCGGCTCTGGACGAACGGAATGCGCCGGGTGCGGATCATGTGCACGATCAGCGTTTGCGACAGCAGCCCTTCAATAAACCAGCCGGACTGGAACAGGGTCTGCATCTCCACGGTATTGGCGTGGAACACCCACCACATCAGGCCGAAGGTGAGGATGTCGAAAATCGAGCTGATCGGGCCGAAGAAGACCATAAAGCGTCCGAGGTCGGCCGGGTTCCAGCGCTGCGGCTTGCGGATCTGTTCATCGTCGACATTATCGAACGGGATCGCCACCTGGGAGACATCGTACAGCAGGTTCTGAATCAACAGGTGCAGCGGCAGCATCGGCAGAAACGGCAGGAAGGCGCTGGCCACCAGCACGCTGAAGACATTGCCGAAGTTGGAGCTGGCGGTCATTTTGATGTACTTAAGCATGTTGGCGAAAGTGCGGCGGCCTTCGATCACCCCCTCCTCCAGCACCATCAGGCTTTTCTCCAGCAGAATGATATCCGCCGCCTCGCGGGCGATATCCACCGCGCCGTCGACCGAGATGCCGATGTCCGCCGCGCGCAGCGCCGGGGCGTCGTTGATGCCGTCGCCCATAAAGCCCACCACGTGGCCTTCGCGTTTCAGCAGCGTCACGATGCGCTCCTTATGCAGCGGCGCCAGGCGGGCGAAGAGCGTGGTGCGTTTCGCCAGCGCCGCCAGCTCGTCGTCGCTCATGGCTTCAATCTGGCTGCCAATCACCACTTCGCCGGCATCCAGCCCCACTTCATGGCACACCTTCGCCGCCACCAGCTCGCTGTCGCCGGTGAGGATCTTCACCGTGATGCCGCTGGCTTTTAACGCTTTCAGCGCCGGGGCGGTGGTCTCTTTCGGCGGATCGAGGAAGGCGATGTAGCCTTCAAGGATCAGGTCCGACTCATCGGCGCGCTGGTAGTCGCCTTCGCGGGCCGGCAGGTACCTGGTCGCCACCGCCACCACCCGCAGCCCTTGCCGGTTGAGGGTGTCAGTGACCCGGCGGATGCGGCGCAGCATGGTGTCGTCCAGCGGCACGATATCGCCGTTGTAGCGCACCTGGGTTGAGACGTTGAGGATCTCCTGCAGCGCCCCTTTGCAGATCAGCTGATGCGCGGCGTCCTCCTCTTTCACCACCACCGACATGCGGCGGCGTTCGAAATCGAAGGGGATCTCATCCACTTTCTGCCAGCGCGCCGCCAGCCCACGGGCGGCCTCCAGCTCAACGCCCTCCAGCACCGCGGTGTCGAGCAGATTTTTCAACCCGGTCTGGTAGTGGCTGTTCAGCCAGGCGGCATGCAGTACGCGCTCGCTGACCTTGCCGGAGACGTCGGTATGGTTCTCCAGCACAATCTTATCCTGAGTCAGGGTGCCGGTTTTATCGGTGCAGAGGATGTCCATCGCGCCAAAGTTCTGAATGGCGTCGAGGTGCTTCACGATGACCTTTTGCTTCGACAGCTTTACCGCCCCGCGCGCCAGCGTCGAGGTGACGATCATCGGCAGCATCTCCGGCGTCAGGCCGACCGCCACCGACAGCGCGAACAGCGCCGCCTCCCACCAGTCGCCTTTGGTGTAGCCATTGATCAGCAGCACCACCGGGGCCATCACCAGCATAAAGCGGATCAGCAGCATACTCACCCGGCTGATGCCTTTCTGGAAGGCGTTCGGCTCGCTCTCCTGCTCGCTGACGCGGCCGGCCAGTTGACCAAACCAAGTGTGGCCGCCGGTGGCGAAGACGATGGCCTGCGCCGAGCCGCTCACCACGTTGGTGCCCATAAAGCACAGGGTGTCGCACTCCAGCGGGTTCTGCTGCAGCGGATCGCGGCTGTGGGCCACTTTCTCCACCGGCAGCGATTCGCCGGTCAGCGAGGCCTGGGCGACGAACAGATCCCGCGCCTGCAGGATACGCAGGTCCGCCGGGATCATGTCCCCCGCCGACAGCCGGATGATGTCGCCCGGCACCAGCTGGTCGATAGGCAGCTCCAGCCAGCAGCTCTCCCCCTGCTCGTTGACCACCCGCAGCACGGTGGCGGTATTGCTCACCATCGCCTTCAGCGCATCCGCCGCTTTGGTCGAGCGCGCCTCCTGGATGAAGTTGAGCAGCGTCGAGATCCCCACCATCAGGGCGATCACCCCGGCGGCGAACAGATCTTCGGTGGAATAGGAGACGATGCCGAGCACCGTCAGCAGCAGATTGAACGGGTTGCGGTAGCAGGTCCACAGATGCACCCACCACGGCGAGGGCTTCTGCGCCGGGATCTGGTTGTCGCCGTGTTTAAGGATTTTCGCCGCCACTTCGCCTTCATTGAGCCCTTCAGGGTGGCTGTCAAAGGCGCGCCAGATCTCCTGGTCGTCCATCGCCGCCACGTCCAGGCACTGTTTGCCCAGCGACTCAGGAATGGGGCCGCTCGCCAGATGGCGGGCGTCCGGCAGCGGATCGCGCTGGACTAAACGGCGTGGCAGATGGCGGCTAAGCTGTGCGAACAGCTGCCGGGTATAATTTTTCAGCATAAACAGTCCCTCCGCGCTCGCGCAAGCGAACGCAGCGTTGCCGACGGGCGTAGCAAAACCTACCTGTCAGGCATGTTATTTTTATGGCAGGGACATCAAGGACGTCACTGCTTTACGCTTTCCGGTAAAGCAGTGTTAAACAGGCTTACCGGAAAGAAAGGTTGCTCCATCGAGGATGAGGAGTGGGATCGGGGTCCATAACTATCTCCGGTAAGTGAATTTAAACGGCGCGGATTATAGCGCCCTCGTTGAGGATTGTGTGGCAATAATGGCGATGATAAACCCGCGCAACTAAACCGAACGTAAACCAGACTTTGCTCATTGCGGTTTGGTTGAGTAGCATTAGGCTCACTTCTACCCACCCTGACGAGAATTCCGCATGCAGAACCGGCTGACCATCAAAGATATCGCGCGCTTAAGCGGCGTAGGGAAATCAACGGTATCCCGCGTCCTCAACAACGAGAGCGGGGTCAGCGAACGGACCCGCGAGCGCGTCGAAGCGGTGATGCAGCAGCACGGTTTCTCGCCCTCCCGCTCCGCCCGCGCCATGCGCGGCCAGAGCGATAAAGTGGTGGCGATTATCGTCACCCGTCTCGATTCGCTGTCGGAAAACCTCGCCGTGCAGACCATGCTGCCCGCCTTTTATGAGCAGGGTTACGACCCGATTATGATGGAGAGTCAGTTCTCCCCTGGGCTGGTGGAGGAGCATCTCGGCATGCTCGCCCGGCGTAATATTGACGGCGTGGTGCTGTTCGGTTTTACCGGCATCGACGAGGCGATGCTCGCTCCCTGGCGCGACACCCTGGTGCTGATGGCCCGCGACGCCCCCGGCTTCGCCTCGGTGTGCTATGACGACGAGGGGGCCATCACGCTGCTGATGCAGCGGCTCTACGAGCGCGGGCATCGCCACATCAGCTTCCTTGGCGTACCGCACAGCGACGTCACCACCGGCGAACGCCGCCATCTCGCCTACCTCGCCTTCTGTAAAAAGCATCGCCTGACGCCGACCGCCGCCCTGCCGGGGCTGGGCATGAAGCAGGGGTATGACACCGTCGCCAGCGTGCTGACGGCCGAGACCAGCGCCCTGGTGTGCGCCACCGATACCCTCGCCCTCGGCGCCAGCAAATATCTCCAGCAGCAGGGCCGCGATGCGCTGCAGCTCGCCAGCGTCGGCAGCACGCCGCTGATGAAGTTTCTCCACCCGGAAATATTGACCGTCGATCCTGGCTATGCCGAGTCCGGACGCCGGGCCGCCCGGCAGTTGATCGAGCAGATCGCCGGCAGCGTCGATCCCCGCCAGATCGTCATTCCCGCCGCCCTCAATTAATCTCGTTCGGGCGATTTATGTGATCGTCGCCGGGTTTCGGGAACGTTCCCATTTTGCAAATCAAGCGGAACGGTTAGGATGCCCTCAAGGTAAAAACGGCATCTCTCCCCTCTGTTTTTGAGGCTTCATCATGAGCAAAGTAAACCAGCAGGACATCGATAAACTGATCGAACTGGTGGGCGGGCGCGGCAATATCGCCACCGTCAGCCACTGTATTACCCGTTTGCGCTTTGTGCTGAACGACCCGGCCATCGCCAGACCAAAAGAGATTGAGCAGCTGCGCATGGTGAAGGGATGCTTCACTAACGCCGGTCAGTTCCAGGTGGTCATCGGCACCGAGGTGGGTGATTACTACAAGGCCCTGCTGGCGACCACCGGTCAGACTTCCGCCGATAAAGAGCAGGTCAAACAGGCCGCGCGGCAAAATATGAAGTGGCATGAACAGCTGATCTCGCACTTCGCCGAGATCTTCTTCCCGCTGCTGCCAGCGCTGATCAGCGGCGGTCTGATCCTCGGTTTCCGCAACGTCATCGGCGACTTACCCATGAGCAATGGCCAGACGCTGGCCCAGATGCACCCGTCGCTGAAAACCATCTATGACTTCCTGTGGCTGATTGGCGAGGCGATCTTCTTCTATCTGCCGGTGGGGATCTGCTGGTCAGCGGTGAAGAAGATGGGCGGTACGCCGATCCTTGGGATCGTCCTGGGCGTGACCCTGGTGTCTCCGCAGCTGATGAACGCCTATCTCCTCGGCCAGCAGGTGCCGGAGGTGTGGAACTTCGGCCTGTTTACCATTGCTAAAGTCGGCTACCAGGCGCAGGTCATCCCGGCCCTGCTGGCGGGCCTGACCTTAGGCTTTATCGAGACGCGCCTCAAGCGCATTGTGCCTGACTACCTCTATCTGGTCATTGTGCCGGTCTGCTCGCTGATCCTCGCGGTATTCCTCGCGCACGCCATTATCGGTCCGTTCGGCCGCCTGATCGGCGACGGCGTGGCCTTCGCAGTGCGCCATCTGTTAACCGGCAGCTTCGCGCCGATCGGCGCCGCGCTGTTTGGCTTCCTCTACGCGCCGCTGGTGATTACCGGCGTCCATCAGACCACCCTCGCCATCGATATGCAGATGATCCAGAGCATGGGCGGGACCCCGGTGTGGCCGCTGATTGCGCTGTCCAACATTGCCCAGGCGTCGGCGGTGGTCGGCATCATCATCGCCAGCCGCAAGCAGAATGAACGTGAAATCTCAGTACCGGCGGCGATCTCCGCCTATCTCGGGGTCACCGAGCCGGCAATGTACGGTATCAACCTGAAGTACCGCTTCCCGATGCTGTGCGCAATGATCGGCTCCGGCCTCGCCGGCCTGCTGTGCGGCCTGAACGGCGTGCTGGCGAACGGCATCGGCGTCGGCGGCCTGCCGGGGATCCTCTCCATCCAGCCGAGCTACTGGCAGGTGTACGCCATGGCGATGGCCATCGCGGTGGTGGTGCCGATTATCCTCACCACCGTGGTGTATCAGCGCAAGTACCGTCAGGGCACCTTGCAGATTGTCTAACTTCTTCTTTCGGGGCGCCTTTGGCGCCCCTCGTTGCAGCAGGAAAGTACTATGAATCATCTCCCCCACTGGTGGCAAAACGGCGTTATTTATCAAATCTATCCGAAGAGTTTTCAGGATACCACCGGCAGCGGCACCGGCGACCTGCGCGGCGTCACCTCCCGCCTCGACTATCTGCAAAAGCTTGGGGTCGACGCCATCTGGCTGACGCCGTTCTACGTTTCACCGCAGGTGGATAACGGCTACGACGTGGCAAACTACACCGCCATCGATCCCTCCTACGGCACGATGGCCGATTTTGACGCCCTGGTGGCGGAAGCGAAGGCCCGCGGGATCCGCATCGTGCTGGATATGGTGCTGAACCATACCTCGACCGAACACGAGTGGTTCCGTCAGTCGCTGAATAAGGAGAGCCCCTACCGTCAGTTCTATATCTGGCGCGACGGCGAACCGGACGCCCTGCCGAACAACTGGCGCTCCAAGTTTGGCGGCAACGCCTGGCAGTGGCATGCCGACAGCGGTCAGTATTATCTGCACCTGTTCGCCATTGAGCAGGCGGATCTCAACTGGGAGAACCCGGCGGTGCGCGCCGAGCTGAAAAAGGTCTGCGAATTCTGGGCCGACCGCGGCGTCGACGGCCTGCGCCTCGACGTGGTCAACCTGATCTCGAAGGATCAGGCCTTTCCCTGCGATGCGGACGGGGATGGCCGCCGCTTCTACACCGACGGCCCGCGGGTGCATGAGTTCCTGCAGGAGATGAGCCGCGATGTCTTCACGCCGCGTCATCTGATGACCGTCGGCGAGATGTCTTCCACCTCGCTGGAACACTGCCAGCAGTACGCCGCGCTGGACGGCCGCGAGCTGTCGATGACCTTTAACTTCCACCATTTAAAAGTCGATTATCCCGGTGGGGAGAAGTGGACCCTCGCCCGCCCGGACTATGTGGCGCTGAAGGCGCTGTTCCGCCACTGGCAGCAGGGGATGCACAACCGGGCGTGGAACGCGCTGTTCTGGTGTAATCACGATCAGCCGCGCATCGTCTCGCGCTTTGGCGACGAAGGCGAGTACCGGGTGCCGGCGGCGAAGATGCTGGCGATGGTGCTGCACGGCATGCAGGGCACGCCCTATATTTATCAGGGCGAAGAGATCGGCATGACCAATCCGCACTTCAACAGCATCAGCGATTATCGCGACGTCGAGAGCCACAATATGTTTATCGAACGTGCGGCGCAGGGGCAAAGTCCGGACGAACTGCTGGCGATCCTTGCCAGCAAGTCGCGCGACAACAGCCGCACGCCGATGCCGTGGCATGGTGGCGAGAACGGTGGCTTTAGCGATGGCGAACCGTGGATCGGCCTTGGCGATAACTACCGGGAGATCAACGTCGAGGCGGCGCTGGCGGACCCTGATTCGGTGTTTTATGCCTATCAGCAGCTGATTACGCTGCGTAAAACCCTGCCGCTGCTGACCTGGGGCGATTATCAGGATCTCCTTCCTGACCATCCGTCGCTGTGGTGCTATCGCCGTCAGTGGCAGGGACAAACGCTGGTGGTCGCCGCCAACCTGAGCCGCGACCTGCAGGCCTGGCAGCCTGAGGACGCCCCGGGCGAGTGGAAGATGATCATCAGCAACTATGCCGAGACCACGCCCCGCCCAACCGGGCTGACGCTGCGGCCGTTCGAAGCGGTATGGTGGCTGCAGGCGTAAGGTGTCCCCTGCCCTCCCGAAATGAGAAGGTCATGCCTGGCGCCGGTGGCGAACGCCAGGCATTTTTGCTTATTTTCCAGCCAGATAAATTTACATTTATCGCCAGCGCCCATCATCCGTACTCTCACCTTTTTACCTTGTTCTGGGTCAATAAAATCGCAAACATCTTTGATGCAAATCACTACATATAGAACTTAAAATGCGTCCCGGCCCTACATGTTGTATTAATCGTCTATTATGTCACCATATCTTGTCGATGTCTGGCGGTGATGAGATGTGGATAAAACGGGCCGGATCTGAAGGCAAACAGCACGAGCCGTAGCGTACAGCGCCTTCGGGATAACCTCCGCCTCTGTGGATAACCTGTTCTATATATGGAGTGATCATGACACCGCATGTGATGAAACGTGATGGCTGTAAAGTGCCGTTCAAGTCAGAGCGCATTCAGGAAGCAATTCTGCGTGCAGCTAAAGCAGCGGGAGTCGATGACGCAGACTATTGCGCCACCGTCGCAGAAGTCGTTAGCCAACAAATGCAGGGCCGCGCCCAGGTCGACATCAACGAGATCCAGACCGCGGTGGAAAACCAGCTGATGTCCGGCCCCTATAAGCAGCTGGCGCGCGCCTACATTGAGTATCGCCATGACCGCGATAGCCAGCGTGAGAAGCGCGGCCGCCTCAATCAGGAGATCCGCGGCCTCGTCGAGCAGACCAACTCCGCGCTGCTCAACGAAAACGCCAACAAGGACAGTAAAGTCATCCCGACCCAGCGCGACCTGCTGGCCGGTATCGTCGCCAAGCACTACGCCCGGCAGCACCTGCTGCCTCACGATGTGGTGATGGCCCACGAACGCGGCATGATCCACTATCATGACCTCGATTACTCGCCCTTCTTCCCGATGTTTAACTGCATGCTGATCGACCTGAAAGGCATGCTGACCCAGGGCTTTAAGATGGGCAACGCGGAGATCGAGCCGCCGAAATCTATCTCTACCGCCACGGCGGTGACCGCGCAGATCATCGCCCAGGTCGCCAGCCATATTTACGGCGGCACCACCATCAACCGTATCGATGAAGTGCTGGCGCCGTTCGTCAGCGAAAGCTTTAAAAAGCATCGTAAAATCGCCGAAGAGTGGCAGATCCCGGATGCCGAAGGCTATGCCCGCGCCCGTACCGAAAAAGAGTGCTACGACGCCTTCCAGTCGCTGGAGTATGAGGTTAACACGCTGCATACCGCCAACGGCCAGACGCCGTTCGTCACCTTCGGGTTCGGTCTCGGCACCAGTTGGGAATCGCGGCTGATCCAGCAGTCGATTCTGCGCAACCGCATTGCCGGCCTCGGTAAAAACCGTAAGACCGCGGTGTTCCCGAAACTGGTGTTCGCGATCCGTGACGGCCTGAACCATAAGTTCGGCGACCCGAACTACGACATCAAACAGCTGGCGCTGGAGTGCGCCAGCAAGCGCATGTACCCGGATATCCTCAACTACGACCAGGTGGTGAAGGTTACCGGGTCGTTTAAAACGCCGATGGGCTGCCGCAGCTTCCTCGGGGTGTGGGAAAACGAGAACGGCGAGCAGGTGCACGATGGGCGCAATAACCTCGGCGTCATCAGCCTCAACCTGCCGCGCATCGCCTTGGAAGCGAAAGGCGACGAAGCCGCCTTCTGGGCGCTGCTGGACGAGCGCCTGCAGCTGGCGCGCAAAGCGCTGATGACCCGCATTGCCCGCCTGGAAGGGGTAAAAGCGCGCGTGGCGCCGATCCTCTATATGGAAGGGGCCTGCGGCGTGCGGCTGAAAGCCGACGACGACGTCTCCGAGATCTTTAAAAACGGCCGGGCGTCGATTTCGCTGGGCTATATCGGTATCCATGAAACTATCAATGCGCTGTACGGCAACCAGCATATGTACGACAGCGAGGCGCTGCGCGAGAAGGGTGTGGCCATCGTCCAGCGCCTGCGCGACGCCGTCGATTTGTGGAAAGAAGAGACCGGCTACGGCTTTAGCCTGTACAGCACGCCGAGCGAAAACCTGTGCGACCGCTTCTGCCGTCTCGACACCGCCGAGTTTGGCGTGGTGGAGGGCGTGACCGACAAAGGTTACTACACCAACAGCTTCCACCTCGACGTGGAGAAGAAGGTCAACCCGTACGACAAGATCGATTTTGAAGCGCCGTATCCGCCGCTGGCTAACGGGGGCTTCATTTGCTACGGCGAATACCCAAACATCCAGCACAACCTGAAGGCGCTGGAAGACGTATGGGATTACAGCTATCAGCATGTGCCGTACTACGGCACTAACACGCCGATCGATGAGTGCTACGAGTGCGGTTTCACCGGCGAGTTCGAGTGCACCAGCAAGGGCTTTACCTGCCCGAAATGCGGTAACCACGACGCCTCCCGCGTTTCCGTTACCCGCCGGGTGTGCGGCTACCTCGGCAGTCCGGACGCGCGTCCGTTCAACGCCGGCAAGCAGGAAGAAGTGAAGCGCCGCGTGAAGCACCTGGGCAACGGGCAGATCGGTTAATTCCAGCTGGTTTAGCCCCTCCCCCTCTCCCCAACGGGGAGAGGGAACCGGCCCCGTAGCCGTTTGGCCACTAAGGCGCCGTTCCCGGATCGCGGCGCAAAGCGCCTTATCCGGGCTACAACCGCGTATGCGGCTTTTCGTAGCCCGGGCGAGCGCAGCGACGCCGGGAGCCGTTCCCTTTACAAATGCACAGCACCTCCGTTTTCGCAAAGCCATTAGCGTCAGAGCAAGGCGGCAAACGAGGGAATCCCAAACAGCCAGGTGGGTTTCCTCAAATCAGTTGGCGTTGTAGCAAGGCGGCAAACGAGTAAGTCCCGGGGAGCTTACTGGAGTAAGTGACCCGGGCGAGCGAGCGCAGCCAACGCCGCTACATCGGCAAATGAGAAGAGGAAACAATGAATTACCATCAGTACTACCCGGTAGATATTGTCAACGGCCCCGGCACCCGCTGCACCCTGTTTGTCTCCGGCTGCGTCCATGAGTGCCCCGGCTGCTACAACAAAAGCACCTGGCGGGTGAACTCCGGCATGCCGTTTACCGCCGAGATGGCCGACCGCATCATTGCCGATCTCAACGATACCCGCATCAAACGCCAGGGGATTTCACTCTCCGGCGGCGATCCGCTGCATCCGCAGAACGTCGCGGAGATCCTCAAACTGGTTCAGCGCGTGCGTGCCGAATGCCCCGGCAAAGATATCTGGGTCTGGACCGGCTATAAACTGGATGAGCTGAATGAGGCGCAGATGCAGGTGGTGAACCTGATCAACGTGCTGGTCGACGGTAAGTTTGTGCAGGATTTAAAAGACCCGGCGCTGATCTGGCGCGGCAGCAGCAACCAGGTGGTACATCATTTGCGATAGCGTTTAGAGCCGTTTATTCGCCTGATGATAAACGGCCGCTTTCTCTCTTTAGCCAATGGCAATAACGTAAACCACCACCACACTATCCCGTACTTGATACACCAACCGATAACCTGACGCCTTAAGCTTGATTTTGTAGCAATCCGGTAAATCACTCAGACTGGCCGATGCAATTCGCGGATTCTGCACAACCTGCTGGAGCTTATTTTTGAACTGTTTTTTGATCGTCTCGCCAAGCTTCTGCCATTCGCGCCAGGCACGCGGATCAAACGCCAGTTCATAGGTCATCCAGACTCACCTTCACCTCCGGCTGCGGGTTTTCCAGCCGCTCGCGGACGGTGCGTAATAATGCCGCTTCGCTATCGCTGATAGTCATACTTTTCACTGGCATGCGGCCATTTTCCGCAATGTATTGAAACAGCAGGCGCACCGCCTCCGTTGGCGTCATATCGAGTTTCTCCAGCACGGCATAAGCCTCTTTTTTGAGTTTATCGTCCAGTCGAACGTTGAGCGTGGCCATTATGCCTCCAGAAAGGGATATTTTGTAATGCATTATAGCATTACATTTGCATTACACTCGAATCTGGAAAACGCCTCTCAAAACCGGCTGACGCACTCCATCGCCACCGTTTTAAACTCATCGAAGCTGCGGGTCGCGGCGAGGCGGCTCATGGCGCGCTCGCGAAGGAAAGTCACGAAAATATCGTAGATCGCCATCGCCTCTTCATACTCGCGCTTGCTGATGGCGAGCAGGAAGATGATATGGGCGGTTTCGTCACCCCAGACGATGCCCTGCGGGGCAATGACGGTATAGACCACCGTCTTTTTCGCCAGTAGCCCCAGGGAGTGCGGCAGCGCAATGCCATCGCCGAGCATGGTGCTGACAATCGCTTCACGCTCCACCACCGAAGCATGAAACTCGGCGTCAACAAAGCCTTCCTCCAGCAGCTGCTGGCACAGCTCGGCGAACAGCGTTTGCTGATCCATCGGCGTATCGACCACCCGGAAGTGGGCGGCATCGAAGTACTTATTCAGCATCCATGGACGGGTACGGTCCACCAGCACCAGCTTGCCGATCTGATCCAGTTGATAGTCAGTGGGGAACGGCGCGATGGTCACTACCGGCTTGTCTTTTTCGCTGATCCGCACCGTGGAGATAACAAAATCCGCCTCGATCGCGTCCCGCTGTTCGTATTCGCGCTGGGAAATGGTGGCGGCGATCTCCAGCTGCGGATATTTGCGCTGCAGGATCGCCTCGATCATCCGCACCATCGCATTGCTGGTATCGCACACCAGCAGCACCTGCGGCTGACGCTGGTAGCCGATGTTGTAGTGGCGCTCCAGCCCGACGCCGATATGCAGCACCAGAAAGCCGATTTCGTTTTCGCTGATGGTGTACGGAGTATATTTGCCCCAGCTGGAGACCGCGGCGAGGGTCATATCCCAGGCCATCGGGTAGTGCTGTTTGATGTTATCCAGCAGCGGATTGGGGATCATGATCTGGTAGCGTACGCGGGTGATCATGGTCTTTATGTGGGTCAGCAGATCGGCGTGCAGCTGGGCATCGTCCAGCAGGTTGTAGTTATACTGGCTGTTGATGTAGCGCAGGATGTAGTTGACCAGCGCTTCATCATCGTCGGCGCTGATGGTTTCCGGGTCCACGTCCTGTACCTGACGGGCGGCGATATGCACGCACAGCCACTCTTCTTCCGCGGGCGATAAAGGTTTACCGGCCAGCCGCTGCAGTTCGCCCGCCAGATCGCGCGCGGCATC
This sequence comes from Klebsiella sp. V115_8, assembly GCF_029967715.1. Lineage (NCBI taxonomy): Bacteria > Pseudomonadati > Pseudomonadota > Gammaproteobacteria > Enterobacterales > Enterobacteriaceae > Klebsiella > Klebsiella sp. V115_8. The sequence goes on from NZ_JASCAR010000047.1 coordinate 32,802, forward strand.
GCGGACGTTCTGCGCCACATCTTCAGCACTAAAATCCGCCAGCGGGTAGCCTTCGCTGACGCGACGCACCACCACTGCCCCGTACAGGCAGATAAAGCGCTCGCCGACGTCGGTGAGACGAATATGGTGGCGCGTGAGCGTCTCCTGCAGCACCGGCTCCAGCAGCGCAGGCACCTCCTCTGCAAAGGCCTCGGCGCCGATCGGCGGCGCGATACCGCCCTGCTGGGTTAGCTCCCACAGCAGGTCGGTGAGGCAGGCGCGAACCGATACCTCGCTACCGAACAGCTTCATGCCGTGGCGCGGGCGGGTTTCAAGGGTTAGCTGATAGCGCTGGAAGCGCTCGCGCACCTCGACCATATCGTTTTGCAGCGTGGCGCGGCTGACGAACCACTCATCCGCCAGGTCTTCCAGCTTGATCGAGAACGCCGACGTCAGAAAACGCACCAGCAGGAAAGTGATGCGATCCTGGGCGGTACGCGGGACATGCTGCGCCTTCGGCGCCGTCTCCTCCAGCGCCTGGAAGCTCGCCGGGTTATCAATTTTCAGCTGATAACCGCTGCCGCGGTTAAGGATAAACTGCGCGCCATACTGCGCCAGTAGCGCATTCAGGGCGGTAATATCGGCGCGCACGGTACGAGTGGAAACCGACAGGCGTTGCGCCAGCTCATCCTGCGGCAGCGTTTCATTCCGCAGCAGGGTGAAGAGTTGCGCTAGGCGTTGGTTGGGAAATCGCATGTCAGTTCCTTGTGGTTACGGCTCAGGGTTGGGCGGAAATCACCATCTGCGATGGACTGCCGACCGGCGTGTAGTCTGAGACAAAGGTCAATTTGCCATCCTTCGGCGCCACGCTGAAGCGGGTAATATTATCGCTACGCTGGTTCATGACGTACAGCCACTGCCCCTGATTATCCAGGGTCAGCGTGCGGGGGTAATCTCCGCGCGTCCAGATATCCTCCTGGTGGCGCAGGCGGCCGTCGGCCTGCACCGTAAAGTGGGCGATGCTGTTATGCAGACGATTGGCGACGTACAGCTGTTTGCCGTCGTTGCTCAGCGCCAGGCCGGCGGCAAAGCTGGTGCCCTTATACTCTTTCGGCAGCGCGGAGACAGTTTTGCCTTCGCGCAGCAGGCCGCTTTGCTGATCCAGATGATAGAAGGTCAGCGTCGACGCTTCCTCGTTAATCAGCCACAGACCGTCGCCCTTTGGCGTGAAGACGAAGTGGCGCGGGCCGGCTCCCGGCGACGAGGCGGCGATAAACGGCGGATCGTTCGGCGTCAGCTTGCCGCTGGCGCTATCCAGCCGATACTGATAGATCCGATCCAGCCCCAGATCGGTGGAGTAAACAAATTTTCCGCTGGGATCGGCGGCGATCATATGGGCGTGCGGGCCATTGTGATCGCTGATGGCGAAGCTGCCCTCGACGGCCGCCGCCGGGCGTTCGGCCCCTGCCGGGCCTTCATCCTGATGCCTGTCCACCGCCTCGCCCAGGCTACCGTCTTCTTTCACCGGTAGCACGGCGATGCTGCCGCTGACGTAGTTGGCCACCAGCAGCTGTTTACCGTTCGGCGTCAGGGAGAGATAAACCGGACCGGCGCCGCCGGAGGCGACCTGATTGAGTGCGGTCAGCTCGCCGTTCTTCTCAATGCGCCACGCCTGCACCACGCCTTTCTCCACTTCGCTGGCGGCATACAGCGTCTTGCCATCGCGCGAGACGGTCAGCTGCGCGGCGTTCGGCAACGAGCTCACCAGCGTCCTGTCACGTAGCGCGCCGGTTTGGCTATCAACGGTAAAGCGGTACAGACCTTCGCCATTGGGATTATAGGTGCCTACCCAGGCATAGTGAGTTTGCGCGGCGGCGGCGGCGACAAACAGGGACAGTGAAGCGACAAGCAGATGACGAGCGACAGGCATAGCAACTCCTTGATGGTTCAGTGGGATAAGCTGCCCCTCACCCTTTGAGGGCGAGGGGCAAGGGCACTACTTCACTAACTGTTTGGTCATCTCCAGCAGCTGGCGAACATCGGCCGGGCGGGTGTTGCCGCTGGCCTTATCGATAATCGAGCTGTAGATATGCGGGATGATTTTGCTCACCCCGGCATCGAGGGCGATCTTGAGGATCTCGCTGTAGTTTTCCAGATCGATACCGCCGGTCGGCTCCAGCCAGAAATCGTGCGCGGCGCAGGCTTTGGCCACCGCCTCGAACTCGTCGCGGTGCTTCAGGCCGCCCATCGGGAAGTATTTGATGGAGCTGCCGCCCATATCTTTTAACAGCGCGATGGCGGTTTCCAGCGGCACAATCCCATCCGCCGCGCTGCTGCTCAGCGGGCCGGTGGAGATCTTCACCATACCCGGGGTGCCGGTGGGCGAGACCAGGCCGTTGACCACCGTTTCGTTCTGCCCGAGCAGCGCGCGGCTGGTGGCCACGCCGGTGAAGACCTGATTGACGTGCTGCGGCTGCACCTGGCGCGAAATCTCGCTTACCATCGCCGACTGATTCGGATCCCCTGCGCCCAGCCCGACGGAGAGGGCGTTATCAATCAGCTTCGCGTAGTCGCGCATATCGGCCACCGCGCTGGCGACGTCCGGGTAGTTTTTGGAGAGCACGCCGACCAGGACATGACCTTCCGCCGCGTCGTAGATTTCCCGGGCGTTGTCTTTGCTACCCGCCAGGACGTTCAGGCACACGCGGTCACGGTAAAAGTTTGGGGTCAGTTTCATGCTTGTTTCTCCTTGTTCAGAACTTCCGCGATACGGCGGGCGACTACCTCCAGCTGCTGGGCGTCAACGCTGCGGACATCGGCTTCGATAATGCCTTCATTCGCTTTATAGCCGCGGAAGTAGATGGCGTATTCGCCCTGCTTCAGCGCGTTAACCAGATCGCCGGTCTTCACGCCGGTCACCGCTTCGTCGAATTTGATTTCGGCGCGGGCGATATCGCGGCCGGCGCTGTCCCATACCACGCAGGCAGTGACGCCGTTGAGGGTATTGAGCTGTTCGATAAACGGCGTCATCTTCGCCACCATCTCTTCACCGCTCTCTTTGCTTGCCGTCAGGTAGTGTTCAATGGCGCAGGTCAGGCCGAGGATCCCCTCTTTACCCACTTTCATCGCCCGGCCAATCCCCATCGACTGGCGTTTAACCCACTCGACATACTGCGTTTTGCCGATCACCAGCCCGCTGGTCGGCCCTTCAATCGCTTTCGCGCCGCTGTAGATCACCAGGTCGGCGCCCATGCGGTAGTAGCCCTGCAGATCTTCCTCCGCCGCCGCGTCGACGATCAGCGGTAAATGATGCTGACGCGCCACTTCCGCGGCCTGCGCCACGTTGAGCATGCTTTTCTGCACGCAGTGGTGGGATTTGATGTAGAGGATCGCCGCGGTGCGCGGGGTGATCGCCGCCGCCAGCTGTTCGGCAGAGCATTCGTTGGCGTAGCCCGCTTCCACCAGCCTGCCGCCGCCCAGCGCCACCATGGTGCCGACCGGCGCGCCGAAGTTGACGTTGTGGCCCTTAGGCAGGACGATTTCGTTATGCTCTATCGGCGTGACGTGCAGGTTCTCAAGCAGCCAGTCGCTGTCCTTTACCAGCACCGCCGCCACCGACTGGGCAATCCCTGCCGAGGCGCAGGAGACCACGGTCGCCCCTTCCACGTCCAGCAGCCTGGCGATGTACTCGCCGGTTTTATTCACCAGATCTTTCATTTCAAAGTACTGGTTCATGCCGGCCATCGCGGCTTCCACCACTTCCGGACGCGGCGTGGAAACGCCCAGCGCCGTCATCCGGCCAGAAGTGTTAATAACTTGTTTTAAATGGTATTTTTCAAAAATCGAAGGCATATTCCGCGCTCCCTTGTTCGGTCAGATAGCCTTTGCCCGCGCGGATCGCGGCCAGCGGCACCAAAATGTTGTCTGCCTGGAGGCTCTCTTTTTCGGCATCCACCAGCAGCGTTGGCTGGCGCTCCAGGCGAAATAGCGTGAGATCGGCGTCGAAACCCACTTCCAGCCGCCCTTTACGCGACAGGCGCAGCCCCTCGGCAGCGCTGACGGTCACGCAGGCAATCACCTGCGGCAGGGTCATGCCGATGGCGAGAAATTTCGACATCACCAGCGCCAGCGAACGCACCGGGCCGTCGATGCGGTTACGGCAGTAAATATCCGAGCTGATGGTGTGCGGCAGAATGCCCAGCGCAATCGCCCGGCGCGCCACTTCAAAGCTGAAGCTGGCGGTACCGTGGCCGACGTCGAGGCGCACGCCGCGCTGCAGGGCGCGAGTAATCGAACTGCGCAGTTCGCCGGCAGGATTCAGAATGCGGTTCGGTTTGCCGTTATAGCAGTGGGTAATGATGTCGCCGCGGCTCAGCAGATCGGCGATTTCATCGAGGTTCGGCGGATTGTTGCCAATGTGCACCATCAGCGGCAGATCGCCGTTTTCCTGCTGAATCGCCTTGGCGCGCGCCAGCGGCGTAATGCCGTTTTCCCCCACCACGCTGCTGCTCATCCGCGCCTTCAGACCAACGATAAAATCGGGATGACGCTGCACCGCCTGCTTCACCGCCTCGGCGTCAATATTGGTCATATTGGCCAGTTCATTCTGGGCAATCAGCCCGACGCGGGAGATATTGAGCAGGGCATAGACTTCCGTCGCCGCTTTACGGGTCAGTTGATAGAACTCATCGATATCGTCGGCGCCGGTGCTGCCGGCATCAATCACGGTGGTGACGCCGGTGGCGATACCGACGCTGTCCGGCTCATCGTGATAAATTGGCGAATTCGGGTAGCAGTGAACGTGGGAGTCAATCCAGCCGGCGCTGACGTAGCTGTTGCCCTGCAGATCGAGGGTTTTGCGGGAGGGCGCGCTAATCTCGCCCAGCGCCGCGATTTTCCCGTCCTGAATGGCGATATCAGTCAGGGTATCGTCGACGAGGCGCGCGCGGCGCAGGAGTAAATCAAACATAGCTATCTCCTGATGAAAGAGTGTATCTGTTGCCGGATGGCGGCGTACCGCCTTATCCGGCCTACCAATCGCGCTGACGTGTAGGCCCGATAAGCGCCGCGCCATCGGGCGATTAGCTAATCGCCACCGGGAAAATGGAGCCGAGGATCATCGCGCCGAGGATAGCGCCGCCGGTGATCGGTTTCTGCCAGATGTAGAACAGCAGGGCGCCAACCAGCGAGCCGATCCCGATAGGAATCGAGGCGGTCATTGCGCTGAGGATGATCAAGGGGCCGAGGAAGCGACCGGAGGCATTCCCGGCCCCCATCATCACGTCGGCGCCGTAGGTGGAGTCGCTCTGGTTGATGGTGAACTTACGCGCCAGAATGATGATGTAGCCCACCGCCAGGCCGAGGATCAGGCCGGTTGCCAGCGAGGCGGCGAAGTTCGCCACCGGGAAGACAAAGCCCGCGCCGAGCAGCAGAGCCGGGACGCCAAGACCGATCCCGGTCTGAATAGCGCCGCCGATATCGAGGATCCCCACCAGCGACCCTTCGATGATGCGGGCGAACAGGAAGCTGGCGCCAAACGCGGCCACCGCGCCGTAAACGCCGGTATCAATCCCCGACTTCAGCATCGCCACGAAGGCGACTTCGTTAAAGGCGCCGATGCCGTACAGGTAGTACATGTGGGTCCCGGCGAAGACGCCGGAGGAGAGCAGGCCAACGAAGATCGGGAACGACCAGTCGGCATACCAAAAACCTTTATTCTGTTCCATTATCAGGCTCCCGTTACTTGCCGCTGAGTGAGTTGTGGATCATGTCCAGCCAGTTCGGCACGGTCAGATGGAAGGATTCGATCATCTTCATGTCGAAGCCGCGGAAGAAGCCGCTGAGGACGAACAGGGCGACAATGGCCACCATCATCACTTTGGTGACCCGGTTCCAGCCGCTCTCTTCAACGCCTTTGCCGATCAGGATGCCCAGCACCAGCCCCGGTACGGCGTTGCCCATAATCAGCTGCGCCGCGCCGCCGAAGATGGTCGCCCAGAAGCCTGATTTTTTACCGGCGTCGATCGCCGCCAGCCAGAAGATCACCGGCATCACGGTGTTCACCAGCAGGTTTGCCGCCGGGACCAGTACCTTAACCGCGGTCACCTGCAGCGCTTCCGGTACGGACGAGGCGGTGAGGTTAAGGAAGGCGACGACGATCATGCCGATGATGCCGCAGGAGATGGCCATTTTTTTCGGATCGTGCAGCGTTTCGCCGACGTTACGATTTTTCAGCATCAGCGCCGCCGCGCCCCAGTTGGGGATAATGCGGTGGTCAACATCCTGGGTGAAGGAGCCTGCTGCAACGGAAGAGGCCCAGGCGTTAAAGAAGAAACCGAGGCCAAAGGAGAAGTGGGAAGCCGGATCGCCCTCACAGGAGTTCAGCTCGCCCAGGGTTCGAAACGCCCCCATCCCCTGGGTGGTAGGGGCATGAAACATGCGTGCCGCTCCGGCGCCCACGCCGACGCCGACCAGGCCGCCGATGATAAGCGATTTTATTAATATTATCAGGAACATAGTCAGACCCTTTGCTAACAATCAGGTTTGCGTGACGAAATCCACTTTATCGAGATCGATGGCGGTCACGTTGACGGTGACGTCCAGCTCCACGCTGTAGGTCCGTCGTTCACGGCGCAAAAAGAAAAACAGGAAGGCCTCTTTTCGTACCGCTTCGCGCGCATGAACAACCGTCACGTCCTGTGGCTCAATACGCAGCAGAATGTGCGATGACGTTTTCATCACCGCAGCCTGCACATGGTTCAGGGCATCGGCGAAGGCCCGTGATTTGCTTTCGCCTTTGCCGGCAACCCTCACCGTGGTGGTGAATTGCTCTTTCATACTTATGCGCCGTATTTCTTTTTCCAGGCCTCTACCAGCCGCTCGCCCAGCTCTTCTTTATCCATAAAGCCGAAGCCCAGCACGTTGCAGCCTTCGTTGATGGCGGTGACGCCCTCTTCCACGGAACGCATGCCGTATTTCGCTTTGTAGCCGTGTTTGGTCTGGGCGGTGATGGCGCCGGCGCCGCCGCTGCCGCAGAAGGAGATGCCGAAGGTGGCGTTTTCCGCTTTCATCATGTCGCCAAGCTTCATGTCGGCAGCAACGCCAGGGACGACCACTGCACGTGCGCCGGCTTTCTCTGCGCCTGCGGCGACTTTTTGGCCTTTACCCAGACGGTCGCCAATAACTACGGTGATTTGTTCCATGTTTTGCTCCTTACAGGTTTTCTTTTGCGACTTCGAAATGGACGGAGAGCAGCCAGGCCTCTTCATCAGGCAGGTTGCCGAACTGCGCGACCACTTCGCGGGCCAACGTCATTGAATCTGGTGAAATCTCTTCGAACAGGCTGGCATCCACTTCCGGCAGCGGTTCCCCGCTGATTGACCGGTGGGCCATCGCCCGCACGTGGGAGGTCAGCATTTGCTCCTGAACGTCGTTAGGGACGATGCCGTGACGGCTTAACAGGGCAAAAACCTGCTGCAGCATCTTGTCAGCCAGGCGTTCGGTCTGCGCTGCCTGCTCCCCTACGTCGTGTATTACCGCTCCGTTATTCACTTCTGATACCCCGCTGATGTCTCTGGGAATCAAAGTAGCGCCGGGGGATGGGAGTTTGTAGCGAGTTGTTTTCCACTTCGAAGTGGAAAGGGAGACGGCAGGCGTGATCGACCCCACACATTCACTGGAAAAATGAAAAAACAGCAATTATGGCGTGAGACGTATCACAACAATGCGCGTGAATGCGCAGCCCGCGGCTGCGGAAAGGCCGGAAAAAGAGATCGAAAAGTGTGATATCGGTAGGCTTTCAGGCGGGAGACATCGGCTGATGCCTCCCGAAAACGGCAGTTAGCGGTACTTCTTATGGTAGGTGTTGCGGGTGGTTTTAAACTCCTCCGCGGCGGCCTGCGCCTCTTTCACCTTGCCTTCATTCGCCAGCTTCAGCGCGCCGTCGATCTGGCCGATCAGAATATCCAGACCGTGACGGTAATCTTTCATCTCAGCGCTGTCGGCCGCTTTGCCTTCCAGCTTCGGCGGCGTCTCTTTCTGGGCATCAACCGCGGCGGTACGCATCTTATTCAGCGCCGCTTTCAGCTCGCCGGCGTCGGAGGTTTTCTGTACCACTTGCAGATTTTCTGCCAGAGTGTCCATGTCTTCGCCCAGGTCGGCGAAGGCCGAGGCTGAACCGAGCGCAAAAGCAGAGACAGCCAGCATCGCTAACAGTTTTTTACGCATTGCTCACTTCCTTTTTATTATTTAAGCAAACAGGTGTTATTGCCCGGCGATTTTCATCTCCGGCAGCAGCACAGAACCGCACTGAATGTTGCTGCGCGTTTCAATATCATCGCCGATGGTCACGATATTACGCCACATTTCTTTCAGATTTCCTGCAATGGTGATCTCACTGACAGGATATTGAATTTCGCCATTTTCTACCCAGAAGCCGGATGCGCCGCGTGAGTAGTCGCCAGTGACGCCACTGACACCCTGCCCCATCAGTTCGGTAACCACAAGACCGGTGCCCATCTCTTTAAGCATCTTTGCAAAACTCAGGCCGCGGCCGTTGATGCGCCAGTTATGGATGCCGCCGGCGTGGCCGGTGCTTTTCATCCCCAGCTTGCGGGCGGAGTAGTTGGTCAGCAGCCACTGGGTCAGCACGCCGTCTTTGACGATATCGCGACGCTCGGTGCGCACGCCTTCGCTGTCGAACGGCGTGGAGGCCAGTCCTTTACGCAGGTGCGGATGCTCTTCAATGGTCAGCCACTCCGGCAAAATTTGTTTGCCCAGCGAATCGAGCAGGAAGGTGGATTTGCGGTATACCGAACCACCGGCAATCGCTCCGACCAGGTGGCCAAACAGCCCGGTCGCCACTTCATTGGCGAAAATCACCGGCGCCTTCATGGTCGACAGCTTACGCGGCGCGAGGCGCGACAGGGTGCGGCGGGCGCACTCTTCCCCGACCCATTCCGGGGACTGCAGATCCTCAATCGCCCGGCCAATGGTATAGGCGTAGTCGCGTTCCATGTCGCCGTCATCTTCCGCGATCACGCAGCTGGAAAGGGAGTGGCGAGTCGAACAGTAGCTCTGCAGCATGCCATGGCTGTTGCCGAACACTTTGATGCCGTAGTGGCTGTTAAAGCTGCCGCCTTCGGTGTTGGTGATGCGTTTATCGGCCTTCAGCGCCGCTTGCTCTGCGCGGGCGGCCAGTTCGATGGCCTCATCCGGGGAGACCTCCGCCGGGTGGAACAGGTCCAGATCCGGGGCGTCAAAGGCCAGCAGCTCTTTATCCGCCACGCCGGCGAAGGGATCCGGGGAGGTGTAGCGGGCGATATCCAGCGCCGCCTGCACGGTGCGGGCGATGGCGTCCGGGCTGAGATCGGTGGAAGAGGCGCTGCCCTTGCGGTTCTGATGGTAAACCGTGATGCCTAACGCCCCATCGCTATTGAATTCTACATTCTCCACTTCGCCATAGCGGGTGCTGACGCCGATGCCCGTCGTCTTGCTGACGGAGACTTCCGCGCCATCGGATTTACCTGCCGCCAGTTCCAGCGCCGTGGTCACGGCCTCTTCCAGCGTCTTACGTTGCTGGGCAACTTGAGAGATCACTTTCATTGCTAATGCCATAATGTAAGAAGGAGTTAACTGAAGTCTAACAGAGAACCGTTTTTCAGTGCGCGCCTTAACTGGTAACATTAGCCTCTTTTTTTAAGGAGCCTGAGATGACAAAGCAGCCCGAAGACTGGCTCGACGACGTTCCCGGTGATGATATCGAGGATGAAGACGATGAAATTATCTGGGTCAGTAAGAGTGAAATTAAGCGCGACGCGGAAGAACTGAAGCGTCTTGGCGCGGAACTCGTTGACCTGGGGAAAAACGCGCTGGATAAAATTCCGCTGGATACTGACCTGCGCGACGCCATCGAACTCGCCCAGCGAATCAAAAAAGAGGGTCGCCGCCGCCAGCTGCAGCTTATCGGTAAGATGCTGCGCAATCGCGATGTCGATCCGATTCGTCAGGCGCTGGATAAGTTGAAAAACCGCCACAACCAGCAGGTTGCGCTGTTCCACAAGCTGGAGCAGATCCGTGACCGACTGATTGACGACGGGGATGACGCCGTAGCTGAAGTGCTGAACCTGTGGCCAGATGCTGACCGTCAGCAGCTGCGTTCCCTGATCCGCAATGCGAAGAAAGAGAAAGAAGGCAACAAACCGCCGAAATCCGCGCGCCTGATCTTCCAGTATCTGCGCGAACTGGCGGAAAACGAAGGCTAATTCCCGCCGCTTTTGCCGCACAAGTCACCCGGATGGCGGCGCGCTGCGCCTTATCCGGGCTACTCCGCTTTGTCTGGTGGGTGGCTATGCCTTATCCGGCCTACGGAAGGCTGCTGAACCTGAGTTATCAAACAGTTGCTCGACTCCGCAGGCCCGCGCAAGCGCCGCCGGGCAGGCTGTATCCGGCGCGTTCCCGTCCTTGTGCCGGATGGCGGCTACGCCTTATCCGGCCTACGGAAGGCTGCTGAACCTGAGTTATCAAACAGTTGCTCAACTCTGTAGGCCCGCGCAAGCGCAGCGCCGCCGGGCAGGCTGTATCCGGCCTACCTTCCCCTTCTTCAACGCAAGCATTGCGCCAGCAGGGGGTTCCCCGCTGCCTCCCCTGAACCCCAAGTCCACACAACGAGACTGTCGTTTATTGCCTTCTCTTAAGCTGAATCGTTAAAGCTAAAAGCAATGCAGATCACATATTGTGGTGATAATTAAGCATGTTTTATCACAATAATACGACGCCTATCGCATTTAACATCTTAAAAACGGCCACTTTCTCACCAGGTGAGGCGCTTCACATTTTAATCACCCCCATGCCGGTAGATTTCACACGTCAATGACACAATCGATTCAGCAAAAAGGGAATGAAAATGAAAAAGACACTGGTTCTGACGGCTATCGCTCTGCTGGTTTCTGGCTCCGCCGCGGCAAAAACATGGGTGCTGACGAATGCTGAAGAGGGCATGGATAAAGGAAACTGGCAGATCGGCAGCGATCAGCTGAAGGTGAAAGACCATGCGTTCAGCATTGAGCAGAAAGTCCTGCACGGCGGCAAGCAGGAAGGCAGCAAAATCCTCACCATTCGCAGTAAAGACGGCCTGACCATCACCCTCAGCCCGACGCGCGGCATGAACTTGCTGCGAGTGGAAGGCTTCGGCAGCCGGATGGGTTGGGATTCGCCGGTCAAAGAGGTTGTTAACCCGGCGTTTATCAACCTGGAGAGTCGCAACGGGCTCGGCTGGCTGGAAGGGTTCAACGAAATGATGGTCCGCTGCGGCTACGAGTGGACCGGCCATCCGGTGACTGCGGACGGGCAAATTTATACCCTGCACGGCAAGGCAGGCAACACGCCGGCCTCTCTGGTGGAGGTAGAGGTGGCCGACAGCGCGCCGTATGAAATTCGCGTCCGCGGGCTGGTGAAAGAGAGCACCTTCAAAAAAGCCGATCTGCAAACCATGACCGAGCTGCGCTATATCCCGGGTAGCAACAGCTTCAGCCTGCACGATGTCTTAACCAATCACGCCGACTATCCGCATGATTACCAGATCATCTACCACAGCAACTTCGGCACCCCGATTCTGGAAGAAGGCGCGCGTTTCCTCGCCCCGATGTCCAGCATCAGCCCGTTCAATGATTACGCTAAGAGCGGATTAAAAACCTGGCAAACCTATCAGGGGCCGACCAAAGACTTTGACGAGATGGTGTTTAATATTCAGCCGCTGGCCGATGAAAATCACCAGACGCTGGCCGCCGTGATCAACAAAGCGGGCGATAAAGGAGCCTCCATTCAGTTCGACACCCGCCAGCTGCCGGTCCTGACACTGTGGAAAAACACCGACACCGTCAAACAGGGCTATGTCACCGGTATCGAGCCGGGGACCAGCTACGCCTATCCGGTGACCATTGAACGCGAGCAAAAACGCGTAAAACAGCTGCAGCCGGGCGCCAGCGCGCAGTTTGATCTGACCTACACCCTGCTGCATGACAGTGCCCAGGTGGCCGCCGTCGAGCAGAAAATCGCGCAGATTCAGGGCGACAATAAAGTGGCGGAGAACGACACGCCGATCGCCAAAGAGTAAAAATACCCCAGCCGAACGCCCGGAGCGGTACGCCGCGCCGGGCTACGCCCGCCCCATCACCTCGCGCCCGAGATCCCGGGCAAACTGCTGATACTGTCGCTCATCGATCGGCTGCGGGTAGCTCAGCACCAGCAGTTCATGATCCGCGATGCCCTGATGATAGGTCGGATGACGATGCGCCCAGGGGTTAGCGTGGAATCCCATCGACTGATAAAAGCGCAGCCGTTTATGGGCGATCTCGCTGCTCAGCGGATCGATTTCCAGAATGGTCAGCGGCGCGCGCGTCAGGATCTGCGCCAGCAGCTGTTTACCATAGCCGCGGGAGCGCAGCGTATCGTCGATCGCCAAATGTTCGACATAACAGTAGCCGGCAAACTGCCAGCAGCCGCTGAGGCCGATAAATACCTCCTCATCGAACCACGCCTCCAGCGCGTAGTGCGCGTTGCTCAGCGCCTGACGCTTGGCCTCGCTTTCGCGCTGCTCGTGCCAAGGAAAGGCGCGCGCGTAGAGCGCGTCCAGCATGGCGAAATGGGGCGAGTCGGTAGAAAGTACGCTTTCGCGGGTAAGCATCACACCATCCCTGTTGGTAAAAACAAAACTGCCCTCACGCGGAGGGCAGTGACCGGAGGCGGGACGTTACTCTGTCGCGGCCGCTTTTTGCGCCAGTTTATCCAGCAGCTTTTGATGAATGCCGCCGAAGCCGCCGTTGCTCATCACCAGGATATGGTCGCCAGGATGGGCGGTTTTGACCACCATCTCCGCCAGGGTATCGACGTCGGCGCTCCAGTGAGCCGGCTGGACGCAGGCTTCCGCCACTTCCGCCACCTGCCACGGGATATGCTGCGGCTGCAGGAGGAACACCTCATCGGCGCGGCCAAGAGACGGCGCCAGATCGTCCTTGCAGACGCCCATTTTCATGGTGTTAGAGCGCGGCTCCAGCACGGCGAGAATGCGCGCGGTGCCGCCCACTTTGCCGCGCAGCGCCTGCAGCGTAGCGAGGATGGCCGTCGGATGATGAGCGAAATCGTCATACACGGTGACGCCGTTGGCTTCGCCGCGCAGCTCCAGGCGACGGCGGGCGTTGATAAAGCTGCCCAGCGCGTTCGCGGCATCCGCCGGCAGTACCCCGACGTGACGCGCCGCGGCAATGGCCATCAGGCCGTTATGCATATTATGCTCGCCGACCAGCGTCCACTTCACCTCGCCGACCTTTTCACCGTCGAACAGCACTTCCCACTGCGAGGCGTCAGCGTTCAGCTTCTTCGCCTGCCAGTGGCCCTGCTCGCCCACCAGCTCCTGCTCGCTCCAGCAACCCATCGCCATCACCTGCTTCAGGTTGATGTCGTTCTCCGGCAGGATAATTTTGCCTTTGCCCGGCACGATGCGCACCAGATGGTGGAACTGCTTCTGAATCGCCTTCAGGTCGTCAAAGATATCCGCGTGGTCGAACTCAAGGTTGTTGAGGATCAGCGTCCGCGGGCAGTAGTGAACAAATTTGGAGCGCTTGTCGAAGAAGGCGCAGTCGTATTCATCCGCTTCAATGACGAAGAACGGGCTGTCGCCCAGGCGCGCAGAGACGTCAAAATTGCCCGGCACGCCGCCGATCACGAAGCCCGGCTGGTAACCGCAGGCTTCAAGGATCCAGGTCGCCATGCCGGCGGTGGTGGTTTTGCCGTGGGTCCCGGCGACGGCCAGCACCCAGCGATCGCGCAGCACGAAGTCGTGCAGCCACTGCGGGCCGGACATATAGGGAATATTGTTTTCCAGCACCGCTTCAACGCACGGGTTGCCGCGAGTCATGGCGTTACCGATGATCACCAGGTCCGGCCGGGGCTCCAGCTGGCTGGGGTCATAGCCCTGAATTAAATCAATCCCCTGGTTTTCCAGCAGGGTGCTCATCGGCGGATAGACGTTAGCATCCGACCCCGTTACCTCATGACCGAGGGAGCGCGCCAGCATGGCCAGGCCCCCCATAAACGTGCCACAGATTCCTAAAATATGAATGCGCATTCGTCATTTCCTTCTCTTATCCGGGGCACATTTTACCCATATCCCGGGCCCTGGCGAAATGCATTTCAGGCGAATCTGTATTTTGCTGGCGCGATTCACTAGTGCGCACTTTTTTGATTCTTTGTTAAGATTGTTGCGTTCGTTTTACTCAACATAAAAATGCAGGGAACGAGTTATGAAAACGTTAGGTGAGTTTATTGTTGAAAAGCAGCACGAGTTCTCCCACGCCACCGGTGAGCTGACTGCTTTGTTGTCAGCAATAAAGTTGGGCGCCAAGATCATCCACCGCGATATCAACAAGGCCGGTCTGGTCGATATCCTGGGTGCCAGCGGTGCTGAAAACGTTCAGGGCGAGGTGCAGCAAAAACTCGATCTGTTCGCGAATGAAAAATTAAAAGCCGCACTGCGAGCACGCGATATTGTTGCCGGGATCGCCTCTGAAGAAGAAGATGAGATTGTCGTCTTCGAAGGGTGTGAACACGCCAAATACGTGGTGCTGATGGACCCTCTGGATGGCTCCTCTAACATCGACGTTAACGTCTCTGTTGGTACGATCTTCTCTATCTTCCGCCGCGTGACGCCTGTTGGCACGCCGGTGACAGAAGAAGATTTCCTGCAGCCGGGCAACAAACAGGTGGCAGCGGGCTATGTGGTCTATGGCTCTTCGACGATGCTGGTGTATACCACCGGCTGCGGCGTCCACGCCTTCACCTACGACCCGTCCCTCGGCGTCTTCTGTCTGTGCCAGGAGCGCATGCGCTTCCCGGAGAAGGGCAATACCTACTCCATTAACGAAGGCAACTACATCAAATTCCCGCAGGGCGTGAAGAAGTACATTAAGTACTGCCAGGAAGAGGACAAAGCGACTCAGCGTCCTTATACCTCACGCTATATCGGCTCGCTGGTGGCGGACTTCCACCGCAACCTGCTGAAAGGCGGCATCTACCTCTATCCAAGCACCGCCAGCCACCCGGACGGCAAGCTGCGCCTGCTGTATGAATGCAACCCGATGGCCTTCCTCGCCGAACAGGCGGGCGGTAAGGCCAGCGATGGTAAAGAGCGTATTCTGGATATTGTTCCGGAAAGCCTGCACCAGCGCCGCTCCTTTTTCGTCGGCAACAACCACATGGTGGAAGACGTCGAGAACTTTATTAAGTCGTTCCCGGACGCCTAAGTGCCCTGCCCGCTCCTCCCGCGCCTGCGGGAGGAGCCTCTCTCTTAGCGACTCCCCGCCCCGCTCACCCGCGTGACCGCCGCATTCTGCCGGTTTTCCCACAGCACGGTCAGCCCACGCTGCAGCGCGATAAAGATAAACAGCAAAATGCCGATGGCGATTTTGGTCCACCATGAGCTGAGGGTACCGTCGAAGTTGATGTAGGTCTGAATCAGCCCCTGGATCGCCACCCCGAACAGGGTTCCCAGCACAGTGCCGACGCCGCCGCTAAGCAGCGTGCCGCCGATCACCACCGAGGCAATGGCGTCCAGCTCCACGCCGACGCCCGCCAGCGCATAGCCCGCCTGGGTATAAATGGAAAAGACGATCCCGGCCAGCGTCGCCAGCCCGGTGGAGAGCATATAGATACGGATCGTGGCGCTGCGGGTGGAAATCCCCATTAAATTCGCCGACGTCGCGTTGCCGCCAATGGCATACACCTGGTTGCCGAAGCGGGTGCGGTGGGCGACAAAAATACCGGCCACCACCACCAGCAGCATCAGCAGCCCCATGGCGCTGAGGCGTCCGCCGCCGGGAATGGTCCATGCCAGCCCGGACAGGGTGTCGTACACCGGGTGGTTAATCGGGATCGACTCCTCTGACACCAGATAGCTCACGCCGCGCAGGAAGAACATGCCGGCGAGGGTGATGATAAAGGCCGGGATCTTCAGGGCGTCAATCAGCAGCCCCATAAACGCGCCGAAGGCGCAGCCCATCACCAGCACCAGCGGAAACGCCACCAGCGGTGATATTCCCCAAAAGCCAATCGCTTTGGCGAGAAAGACGCCGGTAAAGGCGATCACCGACCCGACAGACAGATCGATCCCGCCGGAGAGGATCACGAAGGTCATGCCCACGGCGATGATCCCGAGGAAGGCGTTATCCGTCAGGATATTGCAGATCACCCGCGTCGAGGCAAAGCCGGGGAATTGCGTCAGGCAGTAGAGATAGCCCAGCACAAACACCGCGAGGGTGATCATCAACGGTAAATTACGTTTTATCATGGCCGCGTACCCCTTTCAGTAAACCGATAAAGCGCGGCGACTGGACAATCAGTACGCACAGCACCACCACCGCTTTCACCACCTGGTTGAGCTCCGGCGGGAAGCCGGAGAGCAAAATCCCGGTGTTCATTCCCTGGATAATCAGCGCCCCCACCACCGACAGCAGCAGGTTGAAGCGCCCGCCCATCAGCGAAGCGCCGCCGATGACCACCGCCAGAATGGCGTCCAGCTCAAGCCATAGCCCGGCGTTATTGGCATCCGCGCCGCGAATGTCCGCTGCCACGATGATCCCGGCGATCGCCGCGCAGACGCCGCTCAGGACATAGGCCAGCATCACCACGATGCGGGTATTGACGCCGGCGTTTTTCGCCGCGCGGATATTGATCCCTACCGCTTCGATAAACATGCCCAGCGCCGTTTTGCGGGTAAACAGCCAGAACAGCAGCAGGGTCGCGGCGGCGATGATCACCGGCGTCGGAAACAGGAGGAACGATCCGCTGCCGAGCCACGCCAGCGCCGGGGAATCAAAGGTGACGATCTGCCCGGCGGTGATCAACTGCGCCACCCCGCGTCCGGCCACCATCAGGATCAGCGTCGCCACAAAGGGCTGGATCTTAAGGACCGCCACGAGAATGCCGTTCCACAGCCCGGCCAGCGCGCCCGCCGCCAGCGAGGCCAGCAGCACCACCGGCAGGCTGTGACCGGCGACGGTCATCGAGGCGGCCGTCGCGCCGGCTATCGCCATCACCGCCCCCACCGACAGGTCGATGCCGCCGGTGGCGATCACCAGCGTCATGCCAATGGCCAGCAGCGCCACCGGGGCGGCGCGGTTGAGAATATCGATTGGGCTGCCAAACAGGCGGCCATCCTGGAGCACCACCTGATAAAAATGGGGCGCCACCAGGCTGTCGACCAGCAGAACCAGCAGCAGGGCAATGATCTGCGGGGTGCCCTTCGGCCAGGTGAAGCGTCGCTTCTCCGGGCCGGTTTGCGAAAGAGATCGAGGCATCATGGGTTACTCCTTATGCCGCAATTGCGTTCATGATCGCCGGTACAGAGAGCTCGGCGAGCGGGATCTCGGCCACCTGCCGGCGATCGCGCATGATAATGACCCGATCGGCGTAACCCACCAGCTCCTCCAGTTCAGAGGAGATGACCAGCAGCGCCAGGCCATCGGCGCAGAGGGTTTCAATCAGGCGAATGATTTCCGCATGGGCGCCGACGTCGATGCCGCGGGTCGGCTCATCGAGGATCAGGAACTGCGGTTTGGTCAGCAGCCAGCGCGAAAGCAGCACCTTCTGCTGGTTGCCGCCGGAGAGAAACTCGATCGGCTGCTCCGCGCTGGGGGTGCGGATCCCCAGCTGGCGAATAAAGCGCTCGGCGATCTCGTTCTGTTCGCGCCGGGGTATCGGCCGCAGCCAGCCGCGCTGCGCCTGCAGAGCGAGGACGATATTTTCCCGCACCGAGGCGGCGGCGATAATGCCGTCGGTTTTGCGATCCTCCGGACAGAAGCCGATCCCGAGGCAGGAGGCCTGATGCGGAGAACGCAGGGTTTGCGGTTTGCCTTTGATCCACGCCTTCCCGCTGTCCGCCGTTTTAATACCGAAGATCACCTCGGCGGTTTCCGTGCGGCCGGAACCCAACAGGCCGGCGAGGCCAACGATTTCGCCCGGACGCACCTGCAGGTCGAACGGGGCGATGGTGCCTTTTTTACCGTAGCCTTCAAATGCCGCCACCGGCTTATCGCTCAGCAGGGTTCGGCCCGCCCGCTGCAGGGCGTTGTGGTCCAGTTCGCGGCCCAGCATCATTTTCACCAGCTCAATCTGCGGCAGTTCGCGGGTCTCGCGGCAGCCGACGAAGCTGCCGTTGCGCAGCACGGTAATGCGGTCGCTGACCGCATAGACCTGGTCGAGAAAATGGGTGACGAAGATCAGGCTGACGCCGTTATCCCTGAGCTGGCGCATCAGGGTAAACAGCATCTCCACCTCCTGGGTATCGAGGCTGGCGGTGGGCTCGTCGAGGATCAGCACCTTGGCCGACAGGTCGATGGCCCGGCAGATAGCGACGATCTGCTGCATCGCCACTGAAAAGCGGTTCAGCGGCTCGCGCACATCGAGGGAAAAGCCGTAGGAGGCCATCAGCGCCGTCGCCCTGGCCTCCATCTCTTTCCGCCGCAGCAGGCCAAACCGCCGCGGCTCACGGCCGATGAACAGGTTATCCGCCACCGACATATTGGGCAGCAGGTTCACTTCCTGGTAGACAGTGCCGATCCCCAGCTGCTGGGCATGGGCGGTATTTTTCGGGGAAATGGCCTGGCCTTCCAGCCAGATAGTGCCGCGATCGGCATGGTAAACGCCGGTAAGCGCTTTGATCAGCGTCGATTTCCCGGCGCCGTTTTCGCCCAACAGGGCCATGATTTCGCCGCGCCGCAGGCTAAAGTTGACGTTATCCAGCGCCTTAACGCCGGGGAAGAATTTACTGAGTCCTTCGGTGCGAAGGATCTCCTGGTGTGCCTCGGCGCTCATAATCGATATCACCTTCAAATGATGTCAGGTTGCCCCGGCTCGCGCTGTGCTTGCCGGGGTTGCTGGAACGCTGCCTGTTACCCTCTCCGGCTGAGGAGAGGGGCGGGATGAGGGGCTATCCACTCAGTAGCCCATATTTTTCTTCTTCTCTAACTCTTCTTTCGCCGTATCCGGCAGATACAGCGTCGATTTGGTAATGGTCAGCTTCTCCGGCAGGGTGCCGTCTTTTTTGTATTTCTCCAGCGCATCAAACGCCGGGCCGGCCATATTTGGCGTCAGCTCGACGCTGGCGTTGGCTTCACCGGCGATCATCGCTTTATAGATATCCGGCACGCCGTCGATGGAGCCGGTCAGAATATCTTTGCCCGGCTTCAGGCCAGCTTCTTTAATGGCCTGGATGGCGCCGATGGCCATATCGTCGTTATGAGCGAATACCATGCAGATGTTTTTGCCGTTATTCTCAGCCTTGATAAAGCTCTCCATAACCTCTTTCCCTTTGCTGCGGGTGAAGTCGCCGGACTGAGAGCGGATGATTTTGATATTCGACGCTTTGGCGATGGCGTCAGCGAAGCCTTTCTTACGGTCGATGGCCACGCTGGCCCCGACGGTGCCCTGCAGTTCCACGACGTTACACGGCTTACCGTCGACGGTTTTCACCAGCCAGTCGCCAATCAGTTGACCTTCCAGCACGTTGTTGGCGGTCACGGTGGTCATGTAGAGATCTTTATCTTTCACATCAATAGAACGGTCGAGGAGGAAGACCGGGATTTTGGCCTCTTTCGCCTCTTTCAGCACCGGCTCCCAGCCGGTAGCCACCACCGGCGCAATGAAGATCGCGTCTACCCCCTGGGCGATAAAGGAGCGCACCGCTTTGATCTGGTTTTCCTGTTTTTGCTGACCATCGGCGATCTTCAGCGTGATACCGCGCTTGGCGGCTTCCTCTTTCGCGACGCTGGTTTCTGCCGCACGCCAGCCGGATTCAGAACCGACCTGCGAAAAACCTACGGTTAGCGGGGCAGCTATCGCCATAGACGACATAGCTGCGGAAACTGCTGTGACAAGAAGTAAGCGCTTCCACATAAGGGTATCCTCGTAGGGTTATTGTTGGTTAAAGTCTCACCTGCGGACAAACTATAGACAATCGGTGATGTAACTGAATGCGTTACATCACACTTCAAAAAAGTAAATGAGATGTTAATGACGGCCCCATTGCCCAGCGGAGAGCCGATAAGGCTTCGCAGGGAGCGCGGCTGTTGCGGTTTATGACGTTTTTTTAAGCGGTTTGATAAATCAATCACATGCAATGAAAACGGTTACATAAATTTATTCATGATGTGGCTATGTTTATGGATTTTCATGCCATTATTGCGCGCAAAATTCAGAGCACTCCACGGCGAGATCGGGAAAAAGAAGCGAAGACATTCGATGTGAGTTGGCTATAATACCGAGCACTTGTTTGCCATACATTTTAAAGGAAACAGACATGAGCTTACTCAACGTACCTGCGGGCAAAGATCTGCCGGAAGACATCTACGTCGTGATCGAGATCCCGGCGAACGCAGATCCCATCAAATACGAAGTCGACAAAGAGAGCGGTGCACTGTTCGTTGACCGTTTCATGTCCACAGCGATGTTCTATCCGTGCAACTACGGCTACATCAACCACACCCTGTCCCTGGACGGCGACCCGGTTGACGTGCTGGTCCCGACCCCGTACCCGCTGCAGCCGGGCTCCGTGATCCGCTGCCGTCCGGTTGGCGTTCTGAAGATGACCGACGAATCCGGTGAAGATGCGAAACTGGTTGCGGTACCGCACACCAAGCTGAGCAAAGAATACGATCACATCAACGATGTGAACGACCTGCCGGAACTGCTGAAAGCCCAGATCACTCACTTCTTTGAGCACTACAAAGATCTGGAAAAAGGCAAGTGGGTTAAAGTCGACGGTTGGGACAACGCAGAAGCGGCGAAAGCTGAAATCGTTTCCTCTTTCGAGCGCGCTAAGCAGAAGTAATTCTGTCTCAGGCAGGGTCATACCCTGCCTGATTGCGGCACGGATAGCCGCGATAACACCATGGAGGGTGTCCCGTGAAAAGCGTTCGCTATTTCACGCTTAACTTTTCTGGCTTCACAACCGCCGCCTCTGAAAAACAGGGGTATCTGCGCCTTATCGCCGGCGACCATGTCTTTTATACCGATAAACGCTATTTTAACGACCCCTTGCTTTTTGACCGCCTGAAGACTCATCAGCCTCTGCATCCTGGCGCCCGCCGCCTGGACAACGGCAGTTATTCCACGCGCTGACGACGCTGGCTTCCACGATGTGGCTGGCGAGAGATTATCTGCCGCTCTGGTAAGAGGCGGGCGCAGAAAAAACAACGCCACCCGAAGGTGGCGCTGTCGTGGTTAATACTGGTCGCGATCCAACCAGTTGCCGTTCGCTATCAACGTACAACCCTCAACGGAACGTTGATAGACATACATCCATGCGCTGCCGTAAGGCGTCTGAATCAGGTGGCGCGCATACTCGCCCCCCTTGGTGCGGAGCGCATCCAGTTCGGCCAGCGTCGATGCATCAATACGATAAACTTCACCATGTACTGTGCCTTCGCCGGGCACCGCGCCTGGATAGTGGCCCAGGCTGTACAGCTGATAATCGTCGACACTATGAGCGCCCAGCCACTGGGCGTTGGTCATCCAGTGGCTGTTGCCTTGTTTGCGTCGTAAACTGCCGTAAACAAATATTCGCATTGCTAAAACTCAAACTGATAGAGCAAATCGAGCGCCTGGTCGATGCCAGACACCGCTTCCACATATAGCTTAGGCATCAGGCGATAACGTAAAGTCAGCGTCGCCAGGGAATCGAAGATACCGACCCCGTATTTTACCTGCAGACCCGGCAGTACATAGCCGCTGACCACCACCTGGGAAGAGTCGCCTACCCCTTCGGTGTCCAACGCCAAATTGCTTACGCCAAACGTCTCGCCGATTTTACCCACAACCTGACCACTTTGTGCAACCCCCATACCAATAAGCATTGAGGTCATCGCGGCGCTATCGCTCTGTCCGCTGCTCAAACCCTGGCCGCGCAGCAGATAAGACAGCGCTTCCTGCTGGGACATAACCGGGTCGGAGAAGATCTCCGCTTTCGGCTGATCGGCGGAGCCGGTGACGCGAACGCCAGCGATCACGTCGTCTTCGGTGGCATCCGGGTTACGAATCGCTTCGATATTCAGCAACGGCTGATCCGGCGGACCGGAGAACAGCAGCTCCCCTTTGCGCACAATCAAATCCTGGCCATAGGCGTGGAAGCGGCCGTCCGGAATATTGATCTGCCCGTTGAGTCCCAGCCCCTGCTTGTCCTGCGCCACTTTCAGATCGCCGGTCAGACGCGCTTTCAGACCGAAGGCTTCCAGACGAACGTTGTTGCCGACGTGGATCGTCAGGTTGCTGTTGATCGGGATCCCGGCGCTCTGCTGCTTAATCGGCTTGAGGTTTTTGTCGAGCATCACTTCGTCCGACGACACGCCGACCGCGCTCTCCGGCACCTCGTTGACCACGATCCGCGCCCAGGGCACATCCACCTTGCCATCGAGGTTGAACAGGCTTGGCGTGGCGGTAAACACCACGTCCGGCGATACATCGAGACGGACCATCGGCGGCACGGTGATCCGCACCCGGCTGCCTTTCGCCGCAATCTGCGCCCGCCAGTTATCGATCTGCGTCCAGTCGGCGTTCCCGCTAAGGGCGATTTGCCCCTGACGGGTGTTCACCGTCCCCTGCAGGGTCGAGCGCGTACCGTTGAAGTTCATCGCCAGCTGGCTCGGCTGCATATCAAACGGCATAAAGTTGCCGTCGATATCCACCCCGCTTAGCTGCATCTGGCCGAACAGCTGTGGACTTTTCACGTTGCCGCCCAGGCGCAGACGGGCATTGAGCCGTCCCTCCGCCTTTTCACCGCGGGCGAAAATCGGGTTGATCATCGCCAGCGAGAAGTTGCTGATATTGACGTTGCCGCCGAGGTTACGCCGCCCCTGCGGGTCGGTGACCTGCACCTGCCCATCCAGCTGGCCATTGTTGGTCAGGCGGATAAGCCAGCCCAGCTCCGCGCGATTGTTGTGCAGATCGGCGCTGAGGTTCAGCGTATCGAACGCCACCGGCAGCGGGGCGTCATTGACCACCTGGGTCACTTTGACGTTGCGCCCGCTGAGGGTCACTTTGCCCTGCGGCAGCCCCTCTTTGGTGGTGTCCCAGCTGACATCGGCATTACCGGTAAACACGCCGCTGGCCTGGGTCGCCTCCGGCATAAACGGCTTAAGCATCGCCAGGTCGAAGCGGTTGAGATTCACCCGCGCCCGCCCGCTGGCGCCCGCGTCAATGGTCTCAGGCACGCAGAGTTCGGCGTTCGGGTTGGTCCAGCAGTGTGGCCCGATGCTGATTTTCTGCTCCTGGTTACGGTAGTCCAGCGCAATACTGCGCGTCAGCGCTACCGGCCCCACCGGCGTCTGGAAGCGGGTATCGCTTAGCGCGCCTCTCCAGCGCTCGGCCTGACGATCGAAGCTGCCCGCCAGCGCCAGCTGGCCGGAAACCGGATCGCCCTGCACCCGCAGCCGCAGCTCATGTTGCTTCTCAGTGCCTTTGGCATTGAGCTGCACCAGGCTGATATTCACCCCCGGCTGGCTGATGCGATCCACCCGCACGTCCAGGTTGCCGCCAATCTGATCGGTGGATTTCACATCCCCTTTGACGTTGACCTGGGCGATGCTCAGCTCCTGCCAGCGCAGCGCCCGGGCGGTGATGTCCGCCAGCAGCTGCGGCGCATCGACAGTGCCGCGCACTTTCACCAGCCCCTTCGCCGTCCCGCCGAGCCCCGGCAGCGCATTATCCAGGTGCGGCGCATCGATGGTGGCGTCGAGATTCAGATCCTTCACCCCCAGCTCGCCTTTGATATCGGCGCTGTTCGGGCCTAACGCCAGATGCAGCCCCGGGATCTTCCACTGCAGATAGCTGTTGCCCTGCAGCGAGCCGGAGACATCCACCTTGTTCTGTTTCACGTTGCCGGTAATTTTCAGCTCCGGCACCGACATCTGCCAGCTGCCGCCGTACAGGCTGCCCTGGGTCTTGATCCTGCCGTTGAGCTTCGACGGCCAGTCCGGCACCTCTTTGGCGGTGTTGATGCCGTCGAGGGTCAGCTCGCCGCGCCAGCTGATCGCCTGCTGCCAGTCGAGGAGCGCCTTCAGCTCGGTTTTCCCTTCGAGGGCATTGACCGTCAGCTTGTCGAGATTGATCTGCCGCTCATTGCCTTTGGCGTTGAGGGCGATTTTCGCCGGCGGCAGCGACTGGCCTTTCACCGCGGTGGAGAAGGCCAGCGCGTAGTCGGTCATTTTGCCGCTGAACTTCAGCTGGACGTCGTCGGCCTGGAACTGCTTCTCGCCGCTGAACGGCCAGGCGAGCTGCTTGCTCTTCAGCTCCATATTGAGCGGCAGCCCGGCCTCCGCCAGCTGCGCGTCCGCCCGCAGCGTGGCCGCTACCGGCCCGCTTAAGTCCACCCCGACCTTAAGCGTTTTACGTATCTCGCCGCCCACCTTCAGCTGCACTTTCTCCCCTTTCATCGGGTCGACGTTCAGCGTTCCGGCGAGGGTGATGTCTACCGGCCAGTTATCCTGCAGCTGGGCGCTGCCCGAGGCGGTGACTTTGCCCTGATCGGAGTCGATGTCGAGGGCGTCGAGCTTCATCTGCCCGTCGATACTGCTGACTTTCAGCAGCAGGTTATACACGGTGATATCGGTATCGCCGGTGAGGCGCAGCTGTTCGCCGCGGAACGCCTCAATATTGAGGTTCAGCGGCAGATGGACGTCGGTCATCGCCGGCAGCACCGGCTGCGAGAAGAGGTCGGTCATCGTCTCGCCGAGCGGTTTTTCCTGCGGCTGCGGGTTGTCGATTTTCGGTTCAACCACCTGCTCCTGCGCTACTTTCGCCACCTTCGGCAGGGCGATCAGCAGCCCCTGCAGCGAGGTCGGCGTCAGGGTCAGGTTTTTCTCCTGCCAGTTCAGGCCGGTGGAAAAATCGCGCACAGAGACCGCGGTATCGTCGATTTTGACGTTGACGTTATGCAGCGCGACGCGGCTGAGGGCGATCGGATAAGGGGTGGAGAGATTCAGCGGCCCGCTGTCCTCTTCCTCGACCGGCGCAGAGGGCGGCATCTTCTTCGTATCGACGGCGACGTAAATATCGCGCAGCGAGATGTCGTTTACGCACAGACTGCTGTCCCACAGGCAGCGCAACCTGACGCTGAGATGAAACTGGCCGGCGGTGACCGCCACGCCGGGCTGCTCATAGCGGACATTATCGAGGGTTAAATTACGCCAGCCGCCGGTCACTTTGCCGATTTCCAGCCCCGGAACCCAGCGATCCGCCGCTTTGAACACCAGATGCAAGCCGGTGGTGGTGCCCACCAGGAACCCGACGGTACCCAGCAGGAGGACCAACACGATTAAGACGCCGAGGCTTATCTTCTTCCATAAACTCATAATTCAGGCCCCAGACCGATGTAAAACTGTAAACCATGCTCTTCTTTGTCGCCGATTGGCCGGGCGATATCCAGCTTGATCGGCCCCACCGGCGACTGCCAGCGCACGCCCACCCCGGCGCCGGTTTTAAAATCACTTTCGCGAATATCGCTGACCGCTTCGCCGCTATCGACAAACACGGCGCCCCACCATTTGCCGCTGACGTTGTACTGATATTCCAGCGAGCCGGTGGCCAGCTTCGAGGCCCCGATCAGCTTGCCGTCATCGTCCTTCGGCGAGATGGATTTGTATTTATAGCCGCGAATACTGCGATCGCCCCCGGCGAAAAAGCGCAGGTCCGGCGGCACCTTGTCAAAGTTGTCCGCTTCGATCCAGCCCAGGTTGCCGCGCACCACAAAGCGGTGGCGGTCATAGAGGGTACGGATCCAGACGTCCTGGGCCTGCATCACGATGAAGTTGATGTCCGAGCCCCACATGGTGTTGGAGTAGTCCACCGAGTAGCGCTGGGAATCGCCCCAGGTGGGCATCAGGCCGCCGCGGGAGCGAGTGCGGTTCACCGAGACCCCGGGGTAAATCAGCATGGTGGTGTTGGTGACGTTCGCCTGGGTAAAGTGGTCCAGGCTCCAGCGCAGGTTGATCGCCCGCTGCCAGCCGCTCGACATCTCCCAGAAACGCGACAACCCAAGGGTAGTGGAGTCAGCCTGGGTGTCATTGAGATCGGTACGCTTAAAGCCGCCCTGCATCAGATAGTACTGCTCGAGCGGGCTCTTGAGCAGCGGGACTTTATAGGTGAAGTCGAACTGCTGCTCCGGTGCGGAGAGGCTGACGCTGGAGGTCAGGCTGTGGCCATAGGAGTTCATCCACGGTTTTTTCCACGTGGCTTTTACCCGCGGACCGACGTCTGTGGAGTACCCTACCCCAGTTTCCACGGTGTTCTCTTTGCGTGGCGAGACAACGCCCTGCAGAGGCAGCACCTTGGTTTTCCGTGACTTAGCAAAATCAGGCGCCACCACCACCGAACTGAACCACCCGGTCGCCGCCAGGCGGCGGTTTAGCTCGGCCAGGTCCTGAGAGGTGTAGTAGTCGCCCTCTTTAAACGGTACGAGGTTTTGCAGGTATTCATCACGAATTTGCGATCCGGAGAAGGTGACGTGGCCAAAGCGATAGCGTTCGCCGCTGTCGTAATCGATATCCCAGAACGCCTGATGGCGATCGAGGGAGACCCCCAGCTGGCTTTTATTGAACTCGCTGTCAAAGTAGCCTTTGCGCAGGGCGACGCGGGTCAGGGAGCTCTTGAAACCGTCGTAATCGCCGTGGTTGAGCACCGTCCCGATGGCCGGGCGGGTTTTCAACAGCGCCAGATAGTCGCTGTCGGTGCGGGCGCCGCCGCGCAGAATCACCTCGGTGCCGCCAATGCGCACCGGCTCACCCGGGGTCACTTTGGCGATCAGCACCTGACGGCCCCTTTTCGGCGGCGGACGAAGATCAAATTCAATCGTCGGCTCGTAATACCCCAGCGCTTTCAGACCTTCGCGAATGGCGTCATCGACGCGCGCGCGAAAGCGACGATCCGGCGTGACCTCATCACTCTGGATGGTGGAAAGCTGGGCGCGAACGTTTTTCTCCAGCTCCCCGGATAATCCTTCAACCTGCAAACGCACATTCGCTGCGCTGGCGATCCCGCTGACCAGCAAAAGGCTGGTGACACATAACTGGCGGATTTTTAGCACATTTTCTCCTGAATATCCCTGTTTCCCCCTACAGGAAACACTGGCGCCGCTCCACGGCTTAACAAAACCCTAACAACGTAGGGTTGAAAAAGTGGCAATAACCCAAATAATTCTTATGTATTAATCTAGACGTATTACGCGTATTTATTGTGTTAAAAGACACGCTTCGTTACAACCTTAACGACGATTTCTGTATTGAGAGGCCCACCGTGAGTCTATTTGATAAAACGCATCTTGTCGCCCAGGCGGATGCGCTGCCTGGACGCAATACCCCGATGCCAGTGGCGACGCTCCACGCAGTTAACGGCCACTCGATGACCAACGTCCCGGCGGGGATGGAAGTCGCACTGTTCGCCATGGGCTGCTTCTGGGGAGTTGAACGTCTGTTCTGGCAATTGCCGGGGGTTTACAGCACCGCCGCCGGCTACACTGGCGGCTATACGCCCAATCCGACCTATCGCGAAGTGTGCAGCGGCCAGACCGGTCACGCGGAAGCGGTGCGCGTGGTCTACGATCCGCAGGTCATCAGCTATGAGCAGTTATTGCAGGTGTTCTGGGAAAATCACGACCCGGCGCAGGGAATGAGACAGGGTAACGACCACGGCACCCAGTACCGTTCGGCGATTTACCCGTTGACGCCGGAACAGACGGAAGCGGCAAAGGCCAGCCTCGCGCGCTTCCAGGCGGCGATGAACGACGCGCACGATACCCGGCACATCACCACCGAGATCGCCACCGCCAAACCGTTCTACTATGCCGAGGACGATCACCAGCAGTATCTGTATAAGAACCCGCACGGCTATTGCGGCATCGGCGGCATTGGCGTCTGCCTGCCGCCTCAGTAACCACCCGATAGCCATACCGGGCAGCGTTTGTTAATCAGCAAAGATCGGGCCCGCAGGGAAGGGGGCCAGAAATGCCGTCACGGTTAACAACTCGCGCAGAGACGGGAATGTTATCTCTTTTTCTGCCAACGTGTGGTCAAAGGCGATCAGCGAATCTACCCCTCCCCGTCCAAACACTCCACCAGCCCAGAGCATTCTTTGCGCCTGGTCCCGCGCCCATGCGCTTTCACTACGCCAGGCAAGAATATGCAGCATAGCCTGCAATAAAGAGGCGACGTGGGTACGCCGCTCTTTGACCAGCCGGCGGTAAACCGGCAGAGCAATGCTTCTTATCACATCAAAGCTCTCCCTGGCCGCATCGTCGTTAAGCAGTTTTCCCGCCTCATCGCACAGGCGGTTGTGAGTGAGAGTCTCTCTTTTTCCCACTGACTTTCCGGCAGCCATCACTACCCCACCCAACAAATAGAGCGACTCGGGTAATAGCGGCAATACTATCCGCCGTTCCATGGCAAGCTGCTGTCCGGCATAAAGACAAGTCACTAGTATTTTCTGCACATTGAACTGTTCGCTGAGGATCTCAATGATGCCTAGCTCCGGTGTCAGATGATTCACTAAATCAATCGCCCGTATCGACCTGAGAATAATATTGCTCTGTTCGGAGGTCTGTATTCTTTGGTTATCCAGTAATACGGTATCTTCCATTGTCTTATTCCTCTGTTACATCGCCAGCACGTACTTGAGCATCACCCCGGCGGCGATCGCCGAGCCGATCACCCCCGCCACGTTCGGGCCCAT